>CAYIZS010000044.1:0-7218 GCA_964367985.1 uncultured Candidatus Peribacteria bacterium
CAATAAATCCCTTGCATTAAATCTAAATAAAAGTAATGATACAAGTGTTATTTTAATTATATTAAAATCTCATGATTAGCAATCTCCAAATCGTATTTCTTCTGATTTCTCTAGTGTTTATCACCCTTAGTATCAAGGCATTCAAAAGGAAAAAAATCTGACTTTGAGGGTTTTTGATTTTCTTTTTAGGATTTTTAGCATTAGGAATTTTTGCACTTCGTATTGAATGGTTGAATGCTATAGGGCTTACTTTTGGATTAGAGAGAGGAGCTGATGTAATCGTCTATTTTTCTATTATCGTACTCTTTTATTTTTATATCTACCTTATCGGAAAAACCAAACAAAACCAAGAACAACTTACCAAATTTATTTCACAATCTGCTATTGAAAAAGTGTATATTCCAACAAAGCAGGTTCAAAATACTCACATTTGGGATGATTTTATCGTACATATTAGAGTTTATAATGAAGCAGAGACCTTGTCTGTTGTGATCGATCAAATCATTGCATTTGGTTTCCATAAATTAATCTTGGTCAACGATGGATCTCAAGATGAATCTTTGGCTATTATCCAACAAAAAATCCAAGAATATCCTGATTGTCAAATCTATTTAGTCTCTCACTGCATCAATAGAGGAGGAGGAGCAGCCAACAAAACGGGATTTGCATTTGCAAAAAAATACCGAGACTATTTTAATACTAAGTGGTTAGTTACTTTTGATCCTGATGGACAAATGGATATTCAAGATATGAATACCTTTTTAACCAAAATCCAAGAAAATCCAGAAGTCTGACTTTTTTTGGGATCCAGATTTATAGAAGGTGCTCAAGCTAGTAACATTCCTCGCAGTAGAAAAACAATTCTCCGTATCTCGAGATTGATTACGAGAGTTTTTTATTCTTTGAAAGTGAGCGATCCTCATAATGGCTACAGAGTAATGAATCACGATGCCCTTTCACAAATAACAATTACTGCTGATGGAATGCACTATGCCAATGAAATCAACGAACAAATTGCAAAGAAAAAAATCCTTTTTAGAGAAGTACCGGTACATATTCTCTATACAGCTCATTCTTTAGGAAAGGGCCAAAAAAACAGTAATAGTATCAAATTGGGACTACAAATGATTTATCAAAAATTCTTTTAAAACATTTAAACTGTTCTAAATAATTACAGTTACTTTGCTCCCAAATCTACAAACATTGATTCAAAAAAAAATCTGCCCTTAATGAAAGACAGATTTTTAATTTATTCTCCTGTTGAGCAAGGCGAAAGGTCCAGTTTTTGTACTTATTCTCTAGATTCTTCATTTCACTTCGTTTCATTCAGAATGACAAGTATTATATATATTTTTTTTGATCTTCTAGAAGTTTATGGAGAGATTAAAAATTCTACTTTTTAGCTTATTTTGTTAGCACCTCTATCTTCTCTCCTTTGATGAGAATTGCTTGATCATTACTAATAGGATAGAGATTTAGTGTAGATGTGTATTTGTCGATCATCTTTTCTACGATCTTTTTGAAAGGAATGTTTGTATGATGAGGGATAGGGAAGAAATCGATTAACCCTAATGCCGAATACTCTTTTAATTCGGGAGCAATTTTGTAGTCGTCCATATCTTTTACATAACTAATATCGGAGGAGGCAATCATAGATCCAGCAGATTCTCCAATGTAGATCTTCCCAGCATTTACTTCCTTAGCGATCATTTCATCTGCTCCTTTCTTTTTTAATTCTTGCAATAAAAAGAAAGTATTCCCTCAAGAAACATAGATGTAGTCATTTTTTTGTAATTTTTTGGAGATTTCTTGAGGACTTGCAGTGGATATTTCTAGTTCGTCAATTTCTATTCATAATTTTTTTAAGGCATTTTTCCCTGCTCCTAGATAAGCTGTATAGGATTCTGTGAGTGTTGCTGTCGGGATGAATGTAATAGTTTTCCCTTGTAGTTCTTCTCCTACAAAAGATTGAAAGAGAGCTGCTACACTTTTAAAGTAAGAGGATAAGAAGATTTTTTTCATGGATATTCCGTGATAAAAGTAAAAATCAGATTCTTTCTTTCTTTCATCTATCTTTTAAATATCTAATCCTGCACTTTTCGCATTAGTTAGAATAAAATGCTTTCTCGATTGAACATCTTCTCCCATTAAAATCCTGAATAGTTTGTCGGTTTCTTCTGCATCCTCAATCGTCAATTGTTTGAGCTGTCTCAGATCAGGATCCATAGTAGTATCTCGAAGTTGGTCTGCATTCATCTCTCCTAAACCTTTGTATCTCTGAATCTCTACTCCTTCATTAGTTTCAAATCCATGATCCATAGGAGTATCTTTTTCTTCATAAACATAGACCTCTTTTTTCCCTTTACTAAATTTGTAGATTGGTGGACAAGCGGCATATACATGCCCATTTTCTATCAAAGGTCTCATAAATCTAAAAAAGAAAGTCAGCAATAAGGTCCTAATATGTGCTCCATCCACATCAGCATCCGTCATGATGATAATTTTTTCATATCTCAAAGTTTCTGGATTATAGCTTTCTTTGATTCCACAACCGATTGCTGTGATCAAAGCTTTTACTTCATTGTTTGCCATGATCCTTTGGAAAGCAGCTTGTTCGGTATTGAGGATTTTTCCTCTCAAAGGAAGGATCGCTTGAAATTTACTATTTCTCCCCTGTTTTGCACTACCACCCGCAGAATCTCCCTCGACAATAAAGAGTTCTGTTCCTTCTTTCCCCCTTTTACTACAGTCTGCTAATTTTCCTGGAAGGACACCTCCTGCTAGTGCGTTTTTTCTCATCACCGTTTCTCTGGCAAATTTTGCCGCGAGTCTAGCTCTCGCTGCGAGATCTATTTTTTCAAAAATCCTATCAAACTCATCGGGAGATTCTTCAAAATAATTTTTGAGATACTCATAAGTCAAATCTTCTACGACATTTCTCACATAAGAATTCCCCAATCTCCCTTTGGTTTGTCATTCAAACTGAGGTTCTGGGATTTTTACGGTAATAATTCCGTAGAGTCCATCGGTGACATCGCTATATTGATATTCTCAGATTTTTTTATCTATTTTATCTTTTTCTTTACCGATTTCATTGATGATTTTGAGCAATGCAGATTTGAATCCCAAAATATGACTTCCTCCATCTCTGGTAGGGATATTATTTACGAAAGAAGTAGTATGGTCATTATTGGTTGCGACAAATTGGAAAGCAATTTCAGCTTGGCATCTATCTCCATCTGCTTTAAAATAATGTGCAGAAGAAAGTGTTTGCTGTTTGTCTACCATATTTCTGAGCCAAGTTTGGATCCCTCCATCATATCTATATCTCGTAAAATGATTATTGATCTTGTCTGCAAGAGTAAAGGATACTCCTGGTGTCAGATACGCTGCTTGTTTCATCCTCAGCGCTTCTACACTTCCACTAAACTGAGTTGTTTCAAAAATATCTGGATCCGGAAGAAAACTCACGGTAGTTCCCTGTTTGTCTGTTTCTCCTACGATTTCAATCGGTCATTCTGCTACCCCTCTTTTGAATTTGATGCGATGAATATTACCATTTTTATGTACCTCTGCTACGAGTCGAGTAGAAAGTGCATTTACTACAGAAGCTCCCACTCCATGCAATCCTCCAGAAATCTTATAGGCTCCTTTGTCAAATTTACCTCCTGCATGTAGAGTAGTGAAAATCGTTTCTAGAGCAGATTTTCCTGTTTTTTCATGAATATCTACTGGGATTCCCCTCCCATTATCATGGATTGTGACAGATCCATCTTCATTGAGGATCGTAGTAATCGCATCACAATATCCAGCCAAAGCTTCATCTACGGCATTATCGACAATTTCTTGGATCATATGATAAAGTCCTCTAGCATCGGTGCTTCCAATATACATCCCTGGTCTCTGTCTCACCGGCTCCAGACCTTCCAAAACCTTGATCTGAGAAGCATCATATTTTTCACTTGCTGCGTTCATAAAATTTTCTAAAAATAAAAAATACCATCCTCTAAAGGATAGTAAATTTATAGTAAAAAGCAAGAGAAAATGAGTATAATTCTCTAGTTTATTACTGGAAAATGTGCAAATTATTTGAATAAAATAAGTATTTGAATCTTATTTTCTCTCTCTAAGCTATTGAGATTGTTTTTTATTTAAGCAAAGAATTGATAATCATCGGTTCTACCTCATCATTGATGTATCTTTCTACCGGTCTCGCACCAAACTGAGGATCATAAATCTCGTCAATAATTTTTTCAATTTTCGTTTTTCCAAAACTAGGAAGTTTGACTTGTTGATTTTTCTTCCAAGCATCCAAAAAGATTTTAATCTGATTTTGAAAAATTTCCACCAAATCAGATTTATTGAGCGGTTGGAAAACAATTTTATGATCAATTCTATTGGATAATTCTGGAGAGATGTAATTTTTGAGCTCTTCTAATACTCTAGATTTGATCTGCTCAAATTGTTTTTTGTCTACTTCTTTTTGATCTCCTGTATCAAATCCAATGCTTGCTTTCTTTTTACTAAACTCTTCTGTTCCAATATTTGAAGTCATAATCACGATAGTATTTTTGAAATCAATCAATCTTCCTTTGCTATCTTTGAGCTGTCCTTCGTCCAAAATTTGCAATAAGATATTGAGAACATCTGGAGATGCCTTTTCTATCTCATCAAAAAGTAGCAATGCATAAGGTTTTCTTTTGACTGCTTCAGTCAGAGATCCTCCTTCTTCATATCCCACATATCCAGCAGGGGAGCCAATCAATTTGGAGATAGAAAACTTCTCCATAAATTCTGACATATCATATCTGATGATCGCATCTTCTCCTCAGAAATATTCTCTGGCCATCAATTTTGCTAGATAAGTTTTCCCTACTCCAGATGGTCCCATAAAAAGAAAAGATCCAATGGGTTTACCTTTATTTATTACGGAAAGTCTGCTTCTAATGAGAGTTTTGACAATCATATCAACAGCTTCGTTTTGACCAATGATATTTTTTTTGAGTTCTAGATCCAATCTTTTGAGTTTGGTGATTTCATCTTCATTGACAATATTAGTAGGGATCCCTGTTTTATCTGCCAAAACATTTCCGATATCTTCTGCAGAAATAATTCCTCTGAGATGTACTGGGATATTTTTGTTAGATCTGATCTTATTCATCTCTTTTTTGATCTGCTCTTCTTTTTCTTTGAGATCTGCAGCAGCAAAATAATCTTGTTTTTCGATCGCTTCTTCGATTTGTTTCTGAATTTTTTCGATCTTTTTTTCTTCTTTTTGATAATTATCGTCATTTTGGAGTTTATCTTGCATAGTAGATTTTCTCGCACTTGCTTCATCCAAAATATCTAATGCTTTATCGGGAAGCTGTTTATTGAGGACATATCTTTTGGTCAAGGAAATAGAAGCATCGATCGCTTCTTCAGAAATATTTACTCCATGAAAATCCTCATAAGTCTGTTTGAGTCAGAGAATGATTTGTTTGGTCATCTCTGGAGTCGGTTCATTTACTACCACTTCTTGGAATCTCCTTTTGAGAGCTGCATCCTTTTCGATATGTTTTTGATATTCATCAAAGGTAGTTGCTCCAATAAGTTTGATTTTACCTCTAGAAAGGAGTGGTTTGAGCATCTGAGCAGCATCATTTTGATCTTGGCCTCCTGCTCCAATAATGGTATGTAACTCATCAATAAAAAGGATGATATTATTGGTCGGATCACTTGCTTCTTCCAAAATTGCTTTCATTCTAGATTCAAATTCTCCTCTATATTTAGTCCCAGCAACGAGCGTCCCCATATCCAAGAGAAACACTTTTTTATTGCGGATTTTCTCCGGTACTTGTCCCATAGTGATTTTTTGGACCAATCATTCAACAATAGCTGTCTTTCCAACTCCAGCTTCTCCAATGAGGAGAGGATTATTTTTGGTCTTTCTCAAAAGGGTATAGATCACCTGATCAATCTCTTTTTCTCTCCCAATAATCGGATCTAGATAGCCATCTTTGGCTTCTTTGGTCAAATCAGTCCCAAAGTATTCTACTGTCAGTTTTTTCTCTTCTTTTTTCTTGGGTTGAGGATTTTTGACATCTAGAGAAATATTTTCTGAGTCTGCTCTCTCTATGATCTCACTTTCCAAATCATCTAAAAGGTTTGCATTGATATCCTGAATATCCATCGTCAAAATCTGATTATAATCTAAATGTAAGTCTTTTATAAGCGTATCGATTATTTCTAAAAAATCAACAAAACCCTTGTTTTTGAGGAGAGCTTGCTTTGACAATTTTTGGATTGTGCCTATTGTGATTTTTAGGTTAATGTGATCTTTTTTGAGAATCGCTTTGAGGGTCGGGCTCAAATGGGGGAGTGTGATCAGCAAAAGATCTAAAATATCAAATTTTTGAAGCTGATCATCGTTGAAATGCTGAGTAATTTTTTGATGGAGAGGAGCTGCCAAAGGTAATTTTTGGTTCTCATCAGTTTCTAATGTTTCAAGTGCTGTGAGATACTCATCCAAATGCTTGCTCTGCTGGAATCCGATCAGAATTTTGAAGGTTTGATAAAAATCATAATCTCTCAAAAAAAGGAAAATCCCCAAAAAAAGTGCATCAATCCCAATATTTTTGCGCTTCTGTCAGATTGCGATAAGATTGGATTTTTGGATCACGGTGATACTATGTTGAGAGAAAGAATCTGAGCGTATTTTCATTGTGAGTGCTACATCATGTGATTTAAAAGGTTTGGATTTTGGAAAATCAAAAAAAATCTGAGCTTCAAGCAACAGAGTTTAGTATAGTATTCCTTTTCTCAAAAACAAGAAAATCTTTTTGGATTTTTTAGGATAATATATTAAATCAAGCAACAAACATTCTTTTGCAATAAATTATAAAATATGTATGCTAACCATAAATTTATTTGATATTCCATCTACCTATGAAAAACTTCTTTAGAAAAGATCTCAACTTATCTGCAAAACGATGGCATAGATTATTAGTGGTTATATTTTTTATTGCATTTTTAGTTCTCTTGTTTATCCAATTAAAAGACACATTACAAAGTGATATTTTTTGACCTATTTATACGGTTCAATGACAAGTAAAGGATAGATTAAGTTCTAAAGTTGTTACTCCAAAAGAGTTGGCACAAAAATGAGAAATAATAGGTAGAAATTATAATCCAGTATGGATATTAGGATTTTCCTTTAAAAAAGATAAATATCAAAAT
>CAYIZS010000045.1:0-4844 GCA_964367985.1 uncultured Candidatus Peribacteria bacterium
TGCCGTCCGACCGTATTGGGTAGTGGGTCTGGAAAGCGATTTAAGGTGGAATACCACCAACATAGTCACCTATTTTGCAAGGAATTTGTGTAGTAGCCCTCGTAGTAAGTGATTATGTTGTCTTAAGTATAGTCAGGAAATCAAAAAAATCAAAAATATCGCATTTCTTTTTTACAATTAAATTGACATTTAAATAATTTGTGTTGTTGTTTGTCGTATTCTGTTTTTATAGGTTTGTAAGATGGTGCTTCAACACTATTGTTCCTGGCGCTTCCGAGTTCGCAAAAATCTTAGACATCTAGGAGATGATTTTTTATTGCAAAATCAGCAAACTTTAGTAGACTCAAGGAAATAGAAGGATACTTTTTTTAAATCTATAGCACTGGAGGATGAAAAAATTACGATTAGCAGGATTTCTAGGATCACTAGGCTTACTTTTGACGGGAGTGATGATCGTCAAAGCAGAAGCTCAGATTTTGATCGATGAAGAAAATCAAAAAATCATTATCCTCTCTGGAGATCAAAAAATCTCTGTGGATAGTTTAGCTACACTTGATGCTACTGATGCAGAGGTAGCTAGTGGTGATCATATCCCAGAACCTACAGAACCAGAAACAGCTACTGGGATAGTAGAGCAAAAACTAGATGACAAGGTGTACCTTCAGCTAGGGACAGGAGATGAGCTCGAAAAAGCCCATTATCGAATGTATCAGAATGGACTGACCAAATACGATACTTTATCTGGATATAGGCCAGATGATCCACTCTTGAGACAAGAAGCTGCAAAAATCATCGGTCAGGCCTATCAGATTTTGGGATTTCCTTTAGAGAGCAAAAATACTGCTTGCAGTTTCTCAGATGGAGAGGAATTTGATCCGAGTTTAGCATCTTTTATCGCTCAGAGCTGCGAATGGGGAATCTTTTATGGTAGTGTAGGCAACTTTCTCCCCAATAAAACTTTGAGCAAAGCAGAAGCACTCACCGTTTTGGTCAGAATTTTGGAAGGGAAAACAAGTAGTGAGGAGGTAGAACCTCGATGGACTTATTATTTTATCAAAGCTAAAGAACTTGGACTCACCAATGAAACTGAGGTGATGGCGATGGATAGACCAGTTACGAGATATGAGATTGCTTTACTGATCTATAGATTCAAAAATATGATCCTAGATCATACAAGTAAAGCTGAAATTGCCTCCAAACTCGAAGTGATCAATAATAATGCGACACTGTATCTAGATGCCCTCTTCCTCAATAGAGAAGGGAGTGGTGAAACGCTTGTAAATACCGGAATTTTGGAGCTTCTCTCTGGAGATACGGTACTCGATGCTCAGCAATCCATCAGTATTCTCAGTAATTCAGAATTGATTGAGGCAGTTCAATGGATGAATGATAAAGGCCTTACAAGTGCAAAAACGGTAAGCAATTTTGATCCTTTTACCCAACTCAATAGAGAGCAAGCAGCAAAAATGTTTGAATATTTTGCTCAAAGTCTGAGTTTTTCAGGGATTCAACTCTCTGGAGAGAGAAATTGCCAATTTCAAGATCTAGCAGATACTCCAGAAAATCTCAAATCCAGTATCCAAAAGGTTTGTCAGCTCGGGATTATGCTCGGATCAGAAGGCAAGTTTGCTCCAAAATCCTTGATGAGCAAGGCACAATTTATCACCACCTTGGTCAGAATTTATGGACAATCTTATTTAGACGAGAATATAGAACCTCGATGGACCAACTATTTCCTCAAAGCTAAAGAATTAGGAATTCTCAATAATCAAGATGCTCTGACTTTTGAGCATTCGATCACCAGATATGAGTCAGCATTACTTTTTTATAGATTGTGGATTCAAAAGACGATTACTGACAATCTCAATACTTCCAAGCTCAATAATGAGCTTATCACTACGATAGCAGATTCTGATTCTTCGACCTCTACAGGAGATGTTATTCCCAACAAAAGGAAAGCTGCAATTTACATCGATAGCAATCTCCTCAAAAATCAGTATTTTTCTGCAGGATATATCGAACTACTCGGAAAAAGATCTCAAATCAAAAAAACAGATATTACCCATTTTAGTGTCTCAGAGGAGAGTTTTGTGTGGTATGGAGATATTATCGATATCATGACAGAAAATAAAATCGGATCACTCAATTTTATCGTATCCAATGGCTATATTGTAGATGGTACGATTAGACTCTTACTAGAAAATAAGGTCTATCGTATCCAGCCGGATGGGAGCACTACTGCTTGGTATCAGCTGTTGGAGGAGTAGAAGGGGCTTTTATTTTTTGCAAAATTTCTAGCAATATTTTTCTGTTTTCATAATTTAGATTTGCTCTGATAAATTTTCCATCTATTTTTGAGTTTCCTAGTTTCTGATTGAGAACTCTTCAGAGAAAAAGTGGCTTAATGATGTTATCTTCGCTGATATTTAGTTCTTTTTTGATATTGGGTAGCTCAGCAACTAAGTCAGGCCCAATTTTTAAGATATTGAGATCTCCGTATCTCTGCATGGCTTCTTCCCGGCTTGAAGCTTCCAGTAGATAGTCAATCACTCGATTTTTGCCTCTACTGTAGAGAGTATCTTTGATACTTGCTCCAGGGAGATCTCTGGCTACAAATCTTTTTTTTCTCTGGAGGTATTTGCTTGCTGCATCTTTGCGAATAATAGGATCCTGGATCCCTTGCATTTTGTAGTAAATTTCCATAAATTCCACTCCTTGTGCAAATGGGAATTGCTCTGCAATAAATACTCATACTAAAGAGATCCCTCCATATTCTTTTGCGGCTGATAGATCTGCTAAAGAATTTATCTTTCCAGCACTAATATCTTCGTTGATCTTGGCTAATCATTCGCTGATCAGATCATAACCATTACTGAGGAATCCTTTTCCTGCAAAACGATTGTTGTTGATCCAGTGGAGAAGGTGCTGTTCTATCTCATGACTAATGATTGTTTCTGTGACTTTAGTGGTATTGGAGAGAGGGTAGTTTTGAGGAATTCTGAATTCTTGATGAATCCCAGAAATATTGAGAGATGATCCATCTTTTTCTTCTACAATTTTTCGATCATAGATCTCGGGGATACTCTCTCAGTAATAATGTTGATAGACTTCTAATACTCTGTGAGCTATATCTTTGAGCATTTTCATATCAATATTGGTTTCTGGTTTTTTGGCATTGATTTTTTCTGGGTAGAGAAAAGGGCTACTTTCAGGTAACTGATATTTTTTTTGCAACTGATTAAGCCGATTTTGGATGGTTTCTTGCTCTGTTGTGTTTAGATTATTTCCTTTATTTGCAAAAAGATTGGCAATGGTATGATAAATCCCAGCAATTTCATCTGGATTTTCAGAAACAGGAGATCCATAAATTTTGCGTTGATAGTGATTTACTTTTGTTTGTGCTTTTTGGCGTGTCTGTGAATCAAGTTGATATCCAGATTTTTCTGCTTCTAAATAGAGAGCAGAACTAAACATTTCAAGTTTGTCTATTTTAGCTGAAAAAGAATGAAGATAGAATTTATGTAAAATTTTGGGGAGACCTGGAATTGTTGATAATTTTGATTGTAATTTACGGATATTATCGATATCTTGAGCTATCTTTACTTGCTTCTGCTGAATATCTTGGGAACTGATGGGTTTTCAAGAGTCAAAAAAACTTGTACAAACTCAATGAGTATCATATACTAAAATCCCATCAAAAGGATCACTATATTGTTGATTGATTGTTTCTAATGCGATATTTATCTGATCAAGTGCAGCTTGATAGTTATTGGCTGTATTATACTGATCAAATGTTTTTTTCATTTTTCTCTATAAAAAATAAACTCTCTATATAGTATAGATAATTTATTTTTTTTGTCAATTTTTTTGAACTTTAAAATAGATTAGATGATGAATCATAAGTCGCTAAACTTAAATTTTCCTTTGTAGATATTGGGATTGATATTGTTAGCTTTTTTTTCTAATTCAAGATAGCCATCCACATAGACTTTATCTTTCATCCAAAGATAGCTATTCGTACTCTGAGCAGTCAGAATTTGTCCTTTTTTGATTCTGAGAATACTTTTAAACATCCCTTCATAGGTTCTATTGGGATTGAGAGCATACATCAGCTCTACCATTTCTGAGAAATTGCGATCTTTCCCCGCATGGAGGAGATAATATTTCCTATACATTGCGAGATTTTCTGATCCCTCTGGATCGCTTTGGAGGGCATTCCAGATTGCTAGTCCTTCCTCATCCCTGAGGTAATGCGCAGTCCCTGAGCTGAAAATATGCCATCCAGATTTTACGCCATTGAGATATCTGACTAAATGAGTATCGATTTCATGGGCGAGGAGAGCATTGAGTTCTGAGTGGGAGACGAGGATATTTTTGGAAATATTGATTTTGGGGACTCTCCCTAGTAGGATTGACATCCTAGAAAAGCTACTACTACTTTCGATGATCTCTACTCAGAAAATATTTTTTTTGGAGAGATACTGTTCGAGCTGTTCGCGGACTTTATCTAGAGTCAGATTTTTTTCTTCATTGAAATTGCTGTTGGATTCCGCAAAAACTTTTTCTTTGCTTACGGTGAGGATTTTAGGATCCATTTTTCCAAAAAGCTGTTCATTGAAATGCTGGATTTGAGCAAAATCTTGAACCATATAAGCATGGAGGAGCTGAGACCTGATGAGAATTTCTGCAGTTTTGTCTCTAAAGAGTTTGAGTATTAGGGATTTGAGCTGAGATTTTTCCAAACTTTCCTGGAAAGAGAGGAGTTCATCTTGCCATTTTTGCCAGAGTTCTAGCTTTGGAAATCTATATTCAAAGATGGGATCGTAGTTTCCTTTGGCCTCGAT
>CAYIZS010000045.1:4944-7148 GCA_964367985.1 uncultured Candidatus Peribacteria bacterium
ACTCCTTTCTCAGGATCTTGGATTTTGAGGTCTTCGATCTTATCCAAAACTCTTTTGAGTCTGATATCGGCAATGTTTTGAATCTCTAGTCCAGCTCTTGCATTGATTTCCAGGAGTTTAGGACCGTCTTGGGTGATGACTCGATCTAGTGCCAAATAACCGAGATTGACGAAATACTGGACCTTGGAAGAGAGGAGGAGCAGCTCATCCCAAAAAGGGATTTGCTTGTGCTTGAGGTGCTCGTAGGCACTAGGAAATTTATTGCGATAGAGTTTTTTTTTGATAAAAATGCTGTTGACTTGCCCATTCCCCAGGTCAATTCCTGCTCCGATTCCTCCGGTAGCGATATTCGCTTTTCCTTCAGATTTATCGGTTGGGATCCTGATCATCGCCGCGACTGGGACGAGATTGAACACAATGATCCTGATATCTGCCAGTCCATAGTCACAAAAGTCTTGGAAACCTTTGCCAGGGACGAGTTTTTCTTCGATGATGATTTTGTCGCTGAGGGTCATGGAGTATTGTCCATCGAGGATATCGAGACATTGTCTCCTGATCTGGTATTCACTCAGAGTTTTCCCTTGGGCTTTGAAGCTCCACTGAAGTTCAGTAGCTGATGGCTTAGAAGCATTGGCAGGGGAGGAATCAGCTTTTTTAAACTGTTTCCAGAGACGAGAAATCTGAGCTTCTGCCTGAATTTTTGGGATCTGCTGATCGAGTTTGAGGACGAGAATCCCTTGGCCTTTGCTCCCATGATTGGGTTTGATGACAAAATCTTTGCTCGGGAGCTGAGCAAAATCGAGCTGCTCGAGTTGTTGAGGATTGGAAATTACGGCATAGGTCTGAGCAAAGGGGATATTTCTGGCTCCGAGAAATTCTTTGGTCTGGAGCTTGTTGTCTGCGAGACGGATGGTTTTTTTTGGGTTCCACTTTTTGATATAGTGGAGATTCCTAGCATTATTTCAGAGAATTCAGAAATTGAGCATGAGAGTTGTCTGTATGGTAGAGGGGATAAATGATTTTTAGAAAAGTCTGAGTAGAGTATAGCAATCTCTCTGCTTTTTGCAAAGAAAAGAAAAAGACGGAATGATCTATTTTATTCGAGAAACACTCAAATAAATAATTCCGTCTTTTAATAATTTAGATTGATACCGCTCCTCGGATACCTTTATGGGGGTTGTAATCAATCAATTCGATGTCTTCCCATTTAAAGTCGAGGATATTCTCTACTTGTCTTTTGATTCTGATCTTGGGAAGTTCTCTGGGTTCTCTGGAGAGTTGTTCTTTTACCTGATCAATATGATTGAGGTAAATATGAGCATCTCCAAAGAAATGATTAAAACCTCTGGCTTTCCTCCCAGTAATATGTGCCATAAGTACCAACAAGAGTGCTTCTTGTGCAGTATTATAAGGAACACCTAAGAAGGTATCGCAACTTCTCTGGTACATATTTAAGTGAAGATACCCAGGCTCATTTGCAAAGAATTGCTCAAAGCAGGGGCACGGAGGCAAAAGGGTTTTTGCTGTATCCTGCGCATTCCATAGGTTGATGATGATTCGACGGTTTTCCGGATTGCTATTGATCAAATCAATCGTATCCATCAATTGATCTTTCCCAGGTATGATTACCTTGGGTAAATCGCCATCTATTCCAAAAAACAATGCTTTTCGTAGTTCTGGGCTGAGATCATCAAAAAGGACCTCACCAAAGTTACGATAATGATGACCATAGGTGCGACCTAGGCCACCCCATTTTTCATTAAAGAGATCATCACTGAGAATCTGCTCTTCAAACTGCTTTTTCTTTTCTTTCCATTCCTCAGAATAGTCAGATTTTTCTTGGTCCTTCCACATCCGGTCAATTATTCCTTGTTGTCCTGTTTTTTGGAGCCAATGTTTAAATGGCCATTCGGTCCAGATGTGATTGTTGTGTTGGATCAAATAGCGGATGTTCGTATCTCCGCGTAATTTCCACATCAGCTCTTCAAAAACAGACTTTAGAGAAACAAACTTTGTCGTCAAGAGAGGGAAATTATGAATAATTCCATCCTCATCCTGATCCATCTCTACTTGATAGTGATGCCCTGGGATGGTGAGATTACCGGTTCCGGTTCTATCTCCTGTTTTGACTCCCTTATCGAGAATCGATTGTAATAAGTTTTGATACTGTTTCATTTTTTTTATTTTTTTTGGTTAGACTTTTA
>CAYIZS010000046.1:0-6951 GCA_964367985.1 uncultured Candidatus Peribacteria bacterium
AAAGATTAGTATTATCATTAAATGATACCATAAGACCTAGAAATATCACAGAAATAGTAATAAGTGCTTTTTTTTGTTGATCCATTTTTAAAAAATTAAGAATTAAAAAGTGTTTTATTAGTTGATTTATTTTTTCTTTTTCCTGCTAGCGAGGAAATCCCAAACTTTCAAAACTAGATAGATCACAATCAGGATCAGGATCCAGTAGTTCTTCTCAAAATTGATAAAAAGAATATGTGCAGATCCACCGATCAATCCGAGATATGCTACCATCTGTACTTTTTTCCAGTTTTTTTTCAAAAGTTTCATACTATAGTCATTGGAAGTCAGATATCCTACCAACAGCATCGCCAATCCAAACATCCCCGCGATTGCAAAGGCTTTTTTGGATTGCATTGCTCGCCAGTTATTGGAAATCCACATGGTGAGGAAAGTTCCTCCGTGCATGAGAATGAGGAGGAAAGTGGTGATCCCAAATCCTCTCCTATGTTTGAGTGCCCATCCTACGGCTTTTTGTAGTGCTGATCCTACAGGGCAGGCTTTTCCTTTCGCTTTGATGGCTTTTACACCTCTACTGAGGACTCCAAAAAGCGGTTTGATCATAAGGGTGATCCAGAGGAGGAGGATTCCGAGGGTTCCAAGGAGTCTAGGGTTGATCCCATATTTCATCGGGAATCCTGGGAGGATGCTCCCGAGTGTAACAAAAACTATTGCGATAGTACTAGCGATAATGGTATAAATCGTCATTATTTTTTAGGGTAAAAAAACTAAAATCCTAGCAAAGATAGCGATTAGATTTTTTTTTGCAAGTAATCTGCCACTTTCTTGCTTTGCTTTTGTCAAATAATTGGTATAATAAAATTTTTTATTTCTCCTTGCAAAATCTACTTATTGGATTAGCATAGAAGCAAGTTTTTATCCCTTAGTTTATCAAAATGGACTCTTTTGATCAGATTAGGCAAGAAATTATCCAACATCCTATGAATAAAGTATTTACGGATCAGGAAACTTTTCCTCTCTATACGGCCTCTTCTCATGCCCAGATTTTGATTATTGGACAAGCCCCAGGCCATCAGGCCCAGGAGTCTCAAATTGTCCGAAATGATAAAAGTGGAGATACCTTGCGTAGTTGGCTCGGAGTATCCAAGGAAGAATTTTATCAGACGGAGCTCATTGCCTTATTACCCATGGATTTTTACTATCCGGGCAAAGGGGAGCATGGCGATCTGCCTCCGAGGAAGGATTTTGCTTCCTACCGACATCCGAGGCTCCTTACTTTGATGCCAGAGATTCAGTTGACCCTTTTGATCGGAAAATATGCACAGGACTTTTATCTCAAATCCTATAAGAAAAAAAATCTGACGGAAACGGTCAGATCTTATCAGGAGTATTTGCCAGACTTTTTTCCTTTGGTTCACCCTAGCCCTCTCAATTTTCGTCGGCAGGCAAAGAACCCTCGATTCCTAAAAGAGGTTATTCCTGAGCTACAGCGTTTGGTCGCTCAGATCAAAAATTCCTAATTTCTTGCTTAGTTCTCTTCTCATTAGCTATTTGTTCAAATTTCCTTGCTATATTCTTCTCCTATTTTCTCTTAGTCTAGGACCATAAATTGCTGATAGAGGAGATGATTGGCAAAGATTTCCTCCTCATCACAGTAGTGAAATTCTTGGCTCTCTTCATCCCAGGTTTTTTCACAGCTGAGAGCAAAAAGTGGCTCAGCATCTGGATCCTCGATATTCAAAACATACCAGAAATCATCTCCTCCTTCTGTAGTATAAAATCCGATTGCACAGTCTCCGGATTGAGTTCTGATGAGATCGAGATATTGGATAGGATTTGCGAGATCATCATAGTCTGCTAAACTATTGTGATAATACTCTTCAAAGCTTGCTTTACAGCTTTCATCGGTCCTTGCTAATTCTTGGTAAACGCTTTCAAAATCTGGAGCTTCTCCGATCAAAGCGAGCTCTTGTGTATCAAAATCTTTGGGATACCAAACAGTTTCTTCGTTGAGTTCTGGATTTTGAGATTTAGGATTTTGAGTTTGAGAGAGAAGACTACAACCACTGAGAAGAATACTGATTCCCAATAAAAAGGTTATTTTTTTCATCTGATGCTAAAATTTTTAAATAAAAAATAGCTTAGTTGTTACTTACGGAAATAGTAGTACTGATTTGCTAGGGAATTACTAGATTTTTTTTGCTTGGAGTCTGAGAGAGTTTCCTACCACGGTCAGATCACTAAATGCCATTGCCATTCCCTCAAATGCAGGATTGAGCATCCATCCGGTAAAAGGATAAAATCCTCCTGCTGCTAATGGGATTCCAATGATATTATAGCCAAAGGCTCGGAGGAGATTTTGATTGATTGCTGATTGAGTGAGTTGACTGATCTTGATTGCCTTGAGGAGTTTAGACAGATCTCCATGGAGGAGCGTGATATCTGCACTTTCAATAGCTACATCAGTTCCCGTACTCATTGCGATCCCAATGTCTGCTGTTGCAAGTGCTGGAGCATCATTGATTCCATCTCCTAACATTGCAATGGTTTCTTCTTCCTGGAGCTGAGAGCGGATATTTTGGAGAGTAGTGGCCTTTTCAGTAGGTTTTACCTCAGCATAAACCTGATCTATTCCTACTTGTGCTGCGACATATTGAGCGGTCTGATGGTGATCTCCGGTGATCATAATAGGGATGATTCAGAGTGTTTTGAGTTCTTGGATGGTAGTGAGAGCGCTAGTTTTGATGTTATCTGCTACGGCATAGACAGCAATGATTTCTTGGCTATCAAAAAGGAGAATCGGAGTTTTACCCATGGCAGCAAAAGAACGATACTCTTCTGGTACTTGGAGTCCTTGTTGCTCTGCAAATCCTGCATTTCCTACAAAATAGCGGACTCCTTGGATCTCTCCAGAAATCCCTTCTCCTGGATGATTTTGTGCTCTTTCTAGCTCCAAAAGGACTCCATTCTGTTGTTGAAAATACTGCTGGATCGCATGAGCAATTGGATGAGTAGAGCTTGCTTCCAAACTAGCTAAAATCTGGAGTGCTAGATCAGGATCTTGATCTTTTTTGAGGATTAGCTGATCGGTGAGGGTTGGTTTCCCCTCAGTAATGGTTCCCGTTTTATCAAAAGCGATATATTTTACTTTTCTGAGCTTGATGAGTCCATCAGCATTCTTTGCCAAGATCCCATTTTTTGCTGCATGTCCCATCCCAGTCACGATTGCCATAGGAGTCGCCAACCCTAGTCCACAAGGACAAGCGATCACCAGTACTCCGATAAAGGCTTGGATCGCATATCTGATGGCTAGATTCTGATCCATATAGTTAGGAGCGACTCGGAGCCAAATAATGGTAGAAATGATTGCAATCCCGAGTACTACTGGGATAAAAACGACCATAATTTTATCTACTTTGTGCTGAATCTGAGGTTTAGAGTTTTGTGCTTCTTCTACCACTTGGATGATTTTAGAAAGATAGGTATCAGTTCCAATAGCAGTAGTTTGTATTTCTAGAGGTGCATCCAAAAGAATGGTCGCTCCGATCACCTCTTCTCCTACTTTTTTGGCTACAGGGAGGGATTCTCCAGTGATCATGGATTCATCTAGATGAGCTTCTCCTTTGAGGATCTTGCCATCTAAAGGTATTTTTTCTCCAGGGAGGACCAGGAGAGTATCTCCGAGTTTGATCTCCTCAATTGCAACTTCTTTACTCTCTCCATCTATCAAAATTCTGGCTTTTTTTGCCTGGAGATTGAGGAGCGATTTGATCGCCTTTCCTGTTTTGGAGGAGGTTTGCTGTTCTAAAAATTTTCCAATTGCGATAAATCCGATTACTACGATTGATGCCTCATAAAAGACTCTATTGGGATCGATATACTGACTCAGCTGCTCTCCAAAAAAAGTCACCCCAAGACTAAAAAGATAGGCAAACAAGGTTCCGATCCCTACCAAAGTATCCATGGTGGCTTTACCATAACGGATATAGATCCAGACTGCTCTGAGATATTCCTTTCCAGCTCCGATAATCACAATTGTTGCCATCACAGGAAAGAGTTGATGATTGATAAAGTGATGAATCCCTTCACTCATACTAGGGATCCCAAAAATCTGATACTTTGATCCAAGCATCCAAAGCATTAAAGCCGTTGCTACAATCGTAAAAGGAAGCGAGAGCTGGAGATTTTTTTTTGCTTGAATATAGTCTGGATGTTCTTTATCCAAAAAATCTTTTCCTAGTTTAGAACTCTCTTCTGGATCTCAGAGGAGTTGATAGCCGAGAGGTTTGATTTTTTTATTGATTTCTTGGAGAGAGATTTCTCCATCAATAAATTGGATTGTACTAGAATGATCAAGGAGATTGATCTGAGTCTCATTAATCCCTGGGATTTTATCCAACTCTCCTTTGATCACAAGGGCACAGGAGGCACAGTGCATTCAGGATACTTTATAGGTTTTTTTCATCAGAAATCTTAGGATAGCGTTAAAATAGAATGAAAGAGGCTTTATTTGGTTCTTTTTATTCAATAGGTGTTTTTATTTATCAACATGTGACTTTATGTAAGCTCAACTTATTGCTCAAACTTATTGTTCAACTTATCGCTCAACTTATTGCTCAGATTTATTACTTAACTTATTGTTCAACTTATTGTTCAACTTATTGTTCAACTTATTGCTCAACTTATTGCTCAACTTATTGCTCAATATGGAAAGTATCATGAGACTTACTAGTAGTTTAAACTATTAGTTTCATACTAATTGGACAGTGATCAGATCCTAAAGTCTGATCTTGATGTTGCATCGGTCCAATATGAGGAGCACAGTTGCTTGTGAGCCAAAAATAGTCTAACCTCCATCAAACATTCCTAGGTCTGGCACCTGCTCTGTAGCTCCACCAGGTATAGTGATCTGCTAGTTCTGGGTTTTGAAGTCTAAAGACATCGATCATTCCAGCAGCTTCCATGTTATCCATTTCTGCTCTTTCTATGGGTAAAAATCCGATTGAGTTTTCATTTTCTTTGGGTCTAGCAATATCGATTTCTCTATGACAGATATTAAAATCTCCGGTAGTGATGACCTTTTTCCCTAGTTTTTCTTGAGCTAGGACAAACTCTTGATATTTTTTGTAGAACTCAAGTTTATAGCTGAGCATTTCTGTCCCATCTGCTCTCTCCCCTCCATTGGGAAAGTAGATGTTGAGCAAGAGAAAATTCTCCCATTCCAAACCCGTTACTCTTCCATCATCATTAAAAATCTGAGGATCTTCAAATTGGCTGTAGGTCTGTGTGATTGGGAGCTCTTTTCTGTAAAAAATTGCTGTCCCTGCATATCCAGGTCTTTCTGAACGATGCCAAAGATAGTTGTAGTCCTGCAAGGCATATTTGATCTCTACAGGGAGTTGATGTTCAAATGCTTTAACCTCTTGGATGCAGAGAATATCAGGATTGTCTGCTTTGACTCGATCGATAAATCCTTTGTTGAGTACGGCTCTGATACCGTTGACATTCCAGGAAGTGATTTTCATACTTATTTTTGAGTGAAAAATATAAATTTCCATCAAAAGATAGTGATTTTGATAATTATTGCAAATAGATTGTTATTTTGAGGAGGATGAAATTTAGCTTGAGCATTGCTTTTTGTAAATATAAATAAAAAAGTATCAAAAAATTTGACAAATAAAAAATATATGCTATAATATCTATGTCTTTATTTCTTAAACAAAACAGCAATGACAAAAAAAACAAAAGATGCTAAGAAAGCAAAACTTCTCAAAATTACTAGAGATGTAGTCTTTATGCTTGTAGTAGTGTATGCTGCAGTAATGACTTATCTTGTAATAGGAGCGTCTGCTGATGCAGCAGTTGCAGAGATGGATTATCTTTCTCATGCAGGACACCATGCAGTGCAGGCACAAGCAATGCTAAGTTATGCACACTAAGTAGTAGCTCTTAGCGTAAGTGAAACTAAAAAGTCTGAACAAGGAAGCTTCTTCAGGCTTTTTTTTGTTTAGAAAAAAAAAGATCTAGAGGAAAACAGCTAAAAATTTTTAACATAACTAAATAGCGTTTTAGACGCTTTAAAAATTTGTTAAGTATATAGGTTCAAATAAATTAGATTCCAATAGTTTTGAAGGAATTCCACAATTCTTGACTTGATAGTATTCTGGATGTTCTAAAAAAACTTCATTTATAAAATCTCAACAATTTAGTTTTCAATTATCCAAATTTGTTCATAAAGAAAATATACTACATAAAGCATCACTAGTCGAATACTTAATTTCTTGTTTTAATAATTGTTGAGCTTTTTTGATTAAAATAGATGTGTTTTTGTCCTTAAATTTTGGGCGAGCAATTAATATTAATAAAGCTGGATGTCTTCTTTTTATTTCTTGATATAGATCAACTTCATGAACTCCATTTCTTTGGTGGTTATATTTTTGTATTGTGCTGTGAATGATAGTAGTTGTGTGTGTGTGTGTGTGTGTGTGTGATCTCTTTTAATAAGTCCAACATGCGAAATTGGATAATGAGAAAAAACCTGTAATAAATGATCATATCGTTTGCTATATTTTCCTCCAAAGAAAAATATAATATCTCAAGATTGTAATATATCGTTTAAGAGTGAAAATTTTATATCAAAATCTTTAAATAATTTTCTGTTTATCTCAAATTTTCATTTAATTTTTAAAGCTGATATATCTATTATTCTACTGATTGATCGTATTTTTTTAAGTTTGTTTTGTAGGGTCAACGTTGAATATTCATTTTGTTTTATATCCAAAAGACTTCCTTCAGTTGTTTTATTGGAATAAAGATCCTCTTTAGAAATATCTCTGGATATCTCCTTAATGGGTAATTTAGATAATCTAAAGGTTTGTTTTTTTGATATTTTCAAATACTTGTAAGTTTTCTTTAGTATGATTTTTTTTAGCATATTAATATCTTTAAAAT
>CAYIZS010000047.1:0-6608 GCA_964367985.1 uncultured Candidatus Peribacteria bacterium
CTTTTTCTCAAACCCCAAAAATCTGAAATCCAACTCGCAGTCATCCCCCATTTTATGATTGCACCCCAAAGAGTAGGAAACTTCTACAAATTCTTGATCCAAGAATATCATCTCACAAACCAAGCTCCTGACAGGATCATCCTCCTCTCCCCCAACCATTTTTTCCCTCAACAAAAAGCTGTAGTCTGAGTCTGCAGTCCCCAAAAAATTAAATTTAAAAATGAACAGATCCTTGCCTATCCACTCTGAGATTCTAAGATCCATTGCTGATCAGGTGAATGGTACTCCAAAGGACAGCAACGATATAGCAAAGACCACGCACTCGGAGAGCATTTTCCTCTGCTCAATCAGTTTTTTGTTCCAGAAATCCAAGTGATTCCCCTCCTTCTCCCAACTCATCAGCTCAACCATTCTCAGCGACTAGCAGAAACGATCTCTCAACTTCCTGGCAAATCGCTCGTGATTGCTTCAGTAGATTTTTCTCATTACCTCTCAGAATCTATTGCTTTAGAAAATGATGAGATTTCTTTAGAAACCCTCCAAACTACCGGAAATTTTGAAAAAATCAGAATACTCGATGTGGACTGCCCTGCTTGCCTTGGAGTCCTCTATCTCCTCGCTCAACCAGAACATCAGCAAGTCCAGCAATGGCTGAGAGATTCCTCCAGTAGCTTGCTCGGCAAAGATCTAGGAGCTGGAAACACTTCTAGACAATTTCTCTGGTGGAAAAGTGTGGATGAAAAATAATTTTAAGAAATCAGGAAACAAGAGAAAAAATCAGATTATTGTGCCGATTTTTCTGCTATCTCAGGAGCGAGTTTTTTGAGAGTAGGCTCATAGAGTCCCTCTAAGATAATTTCTGCTGAGGAGAGATCTGGATTTTTTTTAAAATTTGGTAGTTGCTCATAGAGCCATTTCTGATAAAGTCCTGGCATCCTAATACATCCTTTAGAACGAGGACTTCCATCAGACCATCCCTGATGAATAAAATAATTTCCTGAAATATGTAATGAATAAGGCATCGGAGCATTTTTATAAGCCTTAGATCTACGAAAAATAGCATCATGCTTTAAGGGGTATTTCCCACGAAGTGTACTTTTTCATAATCCAATCGAAACATAGCTTGCGAGAGTCAACGTTCCCTTTTGATAATAAGCTAAGGCATTTTTTCCGTTTTCACACTGAGAGACGACTAAAAGATGAGGATTGGATTCTTCGGAATATTTTTCAAATGCTGGACTTTGAAGTAAATCCTCTAAATCCTGAGGAAAATAATCCAATAATTCTGGATAAATTAGAGGGATAGTGAGAATATCTTGTTCTAAATCATAGTTTTGTTGTGCAGAAACTTTTAAAGAATCTGGAAAGTCATTAAATTCTTTTATAATTTCTTCTACCTGAGAATATCCCAACAAATCTCCCAATTTCCCTTGGAGCATTTTTTTCTGAGGATCAAAGGGGGTGTTTTTGAGAGCTGACAATTCAAAAATCAAATGAGGAGTAGTTTTTAGTCTATGCTTCTTTTCTCTCATAGCCAAAAGATCTACCAAAGACTCCTCAGTTTGTTCCAAAAATTCCTTTTCTAAAAAAGAAGAGGGAATAGGTCTATCTTGAGGGATAAAAGTAGAAACACCTAAAGCTACAAAGGCAATGCCTCTTTTGAAAGTATTCATCAAACAAAACAAAATAAAGTATAAACTTTTATATCAATCTACTCCACAATGTCAACTAAAGAGTCAAAAAAAAATACTCCTCCCTAAAATTTAGATAAGACAAAAAAACTCTAAAAATACTTGCATATCTCCTTCCTATCACTATACATAAACTGTGTAATGAGATTTTTTTATTTTCTATCCAAATATCCATGGCAGGAGAAAAAAAGACAAACCCAAAAGTAGATAGCAAAAAGCTAGAAAAAATGGGCAAAGAAATCAAAGCAAAAGCTCAACAGGTAAGCGAAAAGATCGAAAAAACTACCGATCATCTCGAAGAAAAATTTGAAAAAGAAATCAAAAAAGGGAAAGAAAGTCTTTCTGGAGTGAGTAAACGACGAAATGAAACTCCAACTGTAGAAAAAGTGACTACCATTTTGGGAGTATTTTTCCTTTTCCGAGGAGTGATAAAACTTTGGCATGTATTACCAGGGATTTTGCTCATAGTAATTGGAATTATTTTCGTAACAGGAATTCTCAACCCTCTTTTTGAAGAGATTTTTGGCCACAAAAAATCCAAATAGTCGGATCGATTCCTAGAGAGGGATCATCTAGTGAGATGAGTAAGTTTAGATTTGAAGAGTCTCTCTATTTTTTTAGCGAAAGAAAAAGAAATCTGAATGAGTAAAGATGAAAAGAAAGGTCTACTAGGCAATATTGTCAAATTTTTGATTGGAGTATTTTTTCTCGTACTCTCTTTTGCTTATTTACAAAAAAATCCAGCTGAAAAAATCGCGCTTTACTCCGGATTTCAGATTATTATCCAAAAGCTCGAAGTCTTTAGCCGAAATATACTAGGGAGAAATGGTGCTTTGATCGAAGAGAAACACAAACTAGAAAGCGACTTCCTAGAACTCATCCATCTAGCAGAAGAGAAAGGTTGCTACAATGCTGAATTTTTAGATGGACTCCATGAAAATTACGAAGCACTGTTGGAAGAAGGAAAAAAAGATATCAATCTCTATCTCCCAGAGTATAGATCCAAAATGTACAATTATTACAATACGCTTTCCAAAGTCTGTGAAGAATAAACGATTTTTAGAGAAAAATTCGATCAAATAAATATTTTATCTTATTTTTAAAACTAAGTGAAAAAAATTATAGGAATAGATTTAGACGATGTTTTAGCAGAAACTGTAGAGTATATCCTCGCATTTCATGACTATCAAATCTGAGGATTGCCGATCCAAAGATCTGATATTATTTCTTATCATATCCCCAGTATCCCTGGTTATGAGACAATCACTCCAGAGATCGCATTAGATTATTTTGTGAGTCCAATGCTGGCTCCTGATGCTACCACTGCACTGAAACCTGTAGCCGGAGCATTTGAAAAGGTCAAAAATCTGAAAGCACAAGGATGGGAAATTCAAGTCATCACTGCCAGAAGCGAACCAGTGAGAGCAGCTACGATGGCATGGCTAGAATATCATTTCCCGAGACTTATTGATGGAGTGAGCTTTTGTAATCACCATCATCCTGACTATCCATCCCTCAATAAAGAAGATGTCGCAGTGGAGCTAGGAGTACAATATATGGTAGATGACAATTATCATTATGCCAAAGGATTAGTAGAAAAGGGGATCCCGACATTTCTCCCAGATAAACCTTGGAACCAACAGTACGATCCTGACCAAGATCCGGGAATCATCAAGATTCAGCACCGATCAGAAATTGAATTACCCCAATAAACCATTATTCTAATACTGATAAATTCTATAAAAAAACTGATCTCCCTAAACTTTAGTTTTTCTTTCCTGAAAATATGAAATTTCATATCATTGTTTTGGGCTGTCAGATGAATTATTCTGACTCTGCCAGGATCCAAGCTGTCCTCAAAAACTGTGGATGGACTCCAGTCAAAACGATCGCAGAAGCAGATATTGTTATTTTTGATACCTGCTCTGTCCGCCAAAAATCAGAAGACAAAGTGACTGGCAAACTCAAAGAAATCCCCAAAGATAAAAAAATCTGGATTACAGGATGTATGATCCAGCATGGAATGAGGAATCAAAAGCTCAACCCTCAATCTCAGCTCCCAGATCGTCTCAAACTAGGAAATTTTGGGGGAAATATCAAAGCATTAGATCCCCTCATCCTCTGAATCACCAGTGATGAAATCAACAAAGAAGTCCAACACACCGAATCAGAAATTATCGGGATCAATCATGCCTTCAACCCCCTCTATCACAACTTGATCCAAAAATATCCAAATATTGAACTCTTTTTTAGGATTGATGATACCGGATTTTTGCCTCTCATCCTCCAAAAAATCGGCTACCAAGATATCCACTATGACCAAGAAATCGTAAATGAATACAATAGTATCATCCCAGAAGGGGTTAATTCTAGCATGAATACTCATGAAAAGACTGCTTATATCCCCATCGCTACAGGATGCAACCAATTTTGTGCTTACTGTATTGTCCCCTATGCTAGAGGATTAGAAAAGCGAAGAGATCTAGCAGAAATTGTTGCTGAAGCAAAAAAACATCTCGCCAATGGGATCAAAGAAATCGTACTCCTCGGACAAATCGTCAATAAACATCCCAAATTTGTAGAAATTTTGGAAGCAGTTTTGGCTTTGGAGTGACTGGAATGGCTGAGATATACTTCTCCCTATCCGAGTTTTTATTCTAAAAAACTACTCCAGCTCCATGCAGAGCATCCAAAACTCTGTCCTCATATCCATATTCCTCTCCAGTCAGGTTCTTCTGTTATATTGAAAAAAATGTTCCGTGGCTATGATGCAGCAGCTTGCTATCAATTTATCGACAATATCCGTGCATTGCAGAGACCAATTTCAATCACAACCGATATTATTGTAGGATTCCCTGGAGAGACGGAAGCAGATTTTGAAGAATCCCTCAAGCTCGCAGAATATGGAGCATTTGATATGATCTATATGGGGATTTATTCCAATCGTCCAGGGACTTATGCGGACAAAAATTATCCTGACGATATTTCTTATCAGACGAAGCATCAAAGATGGAGCAGATTGAACAAACTTCTTCATCGCATTTCTACTGCAAATAATCTCAAAGAAGTCTGAAATCACAAGACCATTTTGATCAACGAAATTTCTCCAGAAGGAGAGATTTTTGGCTATAGTGAAGATATGAAACAAGTCATCATCACAGCGAGTAATGCTAGCTCAAATATCAAAGTCTGAGATTTTGTCCCGGTCAAAATTATTGAAGGGAAAGTTTTCAAACTCTATGGAGAGATTTTGGAGCAATAAAACTTGCATTTCCTATCCGAAAATTTACAATTTTCCTAATCAGATAGGATCGCTTATTTTTTATATTTTCTGCCCATTCTCATGCAAAAAATGCTCTTTTGAAGTTTCCTAGCTCTCCTAGGATCATTGCTCCTCGTGAGTCCTACAACTGCCAATGACAAAACTACTGTCAGTAGCTGAGAGATCAAAACTCTCAGAGAAAATCTAGAAAAAAAAAGGAATGAATCTCTCCAATTTTTGACTCAGACCAAAAGTGCATTGGAAAAAGAGATCGGAGAAATGTCCAAAATCCAAGACATTACCCTTTTCAAAGCTACTACTTGCCTAGGAGTATTTGAAGATCAATCTGAAAAATATGATCTAGAAAGCATGATCAAACAAAAGAGGAACGAAATCTTGGACCAATATATCCAGCTCAATGCAGATATTCAGAGACTCGAATATGAACTCATCCAAGACCCTAGATCTCTCCAAGATCAGATCCAAAATTTTTCTCTCGATCATGAAAAAGCACTCAGTAGCCGACAAAAATCCTATCAAGCAGAGATCAAAGAAATTATCCAAGATTTCCTCAAATATGTAGAAAATAACCAAGAGCTCCTCAATGGACTTGCAACCAAGATGGATGCAATTTTTGCTTTTGAATCCTCACTAGAAGGAGCTAAAGAAGCATTTCATGATTTTGAGGTATTGTTGGATAAAAGCTCAAAGCTAATCCCAAGTATCCAATCTGCTAGCGAAAGAGAACAAAAAGCCTTTCAACAGCTTATTGAAAATAGCTGGGAAAAATATTTTTCAGCAAACCCAAATCTAGACCCCATCCTCAAAACGAGGATCTTGGAAGAAAAAACTAGAATCCAGAATAACTTTGAAAAACAAGCTGAAGTTTTAGGATATCAGTTTTTTAGTATTATTTTCTCCTACAAAGATTATCTTGATCTCTTGGAAAAAGAAAGCTATCTCCAGGAAAATTTCTATAAAGCTGATAAACTCACCCTAGACTGTGAAAAATTACTGGTAAGCAAAAAAGATCTCAATCTAACACTAAAAAATACTGACACGATTGCAGCTACCCTCAGCAAAGGGTTGAATGCTTTTACTCAGAAAGCAGGAGAAAAAAATATTTCTTTTCAGATTTTTGTAGATCCTGTCCTCGCAGAGTATCAAAAATCCATCAAAAAACAGTCCAATACACTGATCCAATCCTTTGAAAATATCCTCAAACAAGAAACTCAGAATCAAGTAGTCCAAGGGACCAGTCAAGATCCTTTGACAACCGTAGTCTTTAACCAAGCATTCAATAAAAATAGCTACCATGAGCAGATCAAGATTTTGCAAAATTATCTCAAAAACTGGGGATACTATCTAGGAGAAATTAACGGAATCTATAATCAAACCACCATCAATGCAGTTTACCAGTTTCAACTCAAAGAAGGAATCCTGACAGGACTAGAAAAAGATAAGTCTGGCTATGGACGATTTGGTCCTGCTACTAGAAATAAGGTAAATCAAAAAATCGCACAAAACTAAAATTTTATAGTATCTAATTTTAAATCTATAGCACATCTTTTAATGATAAAAAAGAAAGCTTTTACCCTTGTAGAGTTGCTTTTGGTGATCATCATCGCTAGTTTGATCATGACCATCCTTTTCAC
>CAYIZS010000048.1:0-6598 GCA_964367985.1 uncultured Candidatus Peribacteria bacterium
ATATGTAACTCAAACAGACTTAGTACAACACTATATAATACACTAACACAGAACAAACTCGGAAGCTTAGGGATTCGAACCCTAGATACGGTCGCCCGTATACATGTACTCCAAACATGCGCCTTCGACCACTCGGCCAAGCTTCCTTTTTCTTGTGGAAATGAATATAAGAAAAATACAGCTAAAGGCAAGAGCAAAAAAAGCTGTTGTTTTTGAGAGAGAAAATGCTATCCTCATACTTGCTCATGAAGGGCATTTTTTTATGATAATATATTAAAACTATTGATGCAAAAGATACCAAGCATTGTCGCTCCTGGAGGGTCTTATGATAAAGCACTGACTGCAGCACATTATGGAGCTGATGAAATTTATATGGGAGTCCCCTTTACCTCCCTCCGTATGAGACAAAACAAAATGGGGGATTTTGGCAAACTCAAAAATACTATTGATGCAATCCATGCACTAGAAAAAAGAGTCTTGCTCACGATGAATATCTTTCCGAGAAACAAAGACATCAAAATCTTTGAAGCAGTGGTAGAAAAAGTAGCAGATCTAGGAGCAGATGGAATTATTTTTTCTGATCCAGGGACCTTTCGTCTACTCAAAAAATATATGCCAAATGCAGACTATCATCTCAGCACTCAAACCTCGACTCTCAACTATGGAGCGGTGAGATTTTGGCAGGATCTGGGAGTCAAAAGGATTGTCCTCGCTCGTGAACTCCATATCAACGAAATCAAAGAAATCAAAAATCAGGTTCCAGAGATGGAGCTGGAAGTATTTGTCCATGGAGCAGTATGTATGAGTTATTCTGGTCGCTGTTTGCTAGGAGATTATATGGATGGGAGACCAGGGAATAAAGGAGAGTGTTCGCATGCTTGTAGATTTGGCTACAAAATCTGGCTAGAAGAAGAGAGGAGACCTGGCAAATTTTTTGAATTGGAAGTAGGAGATGATGGAACCAACTATATTTTATCTTCCAAAGATCTCTGCACGATAGAAAGAATGGAAGAATTGATCCCTTTTGTCGATGCACTCAAAATCGAAGGAAGGAGTAAATCAGAATTTTATGCGGGGAGTACCGTCAAAGCTTATAAACATGTCAGAGATGCGATACTGCAGGGTAAAGCAATCAATCCTGAAATTCAAAACCTCGTAAACATGATCCCCCATAGAGAATACTGGTCAGGATTTTTGTTTAATGATCTCAAAAACTTTCCAGATAATGAAGAAAAATCTGAACAACCTAAGAATGTAAAAAATAATGCAAAAAACAAAGAACAAACATCAATAGATGCTGCGAAAGAAAGAGAATCTTCTATTAGCTCAGAAAGTCCAGGACCACTTTTTGCGAGGAACTACTTTGGACAACTGGGAGAGAAAACTTTACAGCAAGATGGGAAAACTTATCATCAAATAGATCCCAAAGAAAATATCTATCCTGGGATGCAACTTCATTATCTCACTCCAGAAGGAATGGGGATCGTGAAAGTAACAGGAATTTTGGGGAGTAAAACCCAAGCGATAGATAAACTCACTTGCAATACTCCTCAGAGTTATATTAGTTTGGAGCAGGATCTCTGAGCTAGGACCTTGCTCTATCTCCCTCCGGAATCTTTGGAGAAGGAAAAAACCATACAACAATAAATCCAACTATTCAACCTTTTTGTAATTGTCTGAATGCCCAAAACTACTACTCCGCTCATCAATCGTCTCTTGCGAATCACTGGATTGCTTTTTTTGATGAAATCTCTAGGATTTTTTCTCAGCTATCGCTATCTTTTTGCTCAATTTGGAGTCAGTGAAAATATTTGGATTTTGTTGAAATTTGTGCAATCTGAAGCAATGATTGTGGGATTTGCACTCCTCCTGATCTATTTGATCTTTAAAGTCAAAAAAATCTGGGGACAGATTTTGCTCTGGATTGGATTGTCTGGACTCTATCTCCTCTATTTTTTGGATATTTTGGCTCTAATGATCTACCAGCAGAGGTTTTCCTTTACTGCGATTCAAGGATTTTTTTCACATTTTGATCTCGTGGTAGGGATCTATATCTTGGGATTTTTAATCTCGATAGGAATTATTGTTACCCTGAGTATCCTCCTTTCCAAACTCATAAAAAGCAAATTCAATCCAAACATCATCCTCTTTTTAGGTTTTGCAGCATTGATGGTTTATGCAATACCGACTAGAGAATTGGATTTTGGAGTTTTGGCAATTTCTGAAAAAAATATTCTCCAACTGATTTTTGAACAACCCAAACCTTTGATATTGGAAACCGCAACTTCCAATTTTACTCCTAGCCAAAAAGTGAAGTTAGATCTCCCAGAAAAAAAACTCCAAATGCTAGAAAGTGCTTATCAATATTGGAAAGAAACCGCGATCAAAGAGCCTTCTTATGTTTTCAAAACGATGGAATCCTTTCAGGATTTGACGGATGTTTATGGAGAAAATTATACGTTAGAAATCCTCAGTCTCGCGACTCAGAACAAACCCGAACTTGCCTTTAACTATCTCGATAGCTATAAAAATTGGAAAGATCCCAAGGGAAATGAGATTGTCCTAGAAGTGCTCAGTACTGCAGTACAAAAAAATCCTGATCTTGCATTTCAGCAGCTCAAACATTACGAACATCTCACCCAAAATGGTAAAAAGATTGCCAAAACGATTCTCCAGCGCGCTTCACTTGCTTATCAAAACAAGCGTAATTATGCAGATTTTTTCGTCCAAGAAGAGGGAAGAGCCAATCAAGCAAATCTGATTTTAGTTTTTCTGGAGTCGGCATCTTCAGTAGATTCTCAGAAGTTTGGGGGGATCAATGATCGTTTCTCCAAAATCGATCAAATCGCAGATCAAGGAACCAGCTTTCTCAATTTTTATGCCAACGGATCTGCCTCAGATATGGGACACATCCCAACACTCCTAGGAGTAGAACCTTTACTCTATGACTCTGATAGCAAAAGCTACCACTCCTACCAGACACCAACCCTCCCTCTTGCACATTTTTTCAATAATTTGGGATATCAGAGTACTTTTATCAGTACAGCTTCGCTGGACTTTCTCAATCAAAGAGATTTTATCAAGCAAGTTGGCTATCAGACCATTATCGATGAAAAAGCATTTGAACAGGAAAAGAAGTATACCTTTAATGCTGCGGCTGATGAAAAGCTGTATCAGAAAACGCTAGCAACTATCGATCAACAGCAAGCTCCCTATTTTATCACCCTCCAAACCATCTCCGCTCACACTCCTTATCTGACTCCTTATGGAAATAGTGAAAATAAAATGCTGGAGTATGTCAATGATAGTTTTGCTGATTTTTATCAGGGATTACAAGAGAGAAACTTTTTTGAAAACGGGATTCTCCTAGTCCTATCAGATCATCGCAAAATCACTCCTCTCTCAGATGCAGAATTTCAAAAACGAGGAATGGCAGCATCGAGTAAAATTGTTGGTTTTATGGTTGGGACTGGAATAGCAGCCAAAGATGATGAGAACTTTTATCAACAGCATGATATTTTTTATGCACTCAAAAAAGAATTCTGATCAGGATCTGTAGAACTGTGGGACCAATACAATGACCCCTTTAGCTCTCAGCTGCAGAGAAATCGATGACTCAAGCGCTTTTATAATGAAGATAAAGCCCAAGTCCTTTCCAAAGATGGCTATCTCGGCTATATTGACCTCAAGGAACAAAAAATCATGGAAGGGTATGCGATGATGCCAGCACAAAGCATTTTGGAATATGTGGAGCAGTTTTTTGAATTTCAAAAGGGAAAAGGAGAGGGAAAAGTAATAAGCTCACAAGAAACTCAGAATGATCCAACTACAATCCTTCTAGAAAGGAAAGCGGAACTTTTGGCAAAAAAATATGACCAAGCTCCTCAGATCATCGCCCATAGAGGAGATATGTCTGTAGCTAGTGAAAACTCTCTCAATGCATTTCTCTCCGCACAAAGCAAAGGTGCAAGAGGGACAGAACTCGATATTACCATCACCAAAGATGGAGAGGTGGTAGTTTTTCATGGGCACAAACTCTACAATAACACTCAGTGCAAAAACGAGCAAAGGTCTGTCTGTCAACTCACTTTAGCAGAACTCAAAGCTTGTAAACTCGAAGATGGTCAAGAAATCCTAACCCTCGATGAAATGCTCCCAGAGATCAAAAATCTCTTTGATATCTATTTTTTTGACCTCAAGATCCAGAATGGAGAGGTATGCGGTCGTGTAAATAATGATCTTTTCAATAAAACCATGAGCTATATCATCAAATATAATCTCAAAAATAAGTCTGTCTTTTCTAGTTATGATGGACAGCTTTCCAAAGCACTAGCTACTGTCACAACAATCCCGACGGGACTCGATACCTTCGATAAAGAAGATAAGGCGCTCCTCATCGGATCTGAATTTGACTATTTCATCATCCTATCGGACCATATCGATACAGCACTCGTCCAAGAAATCCACGATCAGGGGAGAAAAATTGTAGCTTATACGGTAAACACGGTGGAGGAATTTCTCCGTCTAGCAGAGCTAGGAGTAGATTATGTGATGACCGATGAGATTTCACTACTCAATAAGACGATTGAAAGAATGTAAGATTTTTTGCTCTTTTTTGCCGTAAGAATAAGTAAGTCTAAGTAAATCAAAAAAAACTAAGCCAAACACATACTATACACCAGATCTTTTTCCTGATGGGAAAAAACCTGCCATTCACGCCCAAGGTAGCTAAAAGTGATTTTCCAAGAGAAAGAAAATCCTCAAGTGTCTTCTTTTTCTGAATGTTCTGAATGTAAGGAAAGGAAAAGAATCTGCTCCATCTGATCCAGATCTGCGGTATCACTTGCCTTGAGAATGGCTTCTCTCGCTGTCCAGAGTAGATAAAAACCAGACCAATCTACCTTTCCAAAGACCTTTTCTAGCTCTTGCTGATAATTTGCTAATAAAATATCGCTTCTTGCTCTGATCTGCTCCAGATCTACTCCAATCTTTTGCTCTGCGATAGCCAAGAGAAAGTAATCCTCTGTATAAGATGCAGAGAAAAACTTAGCATCCCAGCGATAGGATTGATTGGCTAAACTCAACTGCTCCTCTGAGAGATTGAGTTGCTGCTGGAGGATCAGATTTTTGATCTTTTTCTGATCTAGATGAGGAGGATTCAAGTTAGCCAAAAAACTGGGAGAGAAAGAACTCTCTGCTTGCTGGAGGAGTGCAGGAGAAAATTGCTGAAGGAAAATCTGCATCAGTCCAAATCTCAATAAATAAAACAACTCTACTATACCAATCTCCCTCCCAATCGCTATCAGATTTTTGGGAAAAAAAAATCGCAACCGACGAGCGATCACGATTTGAGAATAAGATATTTATTTACTAAGCTGTATATGGTTCATGAAGGGTAAAGACTAGAGTACCAGAATATTGTCCCACACTCTGATATGCTGGGATGGTTACTTGCATCTGTGGCAATACCCCATATTTACCAATCACTCCTTGGTTTAGTGTTGTGTTTCTCTCAATTAATCTCTTAGGAGTATTAAGTGCCTGATAAGAGCCCATACCAGAGTGAATTACAACTCTTGTATTATCAGTACCAGTCAATAAAGTAACTCCAGCAGAACCCACAGCAGTTGTTTTCATAGCAACATTGGCTGCAGGAATTGATGCACCACCTGGGCCAACCAAGTTTCCAGACATTTGTATGGTAGTATAGTATCCAGAGTTAGACCCTCTCAAATCATCTACATAAAAATACCCATCTGATCCTGTAAATGCTCCTTGAACTGTTGTAACACTAGAAGCAATAGTAGTTGATCCAAAATCAAATGTCCCCTTAGATCCGATACAGATATCTCACTGCGTGATCGTTAGATTGACGGTTGTAGATACATTACAACTTGCACCACTTCCGATACAGGATTGTGCTGCTGCTGTTGGTGTTGTAGGAACCAACAAATAGACCATCGCCAGGAGTGCTCCAAATCCAGCAAATAGTCCCATACCTTTTAATTTTATTCTCATGGCATTTATTTATAAAGCTAAATCAATAAAATCCCTCAAAAATCCACAAAAATTTTACTATATTTAAGCAAAATCCTCCATCCTATTGATCACTTCCTCTCTCCCCAGTACCTTCATCACAGAAAAAAGATCGGGAGTCTGAGTAGATCCACAGAGTTGGATCCTGAGAAACATCGCTAAATCTCCAACTTTCCCGAGATATCCTCCTGCTTTGAAGGCAGCATTATTTGCAGCAAATCCATGTTTTTCTCCGATCTCTTTGAGCTGAGCAAATCGCTCCATCGTCTCCATCTCTAGATTAAAAGCATCCTGATACTCATCTACAAAAGCTTTCCAAGTTGCTAACGGAATATGTTCTGGTAGTGCTGGCTTTACTGATTTTAACATCTCCCATTGCTCTGGATAGAAAAAGAGAAGTCCTTTTTCGATATCTCCATAGAGGGTAAATCTTTTAGGATCCTTTTCGGTATGTCTCTCAATCCCCAAAGCAGATTGAGTTAATTCTGGATATTTTTTCATCAGCTGAGCAAGTTCTGGATGATATTTTTGTGCCCATTCAAGGGATTCTTGGTAGAGCTGC
>CAYIZS010000049.1:0-6546 GCA_964367985.1 uncultured Candidatus Peribacteria bacterium
CAAAAGGAGATTGTATTTTTTGTAAAATCATTGATGGGGAAATCAGCACTCCTGGAATCTTTTGGGAAGATGAAAATTTTATAGCATTTCTATCCAAATGGCCAAATACTCCTGGATTTACCGTCTTAGCTCCCAAAAAACATTATGGCAGTGATTGCCTTGCAATGCCAGATGAAGATTTGCAAGCATTTATCATCGCAGCAAAAAAGGTATCTAGTATTTTATTACAACACTTTGATGATGTAGGTAGAGTGGGATTGATGATGGAAGGAACTGGAGTAAATCATGCACATACCAAATTTTTTCCGATGCATGGTACCGGATATATGAAACAAGGAGAATGGAAACAACACTCGAGCGGAAGGTCTGATTTTTTTGAAAGCTATCCAGGATATCTGATCAGTAATGATGGTCCAGAAGCAGATGAAGGAGGATTAAGTAAACTTGCTCAAGCTTTAAGAAAAATTGGATAACTCCTATTTTTTAATAGGTTTAGAACAAATAAGTTTTAATTATTCAAAAACAATGTCAAAACCAGAAATTCTCGCACCAGAAGTGATTACAAAAAAATCTGAACTTTGGTCTTATCTAGATTTTTTGGGGATAAATAGTTCAGAAATTTCTGATGATGCAGTATTTTTGACCGCATTTGTCCATAAATCTTATGCTGCAGATTTTAAAGAGAACTATACTCACAATGAAAGATTGGAATTTGTCTGAGATGCGGTATTAGGCGCAGTAATTGCCCAAAAACTTTACCAGGATTTTCCTGAGATCCCAGAAGCAATCATGACACTGTACAAAATTGCATTAGTTAGAGAAGAAAGTCTAGCAAAAGTAGCAAAAAAAATCTGACTTCCTAAATATCTTTTTATCAGCAAAGGAGAAGAGAATAATGGCGGAAGAGAAAAGGCTGCCATTATTTCTGATGCTTTTGAAGCGATAGTTGGAGCAATATTTTTGGAACTAGGATATGAGCAAGTTAGAAAGTTTATCCTCACGCATCTCTACCCTGAGCTACAAGAAATTAAAAAAAATCCGACCAAATCTTACAAATCGCTCAGCCAAGAATTAGTCCAAAAAACTCACAAACAACTACCTGAATATATCAATACTATCGCAGAGCAGGATGAAAAAAATAATCCCTTACTCTACAAAAGCGAGTTTTTAGTACAAGAAAGTTGTAAAGCTATTGGCTATGGGAGCAATAAAAAAAAGGCAGAGGAAGACGCAGCAAAAAACTATTATGAACAGCATCAGGATAGCTAATTTACTTCAAATATAATAATGGAAAAACTCTTTATCAAAAATCGCAAAGATCAAAAACTTTCAGTTATTATCGAAAATAAAAGATGAAAATCTTGATTGATATTTATCACTCATTGATTAGGAGACAATAAAGACTCTCTTCATATTTTAGAATGTGCAAAAGTATTTCTTGCTCATGATTTTGTGATAATTAGGTTTGATACTAGCAATACCTTTTGAGAAAGTGAATGAAATTTTGAAGATGCAACACTAACCAATTATCATCAAGATTTAGAAGATGTAATAAACTGGAGCAGTAAACAAGCTTTTTATACAGAACATTTTTTTCTTTTAGGACATAGTTTATGAGCTATGGCTAGTGTTTTATTTAGCAAAACAAATGAAGAAAAAATCAAATCTCTTATATTACTATCTTCTCCTATAAATTATGAATTAAGTAAATCTACCTACTCTGAAGAAGAATTTAAAGATCGAGAAAGAAAATGAGTTCTGATTGAAGACTGGGATTGATTTATTGTCAAACTAAAATGGAGTTATATGGAAGATAAAAAAAACTATGACTTATTGGAAATAGCTAATACTTTAGATATAGCAACCTTGATGATTATTTGAGAACAAGATGATATGGCCCCTTATGAACATCAAAAACTGCTATTTGACAAACTTCCAAATAAAGAAAAAGAATTATATATTATAACATGAGCTCCTCACACCTTTAAAGAAGCCATCCATTTAAGAGAAGCCTCTAAGATTTTAGATCAATGGATCAAAAAACTATAAATCTATTTTTTTGCTAACCAATTTTGATACTGAACACTATACTGCTCTAAAAATTCTTTTCCTAAAATTTTTTGAAATTCTAAATGAACTAAATCTAGATTTTTTTGATGATATTTGGATTGAAAAATACCATCTATGTCTGACCATTTTTTTTCTCCATCGATCAATAAATTTCCTCATTTAACTGCATCTATTCCTTCTTTAATTAAAGCAAAATAATCTTTGAGCTCCGTTTGATAAAAGAGTGGGGCATAGTTTTTCCTCAGCATATTTTCCACTCCCTTGATACTATTGCGGATCAATTTCTGTTCTTCCAAATCCTGCTCTGAGAGTTTCATCGTCGTAGAAAGACAATTGAAATACTGATTTTGATAAGAGAGGCAGACTTTTTTATCTACTTTTTTGAGTTTTATCTGTTTAATCAAAGCCAATTCTTCAGTAGGAATCTGTTCCATCAGCTGAGCACTTCTGGTGAAAATCACTCCCTCCTTGGGCTGCGGATAGCAGAAAGTATCTACAAGATGATTGCCAAAATAAAGCTGAATACAAGATTCACTATTCGGTAAAGAAAAGGTCCCTTGCAATATAATTTCTTTTCAAAGTTCCAAAACACCTGTCATTTTTTTTGTCGTTTTTCCATTGATTTTGATAGTCACTTGATTATCGAGTTTCAACTCATCTTCTTCATGAGAGGATAATAGAAGTCAGATTTGTTCTTTTCCACTATCTGCTCCTCTAGGATTGGGTAAAAGTCTGGTAATTTTTAGTTGAGGAAGTATTCACTGTTTTAGTGAATTTTCTGTTCACTCTTCTAGTGAACTTTCTGATTTTTTAGCAGGATCATAACAGTAGACATCGAGAATTCTCTCTTTTTGCATCAAACTCACACAGGTTGCTTTAGAATTTGGTAGTTTAAAATCTCCTTTGAGTACAATATCTCCTCCATCCAGAGGATAGTTTCCAAACTCATGAAAGCTAAAAAACTTACCATTATCTAAAAGTTGAAAATCTGGCTCTTCAAAATTTGCTAGATCTCCTGATCCATCAGTAATATAAATCCCAAAATAATCTCCAAAATTGATCCATTTTTGCTCTGCAGTTGTATTAAAGACCTTGAGAGTGATCGTTTCATTATCTTTATCACTTCCTATAGGATCATAATCAATAGCTTTGATTTTAAAGATCAACTGATGGTAATCCAAAGGTGGTTGATCTAATAACTCTGGATTTTCTTCTAGACACTTACTAGACCAAATTCAGACTCCTTTATCTCTGGCTTCTTGTTCTCTTTGCTTAAATAATACTTGCTGAGGATGAGGGATTTTGTAAGTATACTCTTTGGCATAACCTTCAGCAATTAGGTGCTCATTGATAGAGAGTCCATCTAAGTACACATAAGCTAATAATCTACCATAAATATCTCTCTGTTGTCCCTCATCAAAGACAAATTGCACATACTTATTCTTTATCAACTTAGTCAGATATTCTTTGGATTCTGCCCCAAAACATTCTACCTTTTTATATCTAGCGGTATTGCTCTCAGGAGCATCAATTCCCAAGAGACGAACTGATTGTAAAACTCCCTCCTCATCCCTATATCTCATCGTATCTCCATCCAAAACAGAAAATACTTTGACACTGCCTGGTGGAGGCGGAAGTTGCTCTTCTTTTTCCTTTTCTTTGTCTAACTTTGCTTGATTTGGATTATAATAATAAGTATCTAAAACTTTATCTCAAAGCAGAAGCTGTACTTTAATATTAGATCCATCTTTAGTGCTATTGGGAAAAGTAAAATCTCCCTTGATGGTTAATTCCTTTCCTTTCTCCAACATTCCTTTGAGTTTTTTATTTTTATTGTTAAAATTCACTTTAGTTTTTGAAAGATCTAAAGTATCTGCTCCATCCAGAAGAATCAAAGTGATTGTTTCATTGTCTTTATCACTTCCAGGTGGATCATAATCAATATCTAGAATCTTTACTAAATATTCAGGCTCTGTTTCTGCAAAAGGGTCCTCTCCCCATCGTTCTGGATCATCATCCTCATCACGGAAATCAAATTCTTCACTTTCCCACTCCTCCTCTTCAATAGCGGGTACATTACCTGGACAGAGATCAGCTTTTGTAGGACAACTATTTCCTCCTCATCCAGTCCTAACATACACATACTCTATTCTTGGTTCCATCTCTATTTGGAAAAAATTGAGAAATTTTTTATCAAAACCAGGAGAAAAGTCTGACTTTTCATCAAAAACTCTCATACAACCATTTTCTTTTCCTCCATAATAAAGCGATTTTCCTTCAGACAAACGGGTAATGTCTACAATGTCCAAAAGTATTCGATCTTGTCCATCTCGTCATTCTAAAAAGAGTTCTCCTGTCTGATTCTGGATCAAAAAGTTGCCATCAAATTGACTGTCTATTCCTTCCCAATATCGTCGATCAGTCTGAGTGAGTAAAAGTTTGGTATTTTTTTCTCGCCAGCCCTCCTCAGCATCATATCGACTAAATGCAACAGTTCCATCGATAAGAGATCCAGATAGTCTCAAATACTCATAATTTCGAGGATTATCGATAAAATCCAACTCTACAAAAGCAGGATAGGTAGCATTGCCTAGAAAAATTTCTGAAATACTGACTGTTCCTTTATCCCAAAAATTTTCACAGAATACTTGATCTTCTATATCCTCTTCGTCTCAAGGAGTGGTGGTATTGATAGCTAGGGAGATATCTTTGAGATTTTCAGCATCTTCAGGAGTCAGAGAAAAATACTTTCCCGGATTTGCTACATAATAACTCAAAACATTTTCTCTTCTATCTAGTTTAGTATCTGTTGTAATCCACCTTTGATCAAAATAAACCTTCTCAAAAGAAACTCCGTATCCCTCTAATTTTTCTACCCATTCTGAATGCACTTCTAAAACATCTTGCTGATTTTCATAAGAAAGTATTACCCTTAATCCTGTATTTCGATCAATTGCAAATTCTTGATCAATAATATTTGGAGGATTGAGAAACATTCGATGAGCTGTCTGAGCAAAAACTTTACTCTCATTAGCCCCTATCTCTAGAGAAAAACTAAAAGGATCAGCTCCCATTCCTTCTAAAGTAACAATTCCTGAGAAACTCTCTGCAGAAATATTGGAGATTTCAAATCGATTGTTCTCCAAATCTTCATCATCAAAAAATACTTCTGTTAAAATCAAATTTCCTAACTCAGGATTTGGATCTTCTCAAAAATCAAAATCAAAAACGACACCAGGATTGGCGAGAATTGATCAGTCAGTATTTTTTGTTCTATCTACAACTGTTGGAGTAATAATATAATCATTTCCACTTCTTATTTTTTCAAAAGATGGTCTAGAGTATTTGGTCCCAACATTGTTGATAATAATCTGATTAGAAGAAACAAAAAAACTATCTAGCCTTGTTCCATCATATCGTAATTCAAGATCCAAGGTCTCTGTATCTACGAAATTAAAACTTGCTCATGATTGGTAATTTAATTGATCTAAATGTAACATATTCATATTGTCACCGATAATTATCGATGTTCACTGATTTAGTGAAATGGTGAAATTTTTATAATTACTTCCATTTTTATAGATAAATATTTTACCCTGAAAATCCCCATCTCCATTATTGTAAATTTCTATCCATTCATCGTTTCCGTAAGCATAAACTTCTGTCAACAAAAGATGAGGATGCGATTCTCAACCTAAAAGCATAGCTGGTGTTTCTAATGAAAGATCTGTTCACTCATTTAGTGAATTTTCATCACTTTCTGGAGAACTGTCTGTTCACTGATTTAGTGAATTTTCTGTAAAAAAGTTTTCATCAAAACCCGTTCACTCATTTAGTGAATTTTCATCACTTTCTGAAGAACTATCTGTTCGCTGATTTAGTGAATTTTCTGTAAAAAGAGTTTTATTAAAAGCCATTCACTGTTCTAGTGAATTTTCTGATTCACTAAAGCTCTCCACTCAAGCTTCTAATAAAACAGTTGATTCTTGTTCAAATCAAGGGAAAGAATCTAGTGCTCAAGATCACTGTACAAAGACCAGAGGATTGAGCAAAGAAAATAAAAGGTAGCCAATCATCAGGAAAACTGTAGATCTTTTTTTCTTCATTTTTTATCAGATTAAAAAATAAAGGTTTGAGTTATCGGAATAATGGGAATATGGACATTGTTGTCAAGAAAAAAGTCAGACTTTTTTTGCTTTTTTTGATCTTTTTGAGTATAATGGAGTGATGTGATTTATCTTCAGCTAAAAAATATGAATAAATTAGAAAAGATTAGTGAAATAAAACAAGGATTTGATAAGGCCAAAGAAGATCTTGATACACTTTCTGCTATTGAAAATTTAAATCAATCAATACAAAACCAAATCGAAGAAAAAATAAATGACTTGAATAAAGTTGTTGTTCAATTTAATAAAAATCCAGAAGAATTGGAAAAAAATGCTGAAATTTTAGCAAATTTTGAACAAGAACTCAAAA
>CAYIZS010000050.1:0-6449 GCA_964367985.1 uncultured Candidatus Peribacteria bacterium
TCAAAGTGAGTTTGAAGGTCTTTGAAATGAAAAAATTGCTGAGTACTAGTCATTTTGTAAAGCTCATACTTGATCAAAATTGGGTTGTAAAGCAACATTGCTTTTAGTTCTACAATTTGTTCAGGAGTAAGCTCCAAATAATAGGAAACAAAATAAGCTCTATTACTTCCATCCTTTAAGTGGAAAGAAAGCTCATGAACTCAGATTTCATCCTTTTCTTTGTTGGGAAAAGATTTTTCTAGTGCATCAAGAAGTTCTTTCTTTTCTGCATCAGAAGTCTTTGGATCCAACAGAAGCACTAATTCATAATTCTGCATTAGGGTAACAACAGAGTAAAATAAAATATTTTAGATATACGCCGACATAAGATAATCTTCTCGCTTGAGAGAATTATACTGCAAATCTATAAAATTTGCTTACTACAAAATCTGCAGGCAAAATTTCTTTCACTTTTTTGGAACCATCTCTGATATATTCTTGTTCCAAAAGAATTGAGTCTGCAAATGCTTTGTCTACTTTTCCTTTAACGATTTGTGCAATCATATTTTCTGGTTTACCAGCATCTTTGAGCTCTTGGGTAAATTCTGCTGCAAGTTTTTCTACTTCTGCAACTGGAATCTCATCAAAACTCAAATATTCTGGGTTGAGAGCTGCTACTTGGAGAGCCAACTCTTTTGCAGCATCTTCTGCTCCTGTATAGTAAACAATAGAAACTACTTTATTTCCTGGATGCACATAAGCAAACACTGGTTCTTTGGTGATATGTACTTCAGAAAGTTTCATATTTTCACCAATAGTACCTACCGCTTCGTGTACCAAAACATTGAGTCTGTCCAATACTGCTGGATCTAAATCCTCTAGAGATACTACTTCAGAATTTAATTCAAAAAGGATAGCAAAAACCTGATCAAAAAGATCCAAGAACATTTCATTTTTTGCAACAAAATCTGTTTCACAAAGCAATTTTGCAAGTACTGTGTAATCACCATTTTTTCTCACAAAAACAAGTCCTTCTTTGGTTTCTCTATCTGCCTTTTTCCCTGCTTTAGCAATTCCCTTTTCTTTGAGAATTTCTTGAGCTCTATCAAAATCTCCTCCTGCTTCTACTAAAGCATTTTTACAGTCCCCCAAAGGAGCAAAAGTAGCTTCTCTGAGCTGTTTTACTAGATTGATATCTATTTTAATACGAGCTATTGTTTAAAAAAATTAAAATATTAGAGATTTTTTGTTTTAGTGAAATTCTTGGAAAATATTTATATTATATTGGCAAAGAATAGTTATTTTAAATTATAGAATTGGATTGTAGATATTATCTTTGATATTTTAGGAATCAGATGTTGTATCTGATTGAATCTTAACGATATCAGCTACAGTATCAAGCTCAATATCTCCATAAACATTTTTGGTAATTCCAAAGATCCCCAATACCCATCCTCCAAAATCTACAAAAAAGAGTTTCCATCTTTTGTCTGTAGTAGCTTCTGTCAGATAATCACCACGCCATCCTTGGAAAACTAGAAATCATCGCAAAATGATTGCAGAAAACAAAGGAATAGCAAAGATCCAAGAAATAAAACCAAGTCCAAATATGGAGAAAAAAACAAATGTCACAATCCAAAGCAATAATGAAATTATGAAGAAACTCAACCATCCCACCGATTGTTTGTAGTGAAAGTATTCAAAAACACTCAAATCCTCCTGCTGAGAGAAAAACAACACCCCTACCAAAAGATAGGACATTACGACTCTCTTTCTCTCAGATGAGCTCGGCAAATATGCAGTCATGAAGGATAAGAATATCAGAAAACTAAAGAATGCTAGAGTGATCTACAATAACTTCAGTATTTTAGAACTAATCTAATAATGCTTTAAGCACAAAATCCAAGCTAAGGTAACTATTGATATTGGAAACTACTAATTGGTCTTCTGGCCAATACCTAGAAAAGTTACTTCCAGCGATTACTACTGTATCCAAAGAACTTTTTAAGAGTGCTGCTTCATCTAGGAGAGAAGATAACATCTGACCATCTACTACAATCACCAATTCTGGTCTTTTTTTGAGTTTGGTCACTCCATGATAAATTTTATTAGCTCTTTCATATTTTCTCTGGTATACGAGTTGTTCTTTTTTAGTCAAGGTTGCAAACTCCTCAGTCTCCATAAACATAGTCATTTCATTGATGGTATCAATCCTTTTTTTGAAGGTATCAAAATTAGTCAAGAAACCACCAGGAACTTTATGATTGAGGAAAGAGATTCACGCTTTTTTTGCTAAAGCTTCTAGCTCTGGAACATACATTTTTTTCTCAGCAACAATAAGCACCTCCTTGCCAGCAGCTTTGGCTGCATCAATCTTTGCTTTTGCATTAGCAAGTTGCTCTACAACAATCTCTGGATCAATCACAATGAGTCCACGATCCACCTCTGCCCAGTATTTGCTGGTCTTTGGATGAGCCTCATTTTTGAGCGTACCTACATGCACTTGAGCATCAAGAACGGTTTGAACAGATACAGTCATCTACTATCTATCAAGTAAAATAAAAGATAATCATCTCTACAAGAAACAATAATCAGATAATTGTATGTAAACACAAGAGTTTGGATACAACGATCTGATCAGAAACCTAGTAAATGACTATTTGAAGTTTACTGTAGCACCAGCTTCAGTAAGTTTAGTTTTAAGCGAATCCGCTTCGTCAGATTTTACATTTTCTTTGATGATCACAGGAGCCTTTTCTACCAAATCTTTTGCTCCTTTAAGATCTAGACCAAGAGCTTCTTTAACTACTTTGATCACAGCAATTTTTTGCTGTCCAACTTCTGTAAGCTCAACATTCATACTATCAGAGTCTCCTCCAGCAGCAGCTCCAGCATCTGCAGCAGCAGCTCCACCAGCTACTACCATAGCAGCAGCAGTTACACCGAATTCTTCTTCTAAAGCTTTTACTAGTCCGTTAAGTTCAACAGCATTCATTTCTTTTACGAGATCAAGAATCTGTTGTTGAGTTTTTGTCAATTCCATTGTCATAAACAATAAACAAAATAAAATAAGAATTTACACATTGTAAGGAAAAAAACTGAAGTTATGCTTCTAGTTTTTTTACAATCTGATCAAGTACCCCTGCAAATGACTGCACTGGATAATTGAAAAGGTAAGCAAGCTTGGAGATCAACTCATCTTTGGAAGGAATGTTGGCCAACTCAGTCACATATGCAGAGTCATGCCATTTTTTTTCATACCATCCTCAGAGAAATTTGATACTCGCCTTTTGCTCTTTGTTTGACTGAACTTTTTTAGCATAGCTATTGATGAGTTTTATAGGAGCGTATTCATCGCCATTGGCATAAAGAACCACAATAGATCCCTCTAAATCCCCCTCCTCCACTGCATCAAATCCGGATTCTTTGAGAGCAAGGAGAAAAAGATTTTTCCTCACTACATGATATTTACCCTCAGCTCAGATGATTCATTTTCTGATCTCTGTAGAAAGGGTCACCGGCAATCCAGACTGTTGGAGTACTACAACATTATTTGCAGCCTGCAAGTCTTGGACATACTGTGCCACAAGCTCAGTTTTTTTGGCTTTTGAGATTGTCATACTACCGTATCAAGTGGAAATAAAAAAAATAACTCATTGCCAGAGTTATCTTCTAAGTGCCAAAAATCAGAATTGACTATTGGAATAGATCAGTGATAACCTCGGTAGGTACAGTTTATATCCTCGAGAGGACGACCTACGGTCTACGGCAAAGATAACTAGTATATATGGATTAGAAAATCAAAATCAAGAGAAAGTTGATTTTCTGCGATGCTAAAAAACTATATAATAAAATCACCAACTCCATCCCTTCTTTCAAATATTCCAAAACTCTCAATATCATCTTTTGTATCCCAAAGATAATGAAAAATCCTCTGCGGATCATGAATCCATATTGCATCAATTGCTAGCAACTCACTAATTACAAGATAAAACAGATTTATCTATTGCAAAACTCCCTTTTCTCCAATATATCGAGAATTGGCAGATTTCGACCAATGCCCAACTTTTTGAGATGTTTTATCTACATAAAAAAGCTCTCTCTGAATAAAACCTGATAATGCTGAAAGCTGTCCAAGCTCTGCAAGAGAAAAAAGATGATAATATCTCTGATGAGTTTCCTCTCCATCCTTCCAAGGGATCAAAACATCTCTCCAATCCTCTTTTCCCAAAGATTTTATTTTCTTCCAAAAAGACTGCAAAAGGACTTGAGGATATTTTCTGATAAATCGATGAGAGAGTGACCGATTGATCAAAAGCAATTTCCCTCCATACTTCAAAACCCTATAAGCATTTTCCATCAAAGCTTGCCTTGCTTTTGGGGAAGCTAAATGCTGTACACTAGCAAATCCCACAATCACATCGAAACTCTCTTGGGGGAGAGAAGCCAAATATTCATTCATTTCTACATGGATCAAAGTTTTTTCTGGATGAAGCTGTTGTGCTAAATCTACCAATCCTTTGGAGAGATCAATTCCTACATAATCCCAATTTCCTGAATACTCCTTTTCCATCAAATCCAAAAATCTTCCTCCTCCACATCCTAGCTCTAGGATTTTAGGTTTCTCAAGCTGTAAAGCATAAATTTGCTGTATAATTTTTTCTCCTGCTGATCGATATTTTTTCCTAGTTTGGTAGTATTTTTTGGCCTGTAAACTATAAAATTTTTCTAAATCCTGAATCACAATAGACATTTGCTAGCAGTTAAATAAAAAAAATAAGGTATTTGTAATACAGTTACTGTATAGAAAAGTCCTAAAGATGCAAGCTGAGCTCTGGAACAGCGAAAATACTTGGGAAACAAGCTTTCTGTCAAAATAAATCAGCTTGTAGCTTTTCTCTTGCAAATTTTCTCCAAAATCCTATAACAAAGCAGTAAAAACTGAATTTATCTTTTTTTGAATAAGTACTGATATGCAATTTTATGATGAAGTAAAAATACAGATCCAATCCGGGAAAGGTGGAGATGGAGCTGCTAGTGGGAGAAGAGAAGCCGGAGTCCCTTTTGGTGGACCTAATGGTGGAGATGGAGGAAATGGAGGATCGGTTTATATCCAGGCCTCCAAAGATGAAAATACCCTCTTGACCTACAAGTACAAAAAAATCTTTAAAGCAAAAGCCGGAGAAAATGGGAGAACCAAAGATCAGTACGGAGCAGATGGTCCATCTATTACTCTCACGGTGCCAGTTGGTACTATTGTAAAAGATGCTCAGAGCAAAAGAATCCTCTACCAATTAGAACAAGATGGAGAAAGGATTGAGCTCCTCTCTGGAGGAGAAGGAGGAAAAGGAAATATTCATTTCAAAGATGCCATCAATCAATATCCCAATTTTTATCTCCTGGGAGAACCTGGACAAAAAAGAGAAATCATTCTAGAACTCCAGTTATTGGCAGATATAGGATTGATTGGAAGTCCCAGTGTTGGAAAGACTTCGCTCATCAACTGTATGTCTGATGTCAAAGCAAAAGTAGCAGATTATCCTTTTACCACCCTGGTACCCAATCTGGGATCGGTTTCCGTAGGAGATTTTCGTTTCAATGTCATCGATATTCCAGGACTAATCGAAGGATCCGCAGAAGGAAAAGGGCTCTGAAATGCGTTTCTCAGACATGTTCTCAAAGCCAGAATTTTTGCTTTTGTGAGTGATTTGGCAAACTTTGAAAACGGAATCGATGAAACGGTCAATCTTTTTCATGAAATCATGAGTTATATCCGTGAGAGATTTGAAGAAAAGAATCCTCTCCAATTTCATCTAAGTGCAGACCAAGGTTTTATTACACTGGAGGTCATCAAAGATGATGTCACAATTCTCAAAAAAAGAATACTTCGAATCTTCAACAAACGAGATCTTTTTAATGATACTGAACTACTCAGAGAATACAAAAACAGTTTCCTCCAACAGCTCAATCAATTTTTGGCACAGGAAAAGCTAATGACACTCAGCATGGAAATTTTTGAGAAAAATACCTTCACGACTTCTGCTGGAACTTATTTTGGAGTGGGAGAGATGATGAGAAGCTTTGCAGAAGTATTGCAAAAGACAGACTTTCCAAGCTACAATCGAAATTTTCAACTAGAATCTGTGATAAGTGAAGGAGAAGAGGAACTCAGCGAAGGATTTGCAGATGATATCACCGATAGTGAAAAAGAAAAACTGATCAATGAAAACTATATCAATCCTCTAGAAAGCAGATTTGCAAAAGTGCGACATCTCCAGCATCCAGAGATTAGCAAAATGGTTTTTATGACCCCTCGAGGAAATGATGAAGCAGAACACCATTTTTGGCAAATAATGAAAAGTAAAGGTTTTTTGGAATTTTTTGAAGCTCAAGGAATCCTCAAAGGAGACATTCTCAAGATCAAAAGCTACTATGGGGCATATGAAGATAAATACCTTTTGTATTAATAA
>CAYIZS010000051.1:0-6436 GCA_964367985.1 uncultured Candidatus Peribacteria bacterium
ATATATATCTTCGTTTTCTATCTTTACTTCTGGAGTAAAGGGTCAATAAGTATAAAAATCTTCTAGATTAGATTTTAATTCCTTATCCGAGGGATTATCATTTAATCACTCAAAAAAAGACAATAAAACATCCTTTTTAGAAAATGAAATAATCATAATTTTTTGTGTAATTTAAAATAGATATTTATCTTTTAGATTACTATAAATATTTTCTTTCTTTATGCAATAAATAAAATTTTTATTCTTCTTCATCTTCATCCAAATGCCTTTTGATCAAAGGCATAAATCTCAGCATCTCAAAAACCTGCAAACCACTATATCTTCCTACCAATATTTCTAGTAAGAGTACAACTACTACGATCTCTGGATAGGAGAGGAGAAGATTGTTGATCCAGCTCGATTTGACAAAAAAGTAAACGATCAAACTGATTAGGAGAAATTCTCCCAATGAGATTCGCCAGGATTTTTTGAGTGGATTGAAACTCTGGAGAGATTTATTGATGATAATCGGCATCAAAATCACCACAAAAACCAGATATTCTCCATTGAAAAGCTGGATATTGATCAGCTGATATTTGCTGTTGATCCAGTAGGCAATACTAAAGAGCAAAAAGTATAAAGTGATCTGAATGCTAGATTTGGCACTACTGAGGAGATAGAGTCTTTTGGACAAGAGATTGACCAGAGCGGTAGAGATGATCGCCAAGATGACCAAAAATACCGTCAATCTTCCTCCTACATTGGTTGCAATGAGCCCCAAAAGCAAAGGCCGATACACTCCAAATACAGAAAACCCAAAAACTTGCCTCAAAACACTGATCAGCACTACGACTACTGCGAGTGCTAGGAGACTACTGAGGAGTTCAAGAGGGAGATTGTTTTGGAGCATCAAATCGATCAGATAGGAGACAAAGAGCCACTGTGAGCTATCTTTGAAATCCCAGGAAAAATTGAGCAAATAGGGTTTATCGAGGAAAGAATTTTCCAAAGCAATATCAGAGAGGAGATTGAGAAAATCAAAAGGTTTGAGGATAAAAAGCTGATCTTCTTGGAGGAGATTGGCATACTGCGAGAGTCTCCTTTTGAGGAGCTGAGGACTATCATTGGTGATCATGATGAGATTTTTGGCTACTGCATCCTGATCCGATTTATTTGCAATATAGTATTCCAATACAGGGATAAAATTTTTCTCATTGATGATGATCGGATTGGAGTAGAGAAAATCTTCTGGGGAGATACTTTCTTTGAGATTGGGGTCTTTGCTGTTGAGGGTGATTCTTTTGAGATGGTATCCAGCATCCAAAATATTTTCATAAAATCCTAGCTCAAAAGCATCGTGTGTTTCTCCCAGATAGAGGAGTTGCTGTTCAAAAATCCTGATTGGAAATTCAATGTTTTGCTGACAAAGCTCTTGATTGATCTCCACTTGCAAGAGATAGCTTCCCGTATTCTCAAACTGATAATAGCTACTGGCTCCTTCTTTATCCAGCTTTTTTCCATCGAGGGAAAAAGTGAAATGTTCTTCATGTGCTGGTTCTCCCTCGGCATTGAGGAGGGTAAAGATCCCTTCTTGGTGGAGGAGGAGGTTTTGTGCTCCCGTGATCTGATAATTACAGCTCAGTTTCTCTGCTGGAAGTTCGGTATTGAGAGATTCTTGAGCAAAAATTGGGGCAATGCTAGTAAATAAAAGCATTCCTCACAAAATCAGACTTTTTTTCATCGATCTAGAAATTCAAAGGTTAAAGTTTCTTTTGGTATTACTATCGTGATGTCGTGCAAGAGTTGTATCAATTTATTTGATTCTATATTCTTCTCTTACTTGATCAGTATTACAGTTCCCAAAGATAGTTAATCGGACCTTGATTGCAAGCATTTACTTCCATTTCCGATCCAAAGATTCCACTTGCTACTTCAAATCCTGCTTGTTTCAAACTTTGGATAAAATACTCATAAACCTTTTGAGAAAAAGCAAAAGAGCCACTCTGAGAAAAATCTATTTTGGTTCCATTTTTATATTTCCCAAAAATGGTAAAATTGGAGATCACCATGATTTGATTGCCTAGCTCAGAAAGGGGAGTCTCGATTTTCCCTTCAGGACTAGCCAAGAGTTTGAGAGTCGTGAGTTTATGAGTAAATTTATCAATGGCTGTTTGCCAGTCTTTACGATCTTCATCTGCCTTACTTACCCCAAAATAAATCAGAATTCCTCTTCAAATATTGGCTGATTTGAGGGGCTGAGTTTGCTGATGATCAGCCCAGATTTTGAGTTCTGCATGAGCTACGGATTGGACGATGAGTTGCATTTAGTGCTTTTCTACCGTGATAAAATTATTGATTCCATCACCTCTCCTATAGCTCCAAAAATTGCTAGAACATTTGGTGCAGCTGGGATGGATCTGGATCTGTTTACAAGGATAGTCTTTCAAAAGATCTTGGATCATTGCGATCATATCAAATTGATAGCGACCATGGCTATTTTTCTGTAAATACTGAGCATCTACCCATTCGCTAAATTCATCTCCCACTTCATAGCAGCAAGCTCTGATACTCGGACCGACAAAAATAGCAAAATCAGATTCTCCCAGTTCAATCAGCTTTTCAAACATTTTGGGGATGATGCCTCCTTTGAGTCCTGCCCATCCTGCATGGAGGATCCCATATCGCTCTGCTCCCATGATTACAACAGCATTACAGTCTGAAACTCCGATTCCGAGTCTGATTCTAGCTTCTTTGGAAATAATTCCATCTCCAGGAGTAGTATTGTCCCGTTCTGGATGCCAGAAATGGATTTGATTGCTATGGATTTGCTTACAGCGAAAAATCTGTCCTTGGAGTTCGGGATAGTTTTGAATCAAAGGATCAAAATCAGACTTTTCTGTTACTTGGATCTGATAGTGACCAAAAGTAGCGTTTTCCATTTGGATCTAAGGAAGTATTTTTATCTTTTGAGTAAATAATCTACCAGCAGAGCTCCGAGAAAAATTCCGAGAATTCCTGCCACTCCTGCTAGTGCTGTGGGAGCTGGAGAGGGGAGTTTGAGGAAAGCAAAAATTGCTCCCACTACCAAACCTGTCCCTAATGCAGTCAAAACTTGCCAAACGATTGCCATGATGATTGTTAGTGATATTAAAATAAATCTGAAGATAGTATTGGTGTTTTAGTTTTTTATCGTCTTTTCCAGCTTGGACATGCTTGCTGGATATTGATATGAGAAAAGCCAGGATGCTGAATTGCTTCCATGATGGTTTCTTTGACTACTTTTACCTCTCTATCTACGACATGCCTGAGGAAATTACATCCTGTCGCCTCCAAAAGTTTGAGGGGATGGAGTGGAGGTATTTGATTCCCGACAGGAGTAGATTTGGTCTTTGCTCCTAGAGAAGTAGTAGCAGAGGCCTGACCGGTAGTCAAAGCATAGTTTTCATTGTCTGCAGTGATGTGGAGGATTGGGATATCTCTTCTCGCTGCATGGATGAGATGCCCGATCCCGATTCCATAGCTATCTCCATCTCCAGAGAGTGAAATCACCGTGAGATCAGGATTTGCCAGTTTTACTCCGGTTGCAAAAGGGATTCCTCTCCCATGGAGGGTTTCTAGTCCATAACCTTCCAAATACTGACTCATTTTGCTATTACAGCCGATCCCAGTGATGACTACTACTTTATGAAGTGGTATATTGAGCTCTTTGAGCGCCTGTTTGAGTGCAATATGGATAAAAAAGTCCCCACATCCTGGGCATCGTTGCATTTTATTGAGTTGGTGTCTCATGATTTGATCATTGTAAGTAAACTAAAAAGGTATTTGTATTGAATATTGAACTTATAGTGAATTATATCCAGAGCAAGGGCAAAAAGCCGATTCCCCACAAAAGTATCAAAAGAATTAAGATACTGGCAATAAAGCCCAGAATTCTAGTTTTTTTTAGTGGCTTCCAAACCCAGTAGAGATATGCTATTGCTCCCAAAAGGATGAGATAAGCGATTAGCATACTACTGATACCTCCTAGAGCGAGTCCTCCATTGAGATATCGCATCAAAGTAGCCACAATCGTTGCAATAACAGGTCCGAGAGCAGATTGGATATGATAAGGTTGTTTTTTGATTTCCCAAAGCTGAGAAATAAATAATAGAATTAGTGCGATCCATATTCCTCCTTCTGCAAATCTAGCAAAAGATTCTTGTTGTAGCAGGAGCATGATTACATTAAATGCTTCTCCATTTTCTCCTAATGTTGCACTTAGCATCCCATTACTCAAGAGCTTGGTGATTGCTCAAGCTGAGAAATGCAGATACAAATAAATCATCAGTGAGTAAAAGAGAGATACTGCTGTTGCAATGTGAGTTAGGAGAGTAGTTTTACGAATTGGATTTTTCATGTTGGTAGATAAGAAAGTAAAAAAGAGTAGGAGAACTTTGTTCTCTTGTTAAGTTGTATTGAGAAACAACTTAACTCTCATACCGATTATATCTTTTTTTTTGATTAGTCAAATATTGTTAATGTTTTCTTTAAAACAAGTTTATTGCTTCTTTCTCTCTCGAAAGAATCCTACTAAAGGATAGCTGATCCCTCCAATCTCTCTGGGGAGAGTGATAAATTCTTTTCCTCAGAGTTGCTGATAAAAGTTGCAGGATCTGAGATTATCTTTGAGGGTCAAGAGATAAAAAGTCTGATTTTTTTGATATTTGGGATGTTGCATCAAGGCATGGAATAACTCTTTCCCGATCCCTTTCCCTTGATGTTCAGGATCTACATAAATCTGTACAATCTCGATCTCATAATCAATGGCTTCACTCTGATCATTTTGTTGTGCCAAGAGATAGCCCAGGATCTGATCTCAATCAGTTTTCACCAAGAAGAGAGCATCAAATTTTTCTGCATGTTGATGATATCTCTGCCATCTTTTGAGTTGGTCCTGATAGTTGATACTTGCAAGATAGTCTGCTGCAATGATCCCATGATAGTTTTTTTTCCAGCATTGGGTATTGATCATCACAATGGATTCTAGATCTTCTTCTGTCGCTTCTCTAATCTGATAGTGGATCATGATTGCTCAGATAAAGAGTAAAATAGCAGCTGTTCTGCCAATTTTTAGCTTAGATCTTCTCTAAAGATAGGATAAAGGGTATATTTTCTCTGATGAGAAATTTTTGGGTTCCAAGGACCAAACAGTTCACATTCTTTACGCACGAGGTCTTGGAGATTTCCACTATGGTTCATTTCCACAAAAATCAGATTTTTTATGGTTTCTGATCTCTGATCCAAAAAATCTTTGAGTCTCAGATCAAAAGGATAAAAGTTTTTGATGATGATGAGTCCAAGCTGATCATTTCCAGCAATATGCTGTTCTAGGACATAGCGATTGACTCCCATGGTGATATAAAAGGTCTCAGCATCAGGATTGATGATCTCATATCCATAATACTCTTCACTAAATTCTGTACTGACAAAAGTATCCATTTTCTTTGCTCTTTTGTCCATCATTTTCCCTTTCAATTCTGGCTCTTCATTGGTAAACCCATATTCATCATGCTCATAGGATGTCGCGATAAAGGTCGTATTTTCCACTCCAGGAACACTATAAGGGGAAATTCCATCTGCTGTGAGCTGATATCTTTGAAACTTATCTTCAGCTTCTGGTTTCGCAAGCTTCCCCCTTTTGATCGGTTCTGCGATGAGTTTTTTAGGATCAATGGTTAGATAGGATTCTGAAAGTTGTTTGTCTACGAGAATAATTACTGGATGCTGATATTGATCAGATCGATTGAGTGCTTTCCCTGCAAAAGTATAAGCTTCCTCAAAGCTAGAAGGAGCAAATACGATCGGTTTGGTATCTCCAAAGCTGGCATTGAGTGCATAGTTGAGATCGCTTTGACCAGTAAAGGTTGGAGTCCCAGTACTTGGACCATCTCTCTGAGAGAGGACATAAACTCCTCAGATTTCTGCTTGATTGGAAAAAGAAAGCGACTCTGACATGAGAGCAAATCCTCCTCAGCTACTCCCACACATCGATCTTTTGCCTCAGAATTTTGCTCCGAGCATAGCCATACTCACTGCAATTTCATCTTCTCCTTGGAAAAAGGTCACTGCAGGATTTTTGATCACTTCATCGATAATGCTGGAGGCAGGAGTCATCGGATAGGCTGCATAAAAATCTAGTCCACTAGCCATCGCTCCTTTGGCAATCAGCTCATTTCCATACATAAATTGTTTTGGATTAGCTACCGTTTTTTCTAGATGATAGATATCACAAGCATCTTTACAGTTATCAATAATATACTGATATCCAGCTTCTAGATCGATGAAATTCTGATCGATAATTTCCGGTCCAAAAGTTTTTTTCCCAAACTGTTTTTGGAGGATGGTTTTCCCTTCTGTCAGAGGAATTCCCAAGATTTTGAGTGCAGCTCCGAGGGTAAAAGTGTTTTTGTATTTACAC
>CAYIZS010000052.1:0-6144 GCA_964367985.1 uncultured Candidatus Peribacteria bacterium
GGTGGAATTTGAGCAAATAGTAAAAACATATTGATTTGAAATGACTGAAGAAGAAAGGAAGGATCTAGTAAATAAAATAGCAAAATTATAATTAGTATTTTTATCTGATAAGACTAATATTATGTCTTCTAGAATCAAACAGTTCCCTCAAACTTCATCAAATAAGTGTTCTTCTCTCAAGTATTTATTTCCTGCTCTAGCAATAACTGCTGGCTCTCTTTTTCTAGTTTTGAAAAAAGATAAAAATGAACCTGAATATTTTCAGGTAAGTCCAGGTACAACCATTGCTGCTATTGTAAAGGATAGTTTGGGACTGACTCAGGAGCAAAAAGATGATCCTAAACTCTGTAAGATCTTGCTAGAGGAGGTTGCTAGACAAAATAAGGAAAATATCCCCAATCCAGATCAGTTGAAGATCGGAGATATTATTTCTATTGATCAAAGTGCACTGACTCCTTTGATAAAAGAATATGAAAAAAATCAGAAAGAAGATTGAAAAGAAGCTAAAAGATCACTGGATCAAAAAAAGAAAAATAAAAAAGAAAACAAAGAAATAATTACTGAAGAAGTAGAATATCTTACATTAACAAGTATCACGGATTTTGAAAAGAAGTCACAGCAAGATTACTTAGTGAGAAGGTTGTGGAATGATTCTGCAACTAGAAATAGGAAGGGAGTTTTTATGAAAGAAAAAATAATAAAAGAATTAAATACCGGATATAAAATATTGGTTCCCAAAGAAATAGAAACAAAAAGTTCTCCAGCACTCAGTATAGAGGATATTACCAAACCTGAGAAAATCCTTTCAGATAAATTGAACGGCTATACCATTGTCTTGGATCCAGGACATGGATCTATGGATACAGGTACTATTACAATAGTTGGATATTGAGATCCTAAAAATAAGACAAAAGTAGTGATTTATGAAGCTCCTATTGTAATGGATATTTCCTATAGAATGGCACAAGGTTTGAGAGCACACGGAGCAAAGGTTGTACTTACACACTATATGAATAGGAGAGGAATCTCTGAGAGAAAAGATTTACCTCCAGCTAGTAGAATTTTTGATAAAAATGGAGAGGAATCTTTTCAAGATATTTGGTATGGAGAAGATTTTGATAAAGAAGGATCTATTTTTAGGGCTTCTAATATAGATAGAGGAAAAAGAAATCAGGTTGTTCAAAATCAAAAATCAGGAGTAGGAAAGATAGATCTCTTTATATCAAATCATATTGATTCTTATCCTATAGTGGATAAAAAGCTTTTACATATTAAGCATAAAGAGGGAGATGCTAGATCTCAGAAATTTGCACAATCGCTATTGAACAATGGATTCGAGTATACTTATCAAGGAAAAAGAGCTGGAGATGTAGATCATGCAGTTTGACACCAACCATTACAAGTGTTGACTCAATCAAATGCTGATGTAAAATTACTTTTGGAGCTTGGAAATGCAAATCAGGTCAATCAAGCATATTACTTTAGGGATCCCCAAAATCGTCAAAAAATAGCAGATAACTTTATTAATTCATTTTTAAAATCTATAACTCCTAAATCTCAATAATTATGGAAAAATTTAAAAATTCTCCAAAACTTTCTTCTAGAAAATCTTACCTTGCAATTGGAACATTAGTTGCTTTACTCAGCTTTTCTGCTTGCCAAAAAAATAAGGAAAAAACAAAAGATTCTCTCAAAGAAAATCTTGAATTAGTTGAAAACAAAGAAATTCTAGAGCCCTGGGAATATCAACTTTATAAACTAAACCTCAACTCTATCGTCCCAATCAAGGGAGATATTCTCAAAGCGAGAGTGAAGATAGATCGTTCTGAAAAATTGAGGGCTCTTTTGGGATCAGAAGATCTTAAATTTGAAAATCTCTTACCCATGATTCTCAAAGAGAGTATGCTCGACGCAGAAGCTCTTAGTAGTGCTAATGCAAAAGGATATATGCAACTGATGGATATTGCTGTGAAAGATGTGATTGATGATTACAAGTTATCTTGATTACAACTAAATAAAAATGATCCAGTGGATAATATTATCCTTGGAGCCCTCTATAGAAAAAAGATGCTCCAAAGAATAGATGGTGATTTAAAAAAAATGCAACTAAATTTTTCTCTCTCAGAGAAAGAAGGAATGATGATTCTGATTTATAATATTGGTCCAACGAGGGTTGTAAATTTACTCAAAGAATCTCAAGCTCATACTTTTTCAGATTTTATTGAATATTTGAGAAAAAAATTAGGAATCACTACAGCGATTATTTCTGGATTTGATGCAGTTTATAAGGTAAACTATGATGAACTTTTGGGAGGAAAAACGGCAGCAGATTTTAAGCAAAAAGGAGATAAAAAAATAGCAGAAGGACTAAGATATCTTTCCCTGATAAAAGGGATTGATACTTATTTATCTACTCCCCAAAATACAGTTCTTTTGCAAAAAATAGTATGTAGTGCAGAAACAACTCTTTTTTCTCAAGTTTTAGAAATGAGAAAGCAGGGAATTTTTAAAACAAATGCTCCTATCAATGCTATTTGTAAAGTTATTTTGGAAACGAATGGATATAGAGAAACTGAAACTCCTTTAGGGGTAGAGCTTTTTTTGATCAAAGAAGTTTTGGAGGAGTATCTACCTTAAAAATTAATCAGACTTTAAAATTTACCTCTCTTTTTTGATCTCTAATCCACAAGGAAGTTTTTTATAGAGGAAAAGATAGCCATTGATCCCAAAAAAGAGTGCTGCCATCATTGCAAAGATCACAATTTTATTGAATCTATTGGCTCACTGGAGGAGCATCAAGACCATCATCATTACTGACCAGATCCAGATAAAAGCTCTGACCTCTCCTCTAGAAAACCCTAGTCCCATCAGTCTATGATGAAAATGCGTATAATCTCCTTTGAGGGGATTTTTTTTGAGGATAAAAATCCTATAGAGTCCGACCCAGACGGCATCAAAAATTGCCAGAGAAAGTGCGACGATCAGTGTTCAGATTTTTGCTCCTCCTGCGACAGAGAGATAGGCAATCGCAAAACCAAAAAACATAATCCCGACATCTCTCAGTAGACCAAGCGGTTTGTACTCTATTAGCGTATAAATGAGCGCAATGATACAGAAAAAAAGTGAAAGATTTTCTACCAAAATCAGGGCTTCTAGATTGGGAAAACTCTCATAACTCTGAAAAACTACCCATTTGATCAGTAAATAAATGGTCAAAAATCAGATAGCAGAAATCCCGCTCCCTTGGGCGTAAATACCGTCAAATCGATTGATTGCATTGATGCAAAAAATCGTCCAAATCATAAAACCAATCGTAAAGAGCCAATTGGGAATCTGATAAATGATTCCAGAAAAAAGAAACTCTTGGTTGCCAATCCCTCAGATCCATACAGCTAATCCTGCTGCCAAAAAATGAGTTAGGAGTCTGATGATGGGAGGAATTTTGGGGAGTTTGCCAAGGTAGCTGAGTTCTTCAATGGTTTCAACAAGTCCAATCAAAATCCCTGGAATAAGCAATCCTAAAAAGAGAGGATTGGAAAAATAGTGAGGATAAACAATTCCTACTCCTACTAATACGATCAAAATCACAATAATCCCTTGGAGCGTAGGAACTGGTTTCCTAGTATTTTTGAGATCACTGCCGGGTTTATCAAGGATTTTGAGTTTAGCAAAAACTTTGAGTCCAGCAATAGCAAGGAGTACACAAATGGTAATTAGGAGGATGATTTGCATCAATTTTACTCAAAAATAGGATAAAAATCAGATTTTTTTTATTTTTTATCTCTTTATTGCTCAATTCTTTATCTAGTGATTTTGGGGAGAATAGCTAGAGTATTTTGGGGAAAATTTATTGGCTATTTCCTTTTTCTGCGGATCTTTTGACTCTATTCATGATTGCAAAGCCGAGTCCTTGTTCTGGGAGTTGCTGGATATAGAGCTTTTTGATTCCTTGCTGCTGACAGTGATGATAGAGCGCAAAAAGATTGTGCGCACAGCTTGCAAGATTGTTTTCTGTCCCTCGTTCTAGGATCAAAAGTTTAGGAGAAATCTGAGTATTTTTTTGTGCAAATCTTGCTCGGATCTCCTGTTGCTCTATCCATTCTTTGCTTGCAATGATCGCAGTTGGTATCCCTGCTTCCAATGCTATTTCTTCTGCTTGTTGGATGATCTGGATTTCTGCATCAATACGATAATGTTTGAATCTCATCCCAGGAGAAAGATTTTGTTCTTTTTGGGAATATTGGACGATGATGTTAGAATCAGGGAAAGCGGTTTCCAGATCTTCTTTGGAGATAAAGCCAGGTCTCAAAATATTGATAATCACTTGTCCAGAAACTAGATCTGGATCTACCTTCAAAACAGTAGACTCTATTCCATAGTCAGAATTTCCTCCATCAATGATCAGTCAGATTTTTCCTGCCATATGATCTGCTACCATCTCAGCAGAAGTGGGACTTGGTTTGCCAGAAATATTGGCACTAGGAGCAGCAATCGGCACTTGGACCGTATTCAAAAATGCTAATGCAACTTGATGAGCTGGCATCCTGATCCCAACATAGGGATTGTTGCTCACTATCTCAGGGATAACTTCCTTTTTTTTCAACAAAAGGGTTAGTGGTCCAGGAAAAAATTTCTCAATAATTTGTTGCTCTAGCGGATGGGAAATCTCTGCTAATTCTGCGATTTGATCAGGATTCCCAATATGGACGATGAGAGGATTGTCGCTGGGCCTGCCTTTAGCAAGAAAAATTTTTTGTACCGCTTCTGTATCCAGTGCATTGGCTCCGAGTCCATAAATCGTTTCGGTGGGAAAAGCAACCAATTCTCCTGCATCGATCAGATTTTTTGCTTGTTGGAAAGTATTGATGTCTGGCTTGAGAATCTGAGTTTGCATCTTATTTGAACAAGTAAAATCAAAACAGTCTCTATCCTATACAATTGGATTGAAAAAACAAAGGGATTTGTTATACTGAAAGTAGTAGTGAGAAAATGTGGCGATTGTAGCTCAGTTGGTTAGAGCATCGGGTTGTGGCTCCGAGGGTCGCGGGTTCGACTCCCGTCAATCGCCCCAGACGGTTTACTTCACTCTAAGATAGATAAAAAGAGAGAGTTTCGCTCGATGCGGACTCTCTTTTTTTGATCCACAAAGATGTTCGATCCTAAAAATTTAAACAAAACATTAGATCGAACATAATTTAAGTTATCAAAGTTCTCAATTATATTTTGGATGATAAAAAACATCGCCTCAAATTCCTCTAATTTAGACTCGTGAGTAACATCGAACAGCTTTAATCATTCGTTCAGATGATAAAGTTCTGAGTTGTAAGTTTCTAACTGGTGTTGGTATACGGTTTGTTCCTCTTCAGATCTTTTGATCCCTAGATTTGCTGCAATAAATTTTTCTTTTTCATCTGCAAGCTTATTGATCTTTCTTTGTTGAGCTGCTTTTAGTTTCTTGGTATCTTCCCAACTTTGAGTAAAGATTTCTTGCTTTTAAAGTAGTAAATATAGCTTGGAAACCTTGCCTCAAAAAATCCAAAAATTCTGAGAATTAGATTTTGCAGACTTCCTCAAAACCCTCAAATTGTCTAAAATGCCCCTGTCAGAGCAAGCCGATCTGATGCAATACTTTGAGCAAGATAAAATTACAATCCTTGCCGTCCAATCCCAAATCGATCAAACAGATCATGAAATTGATGAGATGTTTTTTGATTTGTATGGCCTCAATGAGGAGGAGAGGAGTGTTGTGATGTAGAGTTAGTGAGATATTTTTTTGACTTGACATTGCGAACAAAAAAATTATAGCTAATGATGTATTTAGATTCTTTTATTGTCGATGGGAGAGCATAAAGAAAAATGATGAGTATCAAATAAAGTGCTAAGCAATGGTTCTAATCTCCGTCTGATCGGGAATAAAATGTCTGATAATTTATTTTATACTTTGGCACATACTCCCTTAGATTTACAAGGGATAGAAAAAAGTGGTCATAAAATATTGGTCTGTCTCAGTAATCATGAATTTTCTATCAAAGAACATCATTTTAGAAGATCTGGACTGGTGGTGAGGGATGATGAAGATGGAGTAAATAATATACAATCAATTTTGGATAAAAATCCTGAAGCTGTTGCGCTTGTTTCTCAAAT
>CAYIZS010000053.1:0-6139 GCA_964367985.1 uncultured Candidatus Peribacteria bacterium
TTTTTTTAGACTAGAGCTATGGATGCAAATTATTCACTAGATCATATCCCTCAGACTCCAGGAGTCTATCTTTTCAAAGATTCTAAAGGGAAAATCCTCTATATCTGAAAGGCCAAAAACCTCAAAAAAAGGGTCCGTCAGTATTTTTCTCCTGGATCGGTTTGGAAACAAGAAATGCTGATCAAAGCAAATAGTATTGATTTTTTCCCAGTAAGTAATGAGAGCGAAAGTTTGTATTTAGAATCAAATCTCATCAAAAAACATCAGCCCTTTTTCAATACTATGCTCAAAGGGTCCAATGCTTATGCTTATATCAAATTGACCAAAGAAGCGGTTCCTCAGGTTTTCCTTACGAGGAAAAAGCTCAATGATGGAGCAACCTATATTTGACCCAAACACAATAGCAAAGCTCTCAAAAAATTTCTCCAATATGTTAGGCAAGTAGTCCCTTATAGAACCTGTCCTGCGAGTCAGTTTAGATCGGGAAAATTCTGCTCTGATTATTATTTTGGGCTGTGTGAGGGATGGTGTGGCAACAAAGATTTACCTCCACCTACTTATCCTCAGCTGATCAAGGATTTTTTCCAAGGGAAGACTCAGAAATTTGAAAAAATTATCCTTGAAAAAATTGATCAAGCGATCCAAGATCAGCATTTTGAGCGAGCTAGTCAGTTGAGAGATATTTACTATCAGATTGCTGAATTTACTCAGCAACAATATGTAGAATCGGCCAAAAATCTGACCGGTTATTTATTGTCCATTCGCTCTGAGCAGGAAAAGCTAGTCTATGTTTTGCTCAATTTTTACCAGGGAAAATTGATTGATGTAATCCGCCATCATTTTCTATTGGAAGAGGTGAATAAAGAAGAGATGATTGCGGGATTTGATTTAGAGTTTGGAAAATTTGAACCCTATTATGATCGATATCTCAGCAGTTGAAAATCAAAAATTCCTTCACTCAATCACAAAGAACAAGCAGGACTCCATCAGCTTTTGGATAATTTTTTTGAATCTTATCTCCTCATTCAACAGACCCAAGATCCAGGTGGCAGTAATGCCTTATTGCTCCAGTTACAGCAAAAATATGGCTTGAAAAAGTTCCCTTATCAGATTGAATGTTTGGATATTTCTCATTTGGGAGGAGAATGGAGTAGTGGAGGATTGAGTGTAATGATAGGATGAGTTTTGTCCAAAAATCGTTATAGAAATTACAAAATTCAGACGGTTGCTGACGGAGATGATTATGGAGCACTCAGAGAAGTTCTGATCAGAAGGTTTAAACTGGATAATAATGATGAAGTAGTTCAGCTTCCGGATCTCTTTATTTTTGATGGAGGGAAAGGGCAGCTAGGTATTATTTTAGATTTAGTTCAAGACTATCCTCACTTTCAGAAAATCCTGGATCAACTACCATTCTTTGCTCTAGGAAAAGGAGAGGCGAGGAAGAAATCAAAGATTGGTCAGCAAAGATCCAATTCACCAGAGCTGATCGCAGAGCAGTTTTTGACCTTTCAAGAAGGGAAAACTCTGATGTATCCTTTGGTCTATGATGCTGCAGATCAGCTACTCATTCAGCTCAGAGATGAAGCTCATCGCTTTGCCAATCGTTATAGAAAAAAGCAAGCAAGCCTTGCTTTGGGTAAAACTTTCAAGCAAGCTCAGAAAAATAAAAAATAAAAGAATTGCAAAAAGCATTGGATCTTGTATACTCTTTTTTTGTGAAAGGGTGAAAATTAAACTTTAGTTTATGATCAAAGATAATAGCTTCATGAGACTGTTTTTTTATGGAATAGGATTGACCTTCTTTTGATTATTAGCGGTATATAGTACCAGTATTTTCAAATCCTTTAACCAAGGAGTGACGATCAATATCAATGAAAATATTGAAAAAATTGCTAGTTTTGAAAGTTTTATTGATATCACAGCAGGAGAAGTTACTCAAAACTTTCTCGATCAATTGCTAGTACAAGGAACGAGTGATGTTTTGGATTCCTCCATAGATTGAGATGAAGTAGTAATTGTAAATCCAGAATTTGCAAATATTAGTTATACCGCAAGTAAACAAGATCTTGATGAGATAGAATTTGTCGCAAGTGGGAAAATATATGTCAAACAGCACAACAATTATGCGCTTTTTGTCAATCAAATCAGGAGTCTGATTGTAGCACTTTTGGTTGCTTTGATAGTTTTTCTTTTACCTATTTGAGCTTTTCAAAATACGCGTTTTGTTTATTTGCTTTTCTTTGCTTCAGTGCTATTGCAGCTGTTGGTATTTATTCCGATTTTTCAGGTAAAAAATGGAATTTCTGCAGGATGGATTGATTTTTGAATCCCTAGAATCCCAAATATCCAACCAGCAGAAATATTGAAATTAGCTTATATCCTCTTTATGTCGCATCGATTATTGAGGAAAAAAAATGAAATCGATGATCGTTCTTTCCTGATCAAATTTGGAATTATCAATGCATTGATGTTTGTGATTTTTCTTGCAATTCCTGATTTTGGAACCTTGATGATTTTGGTGATTACGGTATCTTTGATGGCACGATATGCAGGTCTCAAAGCAAGCAAAATCTGACTTTTGGCTATAGTTGCGATAGGAGTGGGCTTTCTCTCTTCAGGAATGTTGATGCTTATCAATCCCAATTATAATTATGTCCAGCAGAGATTGGTTAGTTTCTTTGATAGAAATCCTGATAGTGTAGCAGATAGAAAGCTCAAAGAAGATTGGCAGATTGAGCAGGCTTTGATCGCAGTTTGAGGTGGAGGATTTTGGGGACAAGGTTATGGTAAAGGTTTGCAAAAAATGGGTTATCTCCCAGAAGCGTATAGTGACTTTATTTTTGCGGCATTTGCAGAAGAAGTCTGATTTTTGTGAAATATACTCCTATTGGCACTTTATGCTGGGATCTTCTTTTATGTGTTGCGTCGCTTGCCCAAAATCAGAGACCCTTATAGTAGAGTCATTGCTGTGGGAGTTTTGTCATTGATCATGGTGCAGGCCTTTGTAAACATGGGAGTAAATCTGAGAATTCTTCCAAATACGGGATTGACACTCCCTTTTGTGAGTCATGGAGGGACAGCACTGATGATCAATTTTGTAGAACTGATGCTTCTTTATAAAATTTTACAAAATAAATAGGATTTTATTTTTCTTTTGGATGATAAAAAATGTGGTTTGGCTTTGATAAACAAGGCTTATTGCTGATCAAAAATCCCAATATTCCGCAGATCAAGGAATATCATTATCAGATTGAAGCTAAAAAGTTTAGTGGCTACGATCAAGGAATTTTGGTTTATCATAAAAAACAGTGGAAAATTATCAATTTTAAAAATCTAGGAGACAAAATGCAGATTGCATATCTCAATAGACAAAATTTAATCATTCCTAGTTTCAATACAGAGCAGCTTGAAAATGTTTTAGCGATATTCCATGGATTTGATGAAGAGAGTGGAGAAAGCTACCATTTTTTGCCATTCTTCTCCAAAAATTTGGAGGATTTCCAAAAGCTTCTCGATCAGACTTTTTGACTTTCTCTAGATATTCAGAGATCTACCCAAGCCACCAAAATCCATCATTTAGCGAAAAACTTCATATTTCCTAGTGAGTTAGGAGACCAGTTGAGCTTGTTGTTTGCGTTAGTTCTCGTCTATGGAAAATGGGAAGAAAAAAGCTGATCTTTGATGGCATTCAAAATCCAATTTCCTTTGTTTGCTCAGCGAAATACTTTGAGAGAATCCTTTGATCAGCTGATGTTGTCTTTACAAGATCGAGGATTGTTTATCCAGATCGATTATTTGATTTCTGAGAATAAAACGATTGCTCAGATTACAAGTAAAGATGCCGAATTACTCACAATTTTTGCTGGATGGATGAAAGAATTCTCTAGCACTGATTCCCCATCATTATCTGCAGTATTTGTGAATGAGAGAGCCGAACAGATCAAAGCACAGCTTATTGATTATATCAGAAAAGATCCTCAGCTCGCAATCACTGGAAAAGAGGAGGTTCTTGAGCAGCTCCAGAATCAGAGGATTAAATTTTTAACTTACTAATCAGCCACAGAAGATATGAAAACCATTACGATTGTGGATGGATCGGGCTATCTTTTTAGAGCATGGTATGCTTTCCCTGCAATGTACGATGATCTAGGGAGGAATCAGAATGTGATCTATGGATTTACTCGTATGATCCTCAAGCTAATCTTTGAAGAAGAATCAGAATATTTTTTGATTGCACGAGACTCTCCTGTCAAAACCAAAAGGCATGAGGACTATCCAGAATACAAGGCAAATAGGCAAGCATTGGAAGATGAATTTAAATATCAGATCCCTTTGGTCCAAAGTTTAGTTCAAGAGTTGGCAATTCCAAGTCTTGTAGCTCCTGGCTATGAAGCAGATGATATTATTGCGACCTTGGTAGCAAATTACAAAGATAATCCGGAATATACCATCAAAGTATATAGTTCTGACAAGGATCTCAAACAATTTTTACAAGAAAATGTCTTGATCATTGATCCAATCAAAAATCAGATGACAAGAACGATTGATTTTCAGAAAGAATTTGGATTTGCTCCTGCGTCTATTGTGGATTATTTAGCATTGGTGGGGGATAGTGCAGATAATATCAAAGGAGTCCCTGGTATTGGACCGAAAAAGGCATCCTTCTTGATCCAAAAATATGGAAGTATGGAAAATATTTATGCCCATTTGGCTGAGATTCCTCAGGATCTAAAAACCAAACTCCAAGTAGCGAGAGAGGAGGCCTTCTTTTCAAAAACCTTGGTCCAGCTGATGATGGTCCCAGAGATTATAGAATTGGATCTAGAACATTTGCAACTAGCAAGAGATTTGGATCATCGAGAGCATGTTTTGGTAGGAAAACAGCAATTTAAAGGGATGAAAAAAATGATTCATGAATATCGTAAAAAACTCAGCGAACCTCAACAAGTCTGATTGTTTGGATAGAAAAAGACCTTCTTTTATCAGAAAAATTTTAACTTACAAGGAAGATTAAATATCAACCAAAAAGCACCACTAAAGTTTTTTTAATAGTTAGCCATTAACTGATATATTTTTTAATAGTTTTGTAATAAACTTCGTAAGGTGTTTTATATCATAGTATTTTTCTTGGTTTATGGTTAATCATCTCTTGGATATCTTGAATTTCTTGATCTGTTCGTTCATTAATATTTGCTCATTTTGGTATAAATCGTCTTAAGAATCAATTGTGCCTTTCATTCGTTCATCTCTGCCAACTTGAATAAGGATCTGCACGATAACATTGTCGTGGTAACTCTTTAATACTCGAAAACTCTACTCAATTATCAAATGTGATACTTTCTACTATTTCTCAATTTAACACTGTTTTTATTGCTATATTAATTGTTTCTGCTTTTAAATTTAAAATCTTTTTAAGTAAATAATAACGAGATTTTCTATCAGCTAATGTCACAAGTCATCATTGATATTTATGTCATGAAACAATTGTGTCTCATTCAAAATCTCAATTTCTCCCACGATCATCTATTATCTCTGGTCTATCTTTTATATTGGGCACATCTTGATACATTTCTTTCCTTTTATTCCCTTTATTGTTTGTTCTATATCAAGACTGTTTAAATCTTAAAAATCTTTGTAATTGCGGTTTTTCCTTACGGATAAAACGATAAAATGTCGGTACACTTACTGTTTTTCTTCAAAGTTCTAGTTTTATACGTCAGAGAATTTCGTCTGGTCACCAACTTTTTCATCTCTCTTCTAAAATTTCTTCTAATAGTTTACGTTGTATATGATCTCTCCAAAGAATGATATGTTTTTGATTTGCTTTATACCTTCTTTCTAAACGTTCTTTTTCTGCCTTTATTGGACAGTATTCAGTGATTCATCGTCATTTATCGATACTATTGCGATCTATCTCTTTAGAAATCGATGTGTGTTGGCGTCATAAACGTCTTCCCATCTCACGTAAAGATAACTTTAATTGAATATATCCATAGATTTTTACTCTTTCCTCTTGAGTTATCTGTCCTTTTCTGCATTCTTGTCTTTGCATCATCATTTGTTCTAGTTAGGAGGTAAGGAATCTAACTATAATTATTTGGTGGTGCTTTTTGAATTTTAATTAATCAAATCTAAA
>CAYIZS010000054.1:0-5987 GCA_964367985.1 uncultured Candidatus Peribacteria bacterium
TCTTATAACGAATCCTCTTCTTCAAGGGGATTTTTATATTTAAAGAAAGTCCCATAAAATAATTTATAGGACCTATTTTTCAACCTGAATAATTAATTTCTTAAAGGTGAGATACCTTCTATATTAAAAATTAAAGATACTTTCTGCTTCTCTAAGATCAGCACTAGAGAGACTTGAATTATTTGAATTTGAATCAAGCTCTTCTGAAGAAGAATTTTCCCCTACCTCTAAACGATAACGATTCCCCGCATCATCAGTAACATACTGAGGAACATCTCTCCCTCCGGTACTCACAATACCAATACTATCATTTTCTTCTGCCAAGGAATTTGTTTCTGTATCTAGAGCATCCACCTCAATCTCTATTGGTGAATCAATCTCAAAGTCTTCTAAGTGAATAGGATCCAGATTTGAGTCTTTATCTAAGTCTGATTCTAACAAAACCTTTTCTGATGGAATAAACCGAGACATGATTGTTGTAGGGACATCAAGAATCGTGTTTCGTAAATTCATAGCTTTAGTAGGATTGATCCATCTAAATACCATGAATGCTAAAAATACTATAAACAATAAAATTACAATCCTTCCAATAAATTTCCTCAAAAGAAAAAGGAGAAAAATCACTACCAAAAGAAGAATAATCCAGAATCGTACCGTAGTTGGCATTTAAAAAAAGCAAAAAAAATAAAAAAAACTATCATAACACAAAAAATATAAGCATATTTGACATAAAGTCAAGGAAAAAATAAAATAAAAAATCTAAGTGCTGAGCTTGCAATTTTCTCCAAGATGGATATTCTAAAACAAATCATCCCACATTTATGTGCATTTTAAAGCATGTCTCAGGAACTCCTCCCCGATGAAAATCTCTGAACAAAGCTAATCAAAAAAGGATTCTGGCTTTATTTTTTTGCATTTTTGGTAGCTCCAGCGGGGTATTTGACGAGGATCGTAATCTCTAATTCAGTCTCTGTTGCTGAGGTGGGAGTACTCTATAGTGTGGTAGGACTTATTAGTTTATTGAGTATCTACAATGACTTGGGATTGACAGAAAGCCTCCAATACTTTATCCCCAGATATTGGATCAAAAAACAATATAATTATATCAAAACCTCTATCTATCTCAGTTTATTTATCCAAATCAGCACTGGGATACTACTTGCTCTCATTTTATGGATTGCGGCACCTCGACTTGCAACTCATTACTTTCACAGTCCAGAAGCAGTCAGTATTTTAAAATATTTTTGCTTTTATTTTCTAGGGATCAACCTCTTTCAAGTATTACAAAGTATTTTCTATTCCTTTCAGAATACTTTTGCCTATCAATTTGTGGATTTTGTGAGAATGTGGAGTATTTTGGGATTTACTGTCCTTTTCTGGTTAGGAAATAAAGTAAGTATCCAACGATACAGTCTCAGTTGGATTTTGTGACTAGGAATTGGGATTTTGGTAGCAGGAGCTATTTTTTTTAAAAAATATCGCAAAAGTGTTTTCCAAGGGCAACTTGTTCGAGAAAAACCCATGCTCAAAAAATATTTCCATTATGCTTTTTGGGTTTTTTTAGGACTTAATGTTGGACAACTCTTTGGACAAATTATACAACAACTCATTATCGTACTTTTGGGGCCAGAACCCGCAGGATATTATAGCAATTTTCTGAGTTTATTTGGAATTACAAATATCATTGTAGGGCCAATTATTGGATTTATATTCCCTGTGGTATCAGAACTAATTAGTAAAAAAGATGATCAAAAAATTTATAGTTTATTCAGTTTTTTCTACAGTTATTTTTTGATAGCAGTAATTATCTTTGCTGTTTTTTTGTCTGCTCTGGGACCAGAAATAGCATTGATTATATTCAATAAAGCTTTTGTTTTTTCAGGAGAATTGTTGCAAATAGGAGCCATATTTAGCATTTTTAGTATTTTAGTTGGATTCAATTTCTCAGTCTTGGCAGGAATGGGAAAAATCAAAGAAAGAGTAAAATTATTGGGGATTGCAAGTCTAATCTTAACAATACTCTCAATTGGAGGGATTTTGCGAATGCAGCTTTATGGAGCTATTTTTGCAATGGGAATTAGCTATATTTTGTTATTTATCCTAAGCTTTAAAATACTTTATCAAAAAATAACTTTTAAGATCAATCGGAAAATTATCATTAAAAATCTGATTTTTTCTGGATTATTGGGTATAGGAATCTGGTATCTCAAATCAAACTTTTTTATCTTTGAAGATACACAGAGATATCAAAATTTTTGAAGAATAATAATTTTTTGATTAAGCTATTTATTGATCTTGATCAGTATCAATCGGAAAGAAATCTTGATTGTAAAAAAAGAATTGGCAAATATCAAAACTCTTACTAAAAAGACTTAAATTACAATAATAATATTTTCTCAAAAAATAACTTAAAAAAAGAAGCAGTTTTTGCTTCTAGAAATAGTCCAAGAAAGAGAGGGATCGAACCTCCACTTCCAGCTTCGGAGACTGGCGTGCTACCACTACACCACTTTCTTTTAAAAAAGGATTTATCAAGAAATAAAAAATTAAATATGCCTAGCAATCACGATACCCCAAATACTCAAATCTGGTCTCTGAATTTTTAAGGTTTTTGCCATTTCATTGATCGTAGCACCAGTAGTAGTCACATCATCCACAATCAGAATTTTTGCACTCTGAGGTAATTTTAGGAGATCATGAGAACTAAATACCTGAGAAAGATTTTTGATCCTTTGATCTCTATTGAGTTTGACTTGAGATTGAGTAGCTTTCTTTTTCTTGGCAGATTGAATCAGAGGAAGATCCAGTTTTTTTGCTAACTGCTGAGCTAAAATCTTGGACTGATTATAACCTTTTTGGATATAATGACGGATCCAGTGAGAAGGAACCCAAGTCATATAAAGAGATTTTTGCTCTACAGCATCCGATAGATACTGATTGGTCAAAATATGCAATGAAAGTCTCTCAGCGAGAAAATCTCCAATATCTTTTTTGTGATAAAATTTGAGCTTGAGAATCAGTTTTTTGATCCATTTTTCATACGCAAATCCTACGATTAATCCATCAAAATACCATTTTTCTGTAAAGACACAACTCGGACAAAGTTTGAAACCAGAGCTCCTTTTATGGCAAGCTGGGCAAAGTTCTGGATGTGCTGATAAAGTTTTTTTACATTCCGCACAAAGATAGGAACCTGATTTGGAACACTGAATACACTCACGAGGAAAGACCCGATCAAGCAGACTCATCAAAGAAATAAAAAACAAATAAAAATCAGAATAATTATTCTAATTCTGGAGCTTTTTTTCTAAAAAGGTTAATCTGAATACGTGAGGAAGCCAAAATCACCAACAAAGCAGTCAAACAGCCAAACAAAGGAAACCAAGCTGTATAAGGGCTAATCGTAGCAGTCTGAACAAAAAGATAATTGAAAACCTCTCCTTTAAAATAAGCAAGAGAAAAATATAAATAACTCAGAAAACTAGCTAATGCCAAAACACTCCGCACCAAGGTCTGTAACTGTTTTTGGAAAGGATCTGAAGAAACTGCAATATACAGATAAGAATTTTTGGACACAAACCAGACCAAAAGCCCAAAAAGCAGCAAAACTATCGTCGGTTGTGCATTGGACAAAAATAGTGATAAACTGGAATAACTAATTCATAAAAATACTTGATCTGCATGAGTACTCAGGTAGAGTGATAACTGCAATAATGATTCTCCTAATCCCATAGAAAAAGGAAGCAAAAGATAAGTACCTAGAGTAATTTTGATAATTTTTTCTGCCTTTAAAACGGAAAGCGAAAAAAGAAGCACTACTACTACCAATAAAATCAAAATCTCTAAAGGCATCCTACTTCAGAAAAACTAAAAAAAGCATTGATTATTGAGCCAATTTATGTATAGCTTTTAGGAGATTGATGTCAATTTTATTTTCAGTCAAAAGATGATCAAAAAAAAGGGATTTACCATGGTCGAGGTAATCATTGTACTACGAGTATTTTCTACGGCACTGATTATTGGGATCAATGCAGTAAACAATAGTTCTAGATATCTCAATAGACTCAGACAACAAACTATTGCTCTCAATATCGCTAGAGAAGGAATTGAGTCGATGTATCAAATCAGAGATACCAATCGGAGGAGACGATCCTCTCAAAAAGATCAATGTCGGTTAAAAGCAGATCCTCTATCAGATGAATGATCCTCAGGATGTGATAATGATCCATGGATTGGAAAGGGACACCGAGTCATCCAACAAGAAGAAGGCAACATTAATCTTATAAAAGATGCTAGAGTGCAAATATCTTCCACAGAAGAGCGAGGAGATTATGGAGTACGAGATAAACATATTTATGGAACTCTAGAAAATGAAGGGGAAAAGAATTCTGAAGGTGGACAAGGGATCTCAGAAAATCCTTGGAAAGTTTATCAGCTCCACAATGTTGAGGGAGAATGGATTGATCATGAGAACTTCAAAAATTTAGATCCAATAAAACAACAAACAGAAAACAAAAAAGAAGGTAATTTTTATAGAGTGATTAGAGTTCAAGGACTTTTCTCCAAAGATGACAATTCAGAGCTAATCTGTAACAATGGAAGTGATTCACATTGTGGAGATAGTAGTGCCAAAGAACTTCGCTTTTGCAGTACGGTAATCTATACTCGCCCCTATCAAGGAATGGTAAATATTTGTAGCATTATGACCAATTTTCAAGAATAATTTTCAAAAATCGAAAGTCATTAGAAGAGTATTTTCTTAAAAGATAAGAATCTGATTTTTATTGCTTGTTTTTTTCGATAATTTATAGTCAAATCATCAATACAATTTTTGACAAAAGAAAAACCACAACTTTGACTTGACTTTCAAAAAACAAAAACTATCTTTCTAGTGTTTTTAGTACAAAAAGATAGTAAACCATGATCGCAAAAATCAAAACCTTTAGCAATCTCTGACTCCTAGGACACGAAATCATCGTGGAAGCAGACAGCAACCAGTCCCTCCCAGGAATTGAGGTCATCGGGCTCCCCGATACTATGATCAAAGAATCCAAAGAGAGGATTAGATCCTGCTTTAGGAATGTAGGGATCCAGATGCCCAGGAGAAAATTTATCCTCAATCTCTCCCCTAGTGATCTGAGAAAAGCTGGAACTGCATTTGATCTCCCCATGGCAGTAGCACTCTTGGCATTGATATTTCAGGGAGAACTCTTGCATGCAGATCAGTTGGATCGTTTTCTCTTTTTCTGAGAGCTAGGACTCGATGGAAGTGTTAAAAGGATTGACGGACTCCTACCCAATGTCATCTCTGCCAAACAAAAGGGTTATGAGATTTTCTTTATCCCTGCAGAAAACCTTTATGAACTAGAATACATCTCAGATATCACGATCATCCCGATTCATCATTTCAATCAGATTATTAGTTTTTTTATCAAAGGAAAAAATCTCGAGCATTATCGTAATGCCAAACAATTATCAGAAATCTGAATCCCACCAGAATTTGAACTCAATGATTTTGCTCATATCAAAGGACAAATCTTTGCAAAGAGAGCTCTCAGTATCGCAGCAGCAGGACTCCACAATGCTTTGATGCTTGGAGCACCTGGTAGTGGCAAAACCATGCTCAGCAAAGCACTCAATACCATCCTCCCGCCATTAGGGTTTGATGAGATCTTGGAAGTGAGTCAGATTTATTCTGTAGTGGGAAAACTCAACAAAGACCTCCCTCTCATTACTCAGAGACCTTTTAGGCAAGTGCATCATACTGCCTCCAAAGTTTCTATCATCGGAGGAGGAAGTAATCTGACTCCTGGAGAAGTGTCCCTTGCTCACAAAGGAATCCTCTTTTTTGATGAATTGACAGAATTTCCTAGAGAAGTACTAGAAGTTTTGAGACAACCTTTAGAAGACAGAGTAATCCATATTTCTAGAGTCAGTGGGACGGTCCAATATCCTGCCAATGTAATGTTTGTCGCTTCTATGAATCC
>CAYIZS010000055.1:0-4867 GCA_964367985.1 uncultured Candidatus Peribacteria bacterium
ATTATATAGATATTGCTGAATCATTTCCATTTCCAGATTATTATAAATTTAAAAATTTCTTAATGAAACCTTTTATCTATTTTACTCTAAAAAAGGTAAAAAAAAGCTCTTCTAAAGAAACTCAAATATGAGAAAAAGTAAAAAAAGATTTACACCAAGCTTTAAAATAGTCTTTTATTTTAACTATCCGTTTGATTTTTGGGAATCACTTGAAGTACTATTATCTGGTAAGTTTTCTTCTTGGATATCTAGTCCGAGTCTTGCTCTAGTTTCTGCATCAACAAATTCTCTTTTTCTCCCATATTTTACTGCAGAATACTCTTGCAAAATAGGTACGATTTTTTTGTTTTCATAATCCTTGGTATAGATGGAGTTCATACTAAACACACTGGAGGTGGTATTATCAATATTCAGTTTTACATAAGCTTTATAGTTTGCAATATTTACAATATCCTGAGGAGAGAGGAGCGGAGTATATTCTTTCTCCAAAAATTCTGCATCAGGAGCACCGATTTTGAAACTCATCATCGTACCCACGTTACCAAATACTGCAGCTTTTACATCAGATTTTCCTCATCCAGTATCTCAGAGACCTTTAGGAGGATCGAGCTGAGCAATATATTGGTGAGCCATAATCAGTCCTAGTCTATATTTTCTCGCTTCTGAGAGGATATCAGCAAACGTCCCGGAAACAAAGTTTTGAAACTCATCTACATAGAGATAAAAATCTTTTCTCTCTTTTTCAGGGATTCTGGCTCTAGCCATCGCTCCAGTATAAATTTTTGAAACTAGAATCATTCCGAGGAGTTGGGCATTCATTTCTCAGATTTTACCTTTGGAGAGGTTTACGATCAGAATTTTTTGATTGTTCATTACATCTTCAAAATTGAAGGCAGATTTGGTTTGACCGATGATATTTCTGATCAATCTATTGGTATTGAACGATACAAATTTGGAAGAGAAATAAGGGATAATTTCTTGTTTTTCTCTATCTCCCATCGCATTATAGGTCCTCTCCCATCGGTTTCTTACTACAGCATTAGTCACTTTCTTGAGCTTAAACTCTCTATAGGCATCATCAGTAAAGAGTCTGACTACATCTAGGAGTGTTGGTCTATCTTCAAAATCTTCCAAAATTGTGAGACTTCCATATTTAAAGTATTCTTGGATTCTTGGTCCAAAAATTTCAGGTCCAAACATTTTGAGAAAGATTTCTGTCGCATCATTTACGGTTCTATCTGCCTCATCCAGATCATTGATTTCATAGAGATTGAGTCCCATTGGCCTTTCTTCATTTCCTGCATCAAAATAGATGACATCTTTGGCCCTTTCTTTGGGGATAAAAGAGAGGAGATCTTCTGCTAAATCTCCATGCGGATCGATGAGACAAACTCCATCTCCATTCCAAACATCCTGTCTAGCAATAGTTTGAAGAAATACGGATTTCCCAGTACCTGATTTTCCTACGGTATAAAAGTGTCTGGTTCTATCATTTCTTTTCATATAAATAGGAGTATAGGTATTTCTATAGATATTGACTCCTAAGAGGATAGAATTTTTATAAAGTTTATATCCATTGGTGGGTTTCTTTTCTATCTCTTCTTTGATATATTCTATTCCATTTTGTTCTATAATGAGCTTATCTCAGAGATATTTCTCGCCATCTTTTTCACTAAAGAGAGCACCTTTAGGAGGATGGTATTCAGAGAGAGGAGTAAGTTTGGTTTCTATTTCCTTTTTTTTCCCTACTGCTCGATGGTTTTTATATTCTTTTAAAATATCAGAAAGTTTCCCTCCTAGATAGCTTTCTGCTAAAATTCCACTCAAGATTTTCCCATTCCATTCCTCATCTCCAAAAATTGGAAGATTGCTAGGAGCAGGGAGTACTTTATAAGGCATCCATTCAATAATTGGAGAACGGTTAAAGATACTATCAGGGAGATGAAAAAGTGAGCTGATCTCATTCGTAGAGATAAAGAGATGTTTGCTAAAAAATCCAATGAGTGAGAGTTTTGCTCCTAGCATCCACAATGGAATATAAAACCATCCTAAAAAGTCATGTTTGAAATTATCATCATCTAGTCCATTACTATATTCGTCATTATATACATTGAGTGCACTTTCAATAGCCTTGAGATTGCTCCTAGCTTGTCCTGTTACATTAGATGAGCTAATAAATGTTAATCCTGCTTTAAAGATGGCATTCCCTGCTTCTTCACCGATGGTATTCATAGAATCTTCTTGTGCTTTGATCATCCTTACCATTGAGACTTTTTCTTCTTTTGCATTAGAAAGAAGTTTTTCACTAGGTCCTTTAAAGATAAATCCCAATAATTTAAACGGATTAAAAATATTTTTCCAATGCCATCGATTGGTAGTATAGAGATCTAATCCTTTATAGAGTCTATCTGCAGCTTTCTGTCTTTTCCTATTATATGCAGAACCTTCAGGTTTGATGGTTAAAATCATGGTAACGGTATCTTGAACATCTACTTTGCTCATGGTATCGATGATATTATTGATCGGATCATCAGGTAATTGTTTGAAGGTTTTGATGGTATAGACAGGATCCTTTTTAGTTTCGATCGGCATCACATCATGAAATTTTTTGGAAAACATTTTAGGTTTTTGAGTTTTTTCAATAGAACTATTGGGAAACTGTGCAGAAATTGCACTTTCAATAATATTTTGATATTCTGGATAAGAAGCAAAAATAAAACTCAAATTGCCTCTTTCATAGTGATAGATCATGCTAATCCTTTGTTTTGAAAAAATCTTGTACATCATTTTTTCTCGGACACTGAGGTTAGATATTTTATGTAAAGAATTGTAAACCTGACTCATTCTTCCGATTTTCTCTTTCATATCTTTAGCAATTTCTTTTTCTTGTTCACGATCGGATTTTCCATCAGATTTTGGAAGCATGATTTTGAGATAGACCATCCTATGCGTATGTAGCATCGCATAGAGGTATCTCATCCCTCTTCTAATAACCTGAAATAAAATTGCAAGCAACAATCATGCTAAAATACTATATCCTAGGATCCCGAGTCCATGTTTAATTTTTGCTCGATTGATGATATCATCTTGAGTTTGACTAGAACTATATTGTTCTGTTTTTTTTGTTTCGGTTTTTGTTATATCTCCAGAAACAGTTGTTTCAGATTCTTGAGCTGTTGGAAGAATAAATGCTCACTCAGTATCTGGATTTTGGCTTTCAATTTGATAGTTTTCTTGATAGTTTTTTTCTACATTATTGAGAAATGTTTCGATGGTTTGGAATCCTCCCATCTTTTGTACACATTCTGACTTTTCAGATCCTCGAGCTTTACTTGTAAGTGTTCAAGGATTATTTTTTTGCGTATAGTCTTTTCTAAATTGATCAATGAGTTTTTGCTCACAATTATTGGGATTTTTGTTGTTATTCCCTGCACTTGCGTGGCTATATTTTTCTATATTTTCTTGCTGATTTTTTTGATCAATAATATTTGAAATAGCAGTAAATCCTCAGACATTCTGAACACAAGTTGTTTTGTTTTTTCCCCAGATCTCAGTACTTAGTTGACCAAGATTACTGGTATCAGGATTGGAACTGAGAGCTTGTTCTAAGAGCTCGATACATTGATTTTTATCCATCAAATCTAGAGATCATATAAATCTCTCCTATTATACTCATATTTTTTCAAAAATCAAAAAATCAGACTTTTTTTACTCTTGATTTCTCCTTTTTTATTGTTACAATGGTGATTGAAGTAGTATTTTATTTTATAAAACATTATATTATGTTTGAAACTAGAATTCCTTTGATTGGGGAAGTGGCTCCAGAGTTTAACTCTGCCTCTACGATGGGTAGGATCAATTTTCCTGTAGATTATAAAGGACAATGGGTGGTGCTTTTTTCTCATCCAGCAGATTTTACACCAGTTTGTACCACAGAATTTATTGCTTTCCAGCAAAAAAAAGCAGAATTTGATAAAAGAAATGTTGCATTGCTAGGATATTCAGTAGATGGTATCCAAGGACATATTGCTTGGGCAAAAAATATTAAAGATAATTTTGGAGTAACTATTGAGTTCCCTATCATTGCAGATATGTCAATTGCATATAAATATGGAATGTTGCATCCTACTGCAGATTCCAATCATACTGTGAGGGCAGTTTTTATCATCAATCCTGAAGGAAAAATCGCATCATTGATGTATTATCCTCTTTCTAATGGTAGAAATATTGATGAAATTCTTAGACTGATTGATTCTCTTCAGATGACAGCAAAACATGGAAGAGCGACTCCAGCAGATTGGCCAAATAATGAAATGTTTGGAGATAAAGTTATTGTTCCTCCTGCAGATACCATGGAAAAGATGGAAAGCAATATTGCAAATTATGAATGTAAAGATTGGTATCTCTGTACTCAAGATTGTCCAGAGTAATTTGTCTTTTATCTTATATATAAGAATAATACCTTGATCTTTTATAGCTTGAGGTATTTTTTTACTTGAAATTTTATACTTAAAAAGTATACCTTGAGAGTTACTATACATTTTATTTTATAAATTAGAAAATTAATGAAACAAAAACAATGGTATCTCTTACTTGCCTTATTTGTTGTTTTGGTGGCAGTATATTTTATTTACCCTAGTCGAAACCAGTCTAAAAATCCTCAAGGAAATGTTGGACAGAGATCACTATTAAGTTTTGGATGAACTCTAAAGCCTGAGTATCATTATGATACTTTTGCTATAAAAGAAGAATATGAAGCTTTAAATGGAAGGTCAGAATGAGAATGAGATAATGTGCGTTTTTCTCCTCCAAGATGAACTCTAAAGCCTGAGTATCATTATGATACTTTTGCTATAAAAGAAGAATA
>CAYIZS010000055.1:4967-5947 GCA_964367985.1 uncultured Candidatus Peribacteria bacterium
GCTTTAAATGGAAGGTCAGAATGAGAATGAGATAATGTGCGTTTTTCTCCTCCAATGTTAATCACAGAGCAAGCTCAACTTAAAAATTTAGATTTTCCTGCATTACAACAAATGCTAGAAGAGGGAACAGGAGTGATTTATTTTGGTTTTCCAGAATGTCCTCGATGTAGAAGACTTCTTCCTCAACTGATAAAAGCTAGCATCTCAGCAGATCAGATTGTTTATATGTTTAATCCTAAAGAGATCCGTGATCAAATTATTGTGGATGGATCAGGAGAGTTGATAGTTGAAAAAGAAGCAAATACTGAGTACCAATATTTATTAGATCGTTTAAATGATTTTCTCCCTGTTTATACAGGTTTAGGGGATGATTCTATCAAAAGACTCTATGTTCCTTTTGTACTTGTAGTTAAAGAGGGAAATGTTGTGGGATATCACAATGGAGTATTAGAAGAGTATACTGATCCTTATCTTTCAATGATGCCTGAAATGAAAACAAAGTTGTGAATTATTTTAGATAGATTATTTAATGCAACGATAACTGATGAGACTTGTTTCCCAAGTGAAGATTTATCTTGTTAAAAAATTCTACACCTCATTATCAATATTCTTTAAAAATTATACTTCGGAAACTTTATCTTTTGTGGTTCCATCTTTTGGATGAAAAAAAAATATTATTATGGAATAATTCTTTTGCTAGTTTGATTAGATCAAGGATCAAAATATCTTTTTTATAATTTAAAATGGGGTGATAGTTTCTTTTTGTTGAATCCAGTTTTTAATACAGGAATTTCTCGATCTATTCAGTTTCCCTTTCTTTTGATTGTATTGTTTTCTCTGTTAGGAATTGTTTTTTTTATTTATGCTTTATCCAAAAAGTGGATTAATTGGTGGATGTTTATTTTTTTTATTTCAGGGGCAGTAGGAAATTTGTTAGATAGAATTTTTGCATAAAATTAAACCCGCACTTAGGTTGCTCA
>CAYIZS010000056.1:0-5805 GCA_964367985.1 uncultured Candidatus Peribacteria bacterium
GTATACTTAACTTAAGGTAAAGGTAAAAATAAAAATTTAAATTCTAAAACATCTATGCCACAGCGACTCTTTATCACACTAATCACGATAATTCTCAGTATCATCGCTGGATATCTTTTTGTGATATTACGAAGAGTCATTTTCTTACAACTCCAAAAAGATCATAGGATCCTCCAGAGCAAAAAACTCAGATTTTTACAAGTCCAGATTCCCAAGAATGCTGTTGCAAGGAGTTCTGATATCGATGCCAAAGATCATGTCCAGTCGATGAAACAAAACATTGAGATCATGAACCAGGTTTATAAAAACTTTTATGCAATTTTTGAAGAAGGTTGGAAAAATAAAAAACTGGGAAACAACTATATCTCTATGGAGATGATCATCGAAAAAGAAGTCATCAAATATATTTTGTGAGTACCCAAAGATTTTCTAGTCACTATGGAGAAAATGATTGCTTCTTTTTATTCTGGCGCTATTGTAGAACAGATCGATCAGCCAAAATTTATGGAATCAGGGAAATATTTTGATGGAGGAGAATTTGTCTTTACCAAGCACAGTGTGCATCCGATCAAAACCTATGAATCCTTTGAAGCTGATCCGATGGATAGTATCCTCTCTGCTTTCTCTAGTATTGCAAAACATGAAAAAGCTGGAATTCAAATTTTAGTAGAACCTTTGCACGAAGACTGGCTCAAACAAATGAGAAAAAAAGCTGATAAAATCAAAGATGGGAAAGATAAATTTAGTCTCATTAAAGTCATTAAAAAGATCCGGAATAGTAACCAAGAAGAAAAGGTTAATAAAAAAGAAGAAGATGAAAAAAAACATTCCTTTTCTCAGCAGCAGCTCGGAGATTTTGACAAAAAAATGGATGATGAACTTTTTAGAGTCAAAATCAGAACACTCGCCACCTCTCCAGATCCCCAAAGACCAAAAAAAATCATTACTGATATTTCTAGACTTTTCAATCAATATAACTATATCGGACTCAATACGCTTAAATTTAATAAAGCCTGAGATCTCAAAAATTTCGCTCAAAACTATGTCAGCAGATATTTCCTCTCAGATGAATCAGCTTTGGGAGCGATCAAAAATTTCAACAAAAATACCGTCCTCAATATCAAAGAGCTCTCCTCTATCATCCACTTTCCTCATGGAAGGTTTAACCAAAATCCAAGGATTGCTCGACAAAAATTCAAGGTAGTACCCGCTCCAGATAACATCCCCAATGAAGGGATCACGGTGGGATTCAATAACTACTGAGGAGTAACCAAAGATATTAGGATCACCGATAAAGATAGATTTAGACACATTTATATCCTAGGGCAAACAGGTACTGGTAAAACAACCATTCAGCTGACTCAGATGATCGATGATATGGAAAATGGGAGATGATTTACCTTTATTGATCCTCATGGAGATGGAGTTGAGTTTTTACTCAAACATTTTCCCAAAGAGAGAATTGATGATCTCATCCATTTTGATCTAGGAAATACTGCCTATCCCATTGGACTCAATCCTCTAGAAGTAGATCCTAATGATGCAGATGCCAAAGATGTGGTAACAAATGATCTAGTAGAAATGTTTATCCAAATGTATGGACCAGAAATCTTTGGTCCGAGAATTCAGGATTATTTTAGAAATGCATGTCTCCTCTTGATGGATCAAGAAGATGGTGGGACGATTGTAGATATCATGAGACTTTTTACTGATGAGGCCTTTGCTGAGTCAAAAATCAGAAATATCAAAGATCCCGTCGTTGCTTCTTGGTGGAATAAGACTTATAGAAAAATGGGAGATAGAGAAAAAGCTGAGATTATCCCTTTTATCCAAGCAAAATTCTGACCTTTTACTACTGGAGTCTATGTAAGAAATATCATCGGTCAACCCAAATCAGCATTTAATATGTATGATGCGATGCAGGAAAAAAAGATCATTCTCCTCAACCTCTCCAAAGGTATTTCCTGAGAAGAAACCTCGAAGCTGATCGGAAAAATTATTGCCATGCAGATCAAACTCTCTGCCCTCAAAAGAGCAAAAATAGATGAAAATGATAGAGTACCCTATTATCTCTATGTGGATGAGTTTCAAAACTATGTTTCTCAGTCCTTTGAATCAATTTTATCTGAAGCGAGAAAATATAAACTTGGACTCGTCGTAGCCCACCAATATATCGATCAGCTGAAACAAGAAGGACTCTGAGGAAGCTTGGATCTCTCCAAAACGATCTTTGGGAATATTGGAACAATGTTTGTTTTTAAGGTTGGAGCAAATGATGCAGAATTTTTAGCCAAAGAATTTGAGCCTGAATTCAATCAAACAGATCTAACTTCTACAGAAGCATTTATGGGCGCATGTAAAATCTCTGTCAATAATCAGCAATCTAGACCTTTTAGTTTTAAAGCAAAAGTTCCCTATAGTCTCCCTCCAAAAAATTCTCCAGAAAAAGTACAGATCATAAAACAAATCTCTTCTCTCAAGTGGGGAACCAAAAGAGAACTGGTAGATAAAGAAATCTACTTTAGAGTAGGAGTATAAGTTATATCAAGATTCTAAATATATCTCAACAAATTAGTTCTTTCTCAGCAAAAAGAATAAAAAAAAGAGAGAAAACTGTACGAATCCCCTCTTTTAGATCTAATCATTCAGGAAAATATTTCTCGAATAAATTTTCTATTTTCTTTCTTCTCTCCTTATTGAGTTTTCCTGTAGTCATCCCATCGATTTGAGTTGTGATTTTTGAAAACAAAACTTTAAATTGAGGGTCTTTTTCCTGCAAAACATTAATTTTTTTTTGATTTTTCCGAGCTCTGATTTGTTAATTACATTTCGGGAAAAGATCTTTTTGTAAAGATCTAGTAGCTCCTCAATAAGCTGAGCTACAAAGTCATTGTTAGGTTTTTGTTGTTTTCTTTTCATATCTTATCTTATTCTTTTATATTACAAATACATAATATGTAAATAAAGAAAAATATCAATAGAAAATTACATACTTTCAGGGCTTGCAATTCCTAGTAGTTCAAATCAATTTTTGAGCACCACTTGAACTGATTTTACTAGCTCTAAACGAGTTGCACTCATCAATACATCAGACTCATCAACAATTTTTGCTTGATGATAATAGCTAGAAAAAAGTTTGACTAAAGCAAGGAGATATCTAGCAACAAGATTAGGTTTATATTCTGTCGCTGCTCTCTGCACAATCTGAGGAAATTGAGCAAGCTGTAATAAGAGCTCTTTTTCTTGGGGATGGGTAAGCAAACCAAAGTCTGCTATGGGGAGAGATAAACTAGCAGCTTTCCTCAAAATAGAAGCCATCCTGGCATAAGAATACTGCAAATAAGGACCGGTCTCTCCCTCAAAAGAAAGAGCTGTTTCTTTGTCAAACAAAATTCCTTTCTCAGAATCCTGGAGCAACATCCCAAATTTCATCGCTCCAAAAGCAACATCACGAGCAATCTGACCTTTTTGCTCTGGACTCAGATCACGCTCTGCCACCATTTCCTGAGATTTTGCCAAAAGTTCATCACGAAAATCTTCATAAAGCACCACATTACCCGCACGTGAAGACATTTTCCCATCAATCAGATCTACCAATGCGTAGGAGATATGATGCAATTTTTCCTGTTCAAAGCCGATCAATTCTAGTGTTTTCAAGAGTTGCTGAAAATGATGATCCTGCTCTAGTCCGACCACATACAAAGACTGATCATAATCAGGATAATCTGATTTTTTCTGATAAGCAAGGGCGATATCTTTGGTAGAATAGAGAGAAGCCCCTGTAGATTTGAGCAAAAGAAAAAATCCTAGATCAAATTTTTCTAGATCTATCCCTATCGCTCCTTGAGATTTCTGAACTTTACCCTCAGCATAAAGTTTATTGATGATTTCAATTCCTGGTTGCTCTACCTCACTTTCATAGTACCATTTGTCTAAATGCTCAGTCCCTAATTCACGGAAAATCAATTCCATATCTTTGAGACAAAGCGCTCTCGTCTCTTTCCATAAAGCAACTAACTCTGGATCACCATCTTCTAAATCTTTTTGTAATTGTTCAATCTGTGCTTTGTAAAGTTCAGAATTCTCATCCATTTTCCTCGTAGCTAAAGTATAGATTTGTCCTACCCATCTAGTAAAATTTGAGCTTGGAAAGGGCTGAGGATCAAAATTTTTGTAGTACCAAATCCATCTAGCAACATGCGCTCCAATATCTCCTGGATAGCAAGCTTTGATCACTTCATGTCCAGAAAATTGCAAAATCCTCGCAATACTCTCGGAAAGAAGAAAATTTCTTACATGTCCGATATGTATTGCTTTATGAGTATTCGGAGCTCGTCATTCTAGGAGAATTTTCTGGCCGGTACTAGCTCCAGCACCGTAAGTAGTGCCCTCAGATTGGATAATTTCCAAGAGCTGAGGAGTAAATTTTTGAAAGTTGAGATGTGCATTGAGATACGGTCCAACAGCAACAAAAGAAGTAAAAAAATCTGATTTCGTTGCATTGAGCTTTGTGGCTAAATCTTGAGCGATCTGCTGAGGAGCTTTTTGTAATGACTTGGCAAAGCTAAAGCAAGGAAAAGCTAGATCTCCTTCTACATTCTCCGGAGCCAAAACAATCATCGACAATAAATTCTCTGAGCTCGAGTCTAAATGGGGAGCAAGCGCTTCCGCAAAAGCTTTCTGATATTTCTGGAACATCTCTCTAAAAATAAAGATAAAACAAAACTAGCAGAACTATAGCAATATCTCAATAAAAATCAAATCCATCTCTCAACAATTGATTTTCTTCAAAAGATTCAGACTTGTTTTTAGCTCTTTTTTTACTACCTTTAGGTGATTTTAATTTTGTAACAAAATTATGAATTTTTGAAATATCCTCCAAGATGCAAAAACTACCATTCAAGATTTTAGGAATCAATATCCTCAAGGAGTTATTGTTATTTGGGGAGCAACAGCGACCGGGAAAAGTAGACTCTCTGTAGAGCTTTCCAAGTTTTTTCCTATTGAAGTTATTTCGAGTGATAGTAGGCAGATTTTCAAGAAAATGGATATTGGAACGGATAAAATCAGCGCTGAGATCAGAGCAGAAATTCCTCATCACCAAATCGATATCGTAGATCCAAATGAAACTTACACCGCTGGAGAATGGAAAGAAGCGACCGATCAACATATGGATCAGATTCTATCCAGAGGTAAAATCCCGTTCATCGTCTGAGGAACAGGACTGTATATTGATAGTATCTATAAAAATTTTTCGCTCCCAGAATGCCCTCCCAACTATGAGCTGAGAAAAGAATTGGAAACAAAAGAACTTGCAAGTCCAGGATTCTTACACTTGGAGCTGAGTAAAATAGATCCAGAAGAAGCTCAAAAACACCATCCTAATTCAACTAGGTATCTTATCAGGGCCTTAGAAATTTATTATACTACAGGAATCACTAAAACTCAAGGATATTTACAGCAAGCAGTCCGTTATCCTCTCCTCATGCTCGGTCTATGGAGAGAAAAAGAAGCTACCAATAAGTTGATTAATCTCAGAATCCAAGAAATGCTAAAAAATGGACTAGTAGAAGAAGTACAAGGACTTTTAAATATAGGATATTCCAAAGACCTCCAATCTATGGGAGGAATTGGCTACAAAGAAGTGATTGGATATTTAGAAGAAGAGTATGATTATGAGAAAATGCAAGAGACACTCAGAAGAAATACTCACTATCTCGCAAAGAAACAAAGAACCTGGTTTCGCCGCTATATCGCAGAGGGAAAAATAATGCCCAAAGATCAGGTAACCTATAAAGTTTGGGA
>CAYIZS010000057.1:0-5558 GCA_964367985.1 uncultured Candidatus Peribacteria bacterium
TCTGAGTATACTTGAGTTGTAGTATTTTATTTCATAGCTTTGTTGGATGAACCTCATTAAAGGATGAACTAAAGTTTTATTGCTGGCTTCAGTGCTTGTTTTTCCCTTATTTTTTTCTTTGAAAGTAGTGTCAGTTCCCGCAGTTGGAGATCCTCGTACCTTAGATGAGATTTTGACTAGAGATTCAGAGCAAGTATTAGATCCTTATCTAGGATCAAAAGATCCTGTCAGAGAAGGCATGCAAGCTGCTATTGAGGGACAAGAAGATGGTCAAAAAATAGAAAATCTCTTATCTCAAAAAACTATCATAGAAGACCATAGTAGTGCAACCCAAAAAACAATGAAAATTATCAAGATTATTATCAATTATATTTTATGATTTGCCTCAGTAGTTGCTTTGGTGATGTTATTACTTGCTGGATTCAAGATATTGACTGCTGCAGGAGATGACAAGGCTACCGGAGCTGGGATGCAAAGCATCAAAAAAGTCTGAATTGCTTTGATTGGAATTGGACTTTCTTGGCTTTTTGTGAGTTTTATTTTTTGGCTACTAAATTTGATTGTTTGATCATAAGTTAAATTTTACTCTTAAAAAATCCTTTTAATGAAAAAAAGAATCAATAAATATTTACCTTATTTATTTCTACTATTAGGACTATTGTTTTTGGGTTGAGGAGGAATAGAGGTCTTGGCTGGTCCTTATGATTTACATTATGAGTTGGGTGAAAAACCTTTAGTAGGAGAAAAGGTTGATCTCGAGTTTGGACCTATGATATACCAAGAAAGTATTAAAGGATGAGATTTGCGTGGAGAGAGTATCTTCTCTCAAGCTTTGGGTATTTTTAAGCTTGATATTGATAGATATGAGGGAGAGCAAAAAGCACTCTATTATATCAAATATCTTTTGAATTATCTTTTGTGATTTGTCAGCTTTATCTTATTAGTTCTCACAATTTATGCCTTTTATCTTTATATGGTTGGTAGTGATGATAAGGCCTTTGCAAAGGTCAAATCTACACTCAAGGTTGTGGTAATTGTGGTCCTTGTGCTAGGACTTTCTTGGTTGATCGTTAGCTTTATGTTCAATATCTATGAAAAGCAGTTGTATGCAGATCCTGCTTTGAGTTATTTATTCTTTAATTCGTTTGTATAGTCATGTTTTTTAATCCTGGAGAAAATGCAAAAATCCAAAAAGGAAAAGGTGATGCTCAGTTTAATACCGAGACGATGTTGCCGATTTCTGAGATCAAAGATGGTTACTTGATTCTCAAGGATCATGGAATCAGAGCAATCCTCAAAGTAGAAGGGATCAATCTGGATCTCAAAAATTTTCAGGAAATTCAGATCGTATTGGAGCAGTACAAAAGATTTCTCAATAGTCTAGAATTCCCAATACAATTTTTGATCCGCAATACCTTCCTAGATCTCAGAGAATATCTCTACTATGTCAATCAGAATATAGAAAAAATTGATCATCCTGCGATCAAAAAACAATGAAAAAATTATTATCGTTTTTTGGAAGATATCAACATGAAACAGGGACTAGTTTATGTCAAAGAGTTTTATCTGGTGATCCCTTTTTATGAGAGTAGTAAAGATGCAGAAGCGGTCAAAAAAACTTGGCGAGAAAAATTTATGAATGCTCTCAATAACAAAGATGATGTAGAGAGTATTGTCGCAAGATATAGGAGTTTTGTCAAAGGACAAAAACAGCTAGATACGAGGATCAGCCTTGTAAAAGAAGGACTCAATGGAATTGGAATCAGATCGGAACAGCTCAATACGGGAGAAATTATTGCTCTACTTTTTGCTATGTATAATCCTTTAATTGATAGTACTCAGGCACAGAGAGAATAGCTTTATTTTGTACTCCAACTCTTAGTATCGTATAGTTTTATTATCATCCCCAAAAGAGTCTGAATGAGTAGTTCAGATTTTTTCTTTCCTTTTAAATTTTTCTTATTTTTTTTTATCCAAAATTTTATCTTACTATTTGAGGATTTCTTTGAGCTTTTGTAGATCATTCCAAGATCTTTTTCCATAATTAGTAAGTTGAACAGTCTCATGTCCTTTCCCCATCATGACCACAATATCTCCTTCTTGAGCAATATCTGTAGCGAGTTTGATCGCATAGTATCTCTCTGGGATGATAAAAGATGCTTTATCAGCTTCATGGTATTTTTCTTGGATATCTTTACTCAGCTGATCAAGGATAGCAAGACGGTTTTCAGTATCTGGATCATCGTCAGTACAGATGAGAATGTCAGCATATTTCTGAGCAATCGTTCCCATAATCGGTCTTTTTGTTTTATCTCTATTTCCAGGTACTCCAAAGACTGCAATCAGTTTTCCTGTTCCTTTTTTTCTCTGGAGAAAGGAGAGGGTCTGCTCCATGGCATCAGGAGTATGAGCAAAATCTACAAAATAATGGACTCCCTCATCTTGATGGTGTTGCAATCTCCCATCTACTCCTTTAAATTTTTCTAGTGATTTGAGAATAGCATCAATATCAAGTCCGATTTGTACTCCCAGTGCAATAGTTGCTAAAATATTCCTAATATTATAAGCTCCTAGGAGTCTGGTTTTGCTATGATAGACTTGTCCCAAATAAGAGAAACTAAATTCAGTATGATCAAGGTATTCAATAACACTGGTTGCTTTGAGAATTGCTGATGCTTGGACTCCGTAGTTGATTTTTTTGTCAAAAGGGAGCTCTTCAAACCGTTTCCTTCCAATCGGATCATCTGCAGGAAAAATTCAGAATTTATTTTGTTTTTTGTTGCTTAGGATGGATTTAAAGAGTTTCTTTTTTGTCTCAGCATAGTTTTCCATATTTTTGTGATAATCAAGATGATCGTGAGTAATATTGGTCAAAACTCCTAGATCAAAATCTATCCCTTCAAATCTATGCTGATCAATCCCATGTGAAGAAACTTCCAATACCGCAATTTTACAGCCCACTTCTCTAGCTCCGAGGAGATTGGATTGGAGATCAAAAACATCCAATGCGGTCATTTTTTTTGTATTATTGAGGACTTTGTCTCAGATTTTGATATCGGCAGTAGAGATCGCAATACTGGGAGATACCAGATCATTGAGCATTTTGTGGATCAAACTTACGGTAGTAGTTTTGCCATTAGTTCCAGTTACTCCGATGATAAAAAAATCTTTAGCAGGGTAGTTGGACAGCATGGCAGCTATTCTTGCTTGAATTTTTTTGAAAAGTACATAAAAAAATGAGTTTTTGAAAAAATGATACCATTTTTCATATCTTACAATCTTTTTGATCCAATCTTTCATGGAAAGTAGCTTAAAGCGGATAAAAATCAGATTTCTTTGGGCTTTTTATTGATCCTACTACTATATATAATGAATTTACTAAATATTACAACGATTTTTTTGACAAATAAAAAATTCTGAGTATAATTGAAGTAAAGAATTTTATTTCTCTCAAACAAAACGATGACAAAAAAAGAGTTTATGCTCAAAGTGATTGACCTCCTTCCAGATCGAGAAATGGGGTGGGGACTCAAAGCCTTGATCCAAAATGATCAACTCACTCCAGAAGTTTTTGAGAAACTTTATGGTATTTTTGAAAATGGAGTATTGACCACCCATAAAGAAATCCAAGGAATTGAACTCAAATATAAACTCAAAGAAGCTGAAATTATCAGAGACCGAGAAGCTCAAGAGAATCAAAAAGACCAGCTAGATCTGGATCAGATGCTCAAAATTGTATAATTTTATTTCCTAGCACACTATTTGATATGACTACTACCACAATAGAACAAGAAAAAAAAGTAGGGCAAACTACTCCTAGTGCTTTGGATCTAGGGATTCAGCAATTGCTAGAGGAATCTGGTCTAGGAAGTGGAATCGATGGGCTCTTGGGACTGGGAGAAAAACTCCAGAGAGATCCTAAATCCAAAAAACTCACTCCAGATGAAATGGATCTGGCATTAGCAGAGATCAAAAAAGATATTCAGGATCCAGACTTTCTTTCCTTTGAAAGAGGTCAGAGAGCAGGGATTGATTTTGGATTTGAGGGGCTAGGAGATGATATCATTCCAACCTTGAGTCCGTATGGAGACTGTATCGTGCCAGTCAATTTTTGGTACAATAATCAGAGAAGGACTCTTCTTTTGGTCTTTAAGATCAATCATAGTAAAAAAAATAGTTATCAGCTCCCAGAGGGAGATAATCTCTATCAGCTAGAGTACAACAAAGAATCTTTTCACTATCAGCTGGTAAAGAGAAAGGGAGGATTTAGTATGCAATATCAACAATAATTTTTTATCTTTGTAATTAGTAGTAAAGATGAGTGGAATTAATGGTGTGGAAATGGTAAAACCAATGGAAGCACAAGAGATGCTTCAAGATATGATTAGTAAGGACTTTGCTGATAAATTTAGAAAATTTGCCGATAGTATTGATTGAGTAAAAAAAACTTCTAAGGATTATCCAGAGTGATCATTCGAGCGATATAGACAAAGACTTGAAGATGATAAAAATACAGAGATTGCAGAAACAGGGAAAAAAAAGTTACAAGAAAACATAACAGAAGATCTAGAAACGGTAGATGGGGGTTATTTCCTTGCTGATTTGATAGAATTAGAGAAAAGAACTGGGAAATCACAGAACAATTCTTCGGTAGAGAATTTGATCTCTGAACAATCAGGAGCAAATCTTGACTTATTGAATGCATAATATTCTCTTGTTTTAATTGATCTTTTAACTAGGATAAGAGCTGACTTTGTTCAGCTTTTTTAATTTGTATTTTACTAAATACTAGAAGATGAAAGATATTATTTTTGCAGGAATCCAGGCATCTGGAAAGGGGACTCAAGCACAAAAACTTTTAGAGAACTATGGAGAACAGATTGCTTATTTTGAGACAGGAAATATTTTGAGAGCTCTGATGAGCAATGATAACGCTATTGGCAGCTATCTCCGTGATATTGTAAATAATGGACTTTTGGTCAAAGATGAAATCATCGTTGGATTGTTCAAAGTTTTTTTAGCAACTTTGGAAGACAAGGTACTCCTTTGAGATGGGAATCTGAGGAGAGTTGGTCAGACTAAAGGGATTTTGGATGCATTATTAGAGCAGGAGAGGAGACCTTTGATTGTCCAACTAGAAATCCCAGAAGAAGAGGTGTATCGTAGATTGGCTGCTCGTAAAATGTGTAAAAATTGCGGGAAAATTCATAGCAGTATTCTCGATGGAGAGTTGAGTGCTTGTCCCGCTTGCGGAGGAGAGCTCTATGTTCGTAAAGATGATGCAGACCAGCAAGCTATTGCAACGAGAATCGCAGAATATCAAAAAGAGACCATTCCAGCACTAGAGTATGTAGATTCCTTAGGACTATTGGTAAAAATAGATGGAATGCAGACTCCCGATCAGATTTTTGCTCAGATTGAAAAGCTTTTGGAGCTTTAGTTGCTCTTTTGGGAAAATCAGATTATTTTTTAGCTTTGAGTTTTTTTGATAGTATTGATCTAGCTGAAAATTATTCAGTATTAGTTTCTTTTATTTCTTTATTTGCGCTCTTTCAACA
>CAYIZS010000058.1:0-2535 GCA_964367985.1 uncultured Candidatus Peribacteria bacterium
CTTTTGGCATTGCATTAGATACCGCTGTTTCGCCAGCGGACCACGACCAATATTTTTCTCTTGATAGAAAAATATTGGATAAAAAGATCAAGAAATTCCAAAAATCCTGGTTGTTTATTGGGATGGATGGGGAGGATACGAAGCTCTCTCCCTTCCCACTTCGTGGGTCCCTGGGGTCGTTCGCTGGAGTAAGGATTTGCATTGAAAGGATTGGCTAGAGGTCGGATTCGGTGGAATTTCGGATTTTGGTTTATTTATCTAAAGTTCCCCCTCTTGTCAAAGAGGGGGTGAGATTTGTGCTATTCTACAAATCTCCTCTATCTCCTCTTTCTCAAGAGGAGAAATGCTTTAGGTATTTTCTATTTAAAGTTCCCCCTCTTGTCAAAGAGGGGGGCAGGGGGAGATTTGTACTGGATCGCTTCACTGCGTTCGCGATGACGAGCTATTATTAATCTTCCCCTCTTTGAGAAAGGAGGGGGAGGACGGGGTGGACTGGTATTTAACTATCTGAATCACATCACTGCATTTGCAATAATGAACCACTTCTCTTTTCTGAGAAAAAAAGTCTTCAAAAATTTGCCTTTTTTTGCTTTTATGAGTATACTTATAGAGATTAATTATTTTAACCTTTTTGTGTGATTATGACGACAGTGGATCCAAATCCTATGACCAATCCCATGGGAGGATGACAGACAGGAGGAATCCCTCAGGGAGCAGGAATCCAAGATGATTTTGGACTAGATACGATGTTCCCAACTCCAGGAGGACCATCCAATGCTCCTCAGAATTTTCCTACTGCTCAAAACTTCCCTCAATATCCTCAAGGGATGATGCCTTGATATCCTCAAAATTTTGTACCAGCGTATGGGATGGGTTTCCCTCCAATGTATGGGATGCCTTGATATCCCCAACCTTATCCAGGATACTATCCAGGTGCAAGTGTGCCTGTCGGAGGAGGACCTGTACAAACTACCGCCAATCCTCAGCAAACTAATCCAAGCAATCCTACTACAAATACCAATACTTCAGCTAAAACTTTAAATGATCTAGAATTTCAAGATCTCTCTGATTCTACTCCAGCTACTCCTCAAAAAGCTCCAGAAGCAGATTTGGATGATTTGTTGGATCCTAAAGAGAGTTTGGAACCAATGGATGGAGAAGATCTGACTCTAACCTTACCTTCAGAATACCAAAAAGAAGTCCAAGAAGAAATCAAAGAACCTGAACCTGAACCAGAAGTTCAAGATCCTTTGGCAAGTTTGCAAATTCTCTCTCCAGCTGCTTTGAGCTGAAATGCTTTCCAGAAACCCTCAACTTCAAATCCTGATTCAGAGTCTTCAGATATTTCAGAAGAGAAAGCAGAAACCATCGAAGATCATCCTCATGAGGAAGTTATTGTAGAATGAACTGATGAATGAGCTGATGAGTCAACCTCAACAACTCTTTCTGAAACTGAAATTACCACAGAGATTCCAGTAACAGAGTCAGAAAATATGATAAATGAATCTGAACCATGAGCATTGCAGGATACAAAATCAGATAGAGAAACTCTCCCTGAAACTGAGGAGAATGTTCCTATCACGAAAATAGCTGATACCACTCTCGAGACGCCTGAGATAGTAGATACTTCTGAGCAAGAGGTATCCACACTAGTAGGATGACTGGATACCGATATTTTTTCTGATCCTGAGAATCTCCCTGAAGAGTTCCAAGTATCAGACCCGATGCCTAGTCATTTTGATCCTCAAACAAAACTGATTGCGAATGATTTACAACTAGAAAACGAGTTACCAACGGTAGAGGAGGCGATTGCTAGTGTAGCAGAAACTGCTCCAAGTCCAGGATTGGGAGAAGAGATGAGTGCTTTGGGAGCGTTATTGGATGATACTCCACTCATAGATATCAAAACTTATGAACAAAATCTTCGCAATACTCATCCATCTAGTCCAGCTCCGGTAGTTTTAGAAGAAACTTTGACTCCTTCTCTTGTAGAGCCAACTGCTGATCTCCAAAAGATCCCTCTTTGAGAAACTTTGGAAATGGGTTCTGGTACGGGAGATGATACTCAAGCAGGAGATGATACTCAAGCAGGAGATGATACTCAAGCAGGAGATGATACTCAAAACAATACTGTTCAGATAGAAAATACTTTTATCAATCAAGAGGAAACTTCTGATCTTTTATCAGAAACAGATCTAATAGCAGAAAATTCTGATCCAATGGCAGGTCTAAAGTCTTTTGATCAAATTCAAGCAGAAATTTGATTTGTAGAGGAAGATAGTGAAGCAGATTCAGATGATCGTGAAGATTTGGATAATCGTTCAGAGGATTTGTCTTCAGAAGAAAGTTGAGATTTTGATATCAAAAGCTTTGAAGAAATACAATCCTCTTTAGAGGTAGAAGAAACTGATTCAGATGAGGAGGAGTTACAAAATTTTTGAATTTTTAGAGAACCATCCGAAATGGATTGAGAAAATGGAGCATTAGATCTTGAATTACCAGATTTTATAGCAGATCAGGACCTTGTTGATGATG
>CAYIZS010000058.1:2635-5428 GCA_964367985.1 uncultured Candidatus Peribacteria bacterium
ATTCAGAGGAAGAAATAGAACTTGATTCAGAGGAAGAAATAGAACTTGATTCAGAGGAAGAAATAGAACTTGATTCAGAAGATGAAGTAGAACTTGACTCAGAGGAAGAAGTAGAACTTGATTCAGAAGATGAAGTAGAACTTGATTCAGAAGATGAAGTAGAACTTGAATCGGAAACAACACCAGCTTTTTCTTTAGAACTTACTTGAGATATGACCACAAATGATACTTCTTTTGATGATTCACAAGAACCTCTTACAGGAGAGCAATCTCCAGAAATTAAGCAAGATGTTATTACAGAAGATACTTTATCTATTAATTGATCCACAATGCCAACCACAAACACAAATTCAGAACCAGGAAAACTTTTGAGTCTGGATGAGATGATTTCTCAGTTTTCACAAAATGCAGAAAATTCTGAATCAGCTCCAATGACTTGAGATACTGTTTCAGAAAACTTGGATTCTAATCTTGTAGCTTCAGGGATTTCTCTGGATGCATTAGAACAAGGAGAAGCAGTCATTCCTTCTCCAAGCTTGGCTACGGTGATTACTCAGACTCCTACTGCGGTGAAGGTTTGATCAAATTCCAAAATATTTAAAAAACTGATCCCTATTTTTGGAGGATTGGCGATCTTCGTGATTTTGTGATTTGTAGCTTATCTGAGATATCCAGATCTTTTAGATTTTACTACTTCTCCTGTTACTCCGATAGAGGAAACAATTGGATGAGAAACTGAACATGGATCAGCGATAGATCTAGAAACTGGAGGAGAAACAATTGATCCAGAACAACTTCCATGAGGATGAGAGGAGGAGGGTGGCTATCTTCCAGAAATTAAACGAGAGGAGATTGAGATAGCAGAAGCTCCTGATACGATTGATCCAGACTTATTACAAATTACTCCAGATGAATCAATTACCTATATTGACCTCAAAGCAGAGGAAGATGATGCTGATTTTGGAGATGATTTTGATCCTTTGAATGAGGTAGAGAAGCTTGTTGGGTCGGTAGATAATACTGAAGCAATCAAAATTGAGATTTTAGACTACCAGAGAAGAGGAGAGGAATTGCTCGAATTGGGAAATATTTCAAATGATAGGAATATGAGAAAATATGGATCTTATATCAAAAGTATGACAGAAAAACTTCTAGAAGACCTTGCATCTGAGGAAGAATTTTCTATATCTAAATGGAGTGAAGAAAAGACAAAATTTGAAGAATATTTAGATCTCAGTGCGTAAATGATCGCTAAAGTATGAACATTTTTTGCTAGATGACAGAAAAAGGATGAACAGATTGCATCTACTTCTGCCAATAGCTCTCCAAAGAGGCAAAGAACGCTTCAACTTTCTCCCTTGCTCAAAAGTTATCTTTCCTATCTAGAATATACCAAAAATATGAGCCCCAAGACCATAGAAAATTATCAACTCTGGATTGGGAGATTTATTGAATTTGTAGGGAATATGGAGGTGTGAAGCATTGTTTTGCTAGATATTCAGGATTTTAGACTTTATCTCAATGATCTTAATCTAAGCAATAAAACGATCAATTATCATATCGTAGCTTTGAGATCTTTTTTCAGATTTTTACAGCAACATGATATTGATTGTATCAGTCCGACAAAACTTGAGCTTGCCAAAGTTGCTCCGAGAAAGATTGATTTTTTGACAGAAGAGGAGATTGCTTCACTTTTGGCTGCTCCGGCAGATTTTGAAAAAGATCCACTCTTGATCGCCAGAAATACTTTGATCCTGATGATGCTCTATGGGACGGGCTTGAGGGTGACGGAACTCATAGATCTCAAGAGGGATGCGATTCATCCTTCAGAAAAACAGTTTTCTCTCATCGGGAAGGGCTCCAAGCTGAGATCCGTTTTTTTGACTCAAGATGCTCGCCATTGGCTCAAAAGTTATCAGAATTTGAGAACGGATGAGGGAGTGCATCTTTTTATCAGTTTTTCCAACAATAGCTACGGACAGCAACTCTCTAGAAATGCGATAGAAGAGATCGTCAAAAAATATGCCAAACTATTAGGGATCAAAAAAAAAGTTACTCCCCATACCTTGAGGCATTCCTTTGCTACAAGTTTACTCAAAAAAGGAGCAGATATTAGATCCGTGCAGGCTTTGCTTGGGCATTCTTCGATTGTGACGACTCAGATTTATACCCATGTAGATGATCCTTATCTCCAAAAGGTGCATGATTTATTGGATCAAAAAGAGGAGGATTAGGGCTTTAGTCTACAAATCCCTTCTATCCTCCCTTTATCAAGGGAGGAAATGCTTTAGACATTTTTCTATTTAAAGTTCCCCCTCTTGTCAAAGAGGGGGGTGAGGGGGGAGATTTGTGCTTAGTTGCTTCAGAATTTCTCGACAAGCTCGGAATGACAGGAAGCGCTTCCGCTAGGGAATTACTTTTGGCATTGCCCCAAAAGTAATCAAAAGGTCTAGTCAAAACAGACGGCGCATTGTTTTGACGGGGTTTGCTGAGTCGGAGGGGAGCTTTCCAGCGCTTTGCGGAAAGTTCGTGATGGGTGGGAGGGCTTGTTTCCCCTTGGGGCTTTATGGTGGGCTTTAGTCTACAAATCCCTTCTATCCTCCCTTGATAAAGGGAGGAAATGTTTTAGACATTTTTCTATTTAAAGTTCCCCCTCTTGTCAAAGAGGGGGGTGAGGGGGGAGATTTGTGCTTAGTTGCTTCAGAATTTCTCGACAAGCTCGGAATGACAGGAAGCGCTTCCGCTAGGGAATTACTTTTGGCATTGCCCCAAAAGTAATCAAAAGGTCTAGTC
>CAYIZS010000059.1:0-5402 GCA_964367985.1 uncultured Candidatus Peribacteria bacterium
ATATGAAGATAAATACCTTTTGTATTAATAAATCAGATTTTTTCATGTTTAGTATTGTTGCAATTTCAGACTCAGATAAACATTTTAGGATTGCAATCCAAGAATATCAAAAAAGACTGGGCAAACAACTCCAGATCCAGGATCTCAAACCCATCAGAGCAGATCAAGTAGCATTGATTATTGAGAGAGAAAGCGATCTCATTATTTCTCTCATCCAAAAAAAATATCCTCAGCATCAAAAAATTCTCCTCTTGAAAGAGGGGGAAACTCGAGATACTTTGCAGTTTGCAGAACAATTAGAGCAAAAAAAAACAGTTTTTATCCTGGGTTGACCTTATGGTCTAGATGACCAGAAATTTAAAGATACTTTTTCTGATTTGAAGATACTTTCTTTCGGGGCGATCACTCTCCCCCATGGATTAGCGAAACTAACTCTACTGGAGCAACTCTACAGAGTTACCACTATTTGGAGTGGGAAAAAATATCATTATTAATTTCTTGACTTATTTGTTGTTTTATATATACTATTAAGACAGTATTTAATCTTTTTTTTAATTTATGAATAAAAATCAAGAAAATAGTTTAAACTCAAAAGGACGCGCCGAACAACCTCAAAATCCTCAGACAAGCATACGCCTTGACGAGAAACATATGGTATCCAGAACTGGCAAAATAATCCTATCAACTCTTCAGGATACTTTAATCCTATTTAAAATGAAAACATGAAATAAAGGAGATTATGAAGTTGCAAATCTAAAGTTTACACAAGATTGAAAAATAATAACTAGAAAAGGATCCAGAAAATATAAAGAACTAACAAAAAAATGACCTGTAGATGTTTCTGGGAATCTATGGGAGTTCAGCATTCCTAATACAAGAAAGAAACTCTTTGAAACAATAAACAATGATTCAACAATAGAAGATATAGATAGGAAACTTCTCATTGATGCAATAAATCAATTTATTGAAAAAAATTTTATAGAATCAAGAAGGAGTTTAGAGAAAAAAAACGGCAAATACACGATTCATTATAGATTACGTAACTATTACACCGAATTAAGTAAAAAACAAAATCTTCCCCCTAAAGAACAATTAGCCTACAAAGATGTCTGTATTACCTTAGCGAATATGCTCTATGAAAGCAATCCCAGCTATTTAAATCAAGATTGAAGTGTAAATGAAAGATGAGAAAATTATCTAGCAAAGGTTTTCAAAATTGCTACAGATCATATCCCAGATCTAGGAGGCTCCAAAGCTTTTCATAAAATATTTCATGATGGAGATTTTAATTTTCTAAAAAGAAGAGATCCTAGATGAAATCCTCGAGTTGGAACATTTCATCATTATGTACAAGTAGTTAGTTATTTAGTAGACTCTGAAGCATTTAATGCCTATGAAGAGGGAGGAGCATCTGGTAGACAAGAACGAATAGAACAAAAAGACGCCTTTCTAAACTGACTCTATGTTGCGAGCAAACTAGGAAATGAAGAGCTTGGTGAAAATAAAGACAATTCTGATAAGGTAAAAATACATAATTATCTTGCCCAAAAACGAAGAAATAATAACATAAATAACAAATCAAAACAGCCGAATCGAACGCTGGAAGATAGACCAAAGGGACTTTGATCTAAATTATTAAAAATAGGAGGTAGAACAAACATCCTTCAAGATGAATCATGATTAAGAGCTACCTATTATTGAGACATAGGAGATAAGAAAAAAATCAATCAAAATATCACTTCTTCTTTAAAAAAATATTTACAAGATATCTTAATTTCTCCTGGAATCAGAATATCAAATATTTCTTTTGATAAAAAAGGAGACTTTGTAAGTGAAGAAGATGCGACAATTCTTATTCAAGAGTTACAGGAATCTTTTGAAGACCTAAAATTTAGTAAAAGAATTCGCAAAAGTAAGGGAAAAGATAAACTAGAATCTGTAATCTCAAAATACACCAATATCATTTGATCCAAACCAACTAGATGAATGCAAGCTGCCTACCAAATAGCAAACGGAAAGATATCTAGAGGGTGAAATGGGAAATATGCCGATATTAAATTTAACATAACCCTTGCTATCGATGCAAAGGAATACAACAAATGAGTTAATAAAGATCAACAAATCAAAGAAAATATGCTATTAGAACAAGAAGTATCTTACTATCCTTTTGACAATGATCTAAATATGGGGCATCATGAATTTCTGGACTTAGAAAAGAAAATATTTCATAGGGTAAAAAATATGAATAATGCAGAATTATGAAAAAGTATCTCTCTGAATAGACTCAGGTATTTTACAGAGGCAACTATCAAAGATATCTCGTTTTTGGTCGATATTTATGAAGAAAAAATTAGAAGAAAAGAATTGCCAGAACCTAAAAATGATAATTATAAATTTTTAAAAATAGATGGGAAAAGGATGTCTCTGAAAGATATGGTTTATAGAAATAAAGATAATTCTGATAGATTTGATAAAATGATAGCTGAAGTACTTAATTATTTTATTAAACAAAATAAGCTTATCTATCTAAATCAAAAAAGTCGTATCAATTTTTGACTAATCCAACCCGAACAACTTAAAATAGAAAATAAAGCAAACTTTAAATCAACAAGATTTACCACCTCAGATGTTCTAAAAACCATTGCAAAAGACGCAAAATATTTAGATCACAGTATTTGTTTTTATACACCAGATGAAAGTCGTTTCCAAAAAAACTTTTATCAAGTTAATCTTGGAGATTTATGAAATATGTTGGATATCGAAGAAACAATCAAATAAATAAAAAGACTCTAAATTTCCTGCAGTAAACTGGTAACAATCGTATTGAATACATCCATTCCAGCATCACTCAACCACAGTTGATCCTGATCTTTTTCTACAAATCCTTGCTCCTGATAGCTAGCAATTTTCTCTGCAAAATCAGCGACTAAAATCGATTCAAATCTAGAAAAATCTCTGATGCCCTGAGCTGTACGAAGTGAGAGGAAAAACTCCTCAATCAGCCAGTCTTTGGAGCTCATCTGCTCAAAGGCATGAGGATCGAGAAATCTCCTCTCACAGTAGGCTTCAAAATTACTCGTATTTTTGAATCTCAAACCTTTGACTGCATCCTCAGAAAGATGCTGAGAAACAAAGTCAGCATTTTTTGAATTATTTGTTAGAAAGGAAGCCGCACTGATTCCCAGTCCTAGATAATCTTGCATCTCTCGATACACTCTATTGTGGATACTCGATTTTCCTGCTAGAGAAAAATTGGAGAGCTCATACCTACGATATCCCCCATCTAGAATAATGTTTTTGAGAATATCAAATTCCTCATAGACTTGCTCATCCGTTCCAAAATAAGCTCCAGAAATCAGCACATTAGGATCCCTCTTTTTCCAAGCCTGTTTATCAAAAAGCTCTAGGGTATAGAGAGAAAAACTATCTGCAAACTGCGACTGTACCAAATTTTCAAAAAACTGTAAAGCTGAAGGATTCCAGAGATAAGGATTGCCTTTTTTGCTCTGATTCCATTTCCCAAAAGCGATAAAATCAAAGTTGAATACGGTAGAATCTTGCTTAAGTTGTTGAAGTCCACGGAGAAAATCTACCAAGCCGAGAAAGAGCGAACCTCTCCCAGATTGCTGCAATACTTCATTATCAAAACTCTGAATCCCAAAAGAAAATCTGACTCTGGGATATTTTTTGCCATAAACTTTCTGGATTTTTTTGACAATCTGATAGACCTCCTCTGCTGGATAAGGATTAAATTCAAAGCTCAGCTCCTCTAGGTAAGTAAGGTCAAAATATTTCTCTACTTGAGAAATCAATGCAATCAATCTTTCTGCTCAGATGAGATTTGGAGTCCCTCCTCAGAGATAAAGGGTTTTGATCTGCCTCTGGGGAAAAAATTTACCATATTCAGCGATTTCCTGATGAAGAGCTTGGAGATAGCGATCTACCTGAGCATTCATCTCCTCAAAAGGATAGGTAGCAAAAGAGCAGTATTTGCATTTATACTGGCAAAAAGGGATATGGAGATAGAGGGAAAGCATAGGAATTGCTTTGAATTAAAGATGCTCTAAGACTAATGATAATGACTAGCTTTTGCAAGAAGAAGATGAGATTTTTTTAATAAAAAAGAGACTTTCAAAAAAAGTCCACTAAAAAATAAAGCAGTAAGTTACAGTTAAAATAACAAGAAACAGTTTTACAGAAGCAAAAAACTCTAGTCATCAGCTTTTAGATTAGTTTCAAAAGAAGATCTTCCATCTGGAAGAAGAATGTCCATAGCTCGGGTTCATTCAAATCCTCCAAGTAATAAAGAGGAGTTTCTGGGATAAATTCTATAAAAAACATTTGGATTACTAACCGTCCATATAAACAAATCATATTGGTTAGTTAGACTTAGTGTTTTAACTTTCCCAGATACCACTCCTTTATTAATCTGTTGTCCAAATGGAAAGATCCAAGAAAGCTCTAATAAGCTCTCATTATCAGCTCAAATTCAGTCAAATGTAACAGAATTAAGAGATCATCGCTCCAATTCATGTAATTCTTTTCGTTCGTTTATATTATCATGATGATGATCCGCAAAAAACTGAGTTATTTTAGGGAGAAATGTTTCAAAAATAGCTCATGTGGGAAGCTCATATTTTTGAATTCCAAAATCATTCAGTCACTGAAAAAACACATCCAATCCTCCTGAAAGATTATCTCCTCCTCCAATCAAAAAACTTTTTAATTCTATAGAACCATTTTTTCAAGTAGTAATACTAACTCCATTAGATTGAGGAAGTAATTGTGATTTTCGATTTACAGGAAGTTTGCTTTCGATAGCAGCAATAGCCTCTGGGGTGTGTTGAGCCTCACTTAATAATATAAAAGAAAGTCATTCTGCAGGAAGTTTAACTTGGTATCGCCTCATATCAGTCCCAAAAGCTTCATTCATAATATCCCATCCAAATTCCTCTCAAAAAGGAGCATCAACAAATTTTTTAATAAATTCTAAGGAAAAAGTGTCTACTCCTATTGTTTTCTGAACCTGAGCCGAATCAAGATGTCAGATTTCTGCTATTTCAATAATTGGAGAAATCGGAAGTAATAGTTCTTGTGCAGAATAAGTTTGTTGAGGTATTGTTTGATTTACTACTATCTTTTGTTCCTCATTTTTTTGAATCCCACATCCATAAAGAATGATGGAAGATGTAAATAAAATAAACAAAAACAATCTTTTCATAACATCTTTAGTTAAGATTTAAACATCTTTTTTATAGAGTTTCCTTTAATAATAACAAGAGGAAAAGGTGCGATAGAGCTCATTCTTTTATCCCTAAATCTTAATGAGTTTTTTCTGAAAAGATAGCAAATTTTCACATAAATTGCAGTATACCCAATCTAATAAAATTAAGTTCTAATTA
>CAYIZS010000060.1:0-5270 GCA_964367985.1 uncultured Candidatus Peribacteria bacterium
ATATTAAATGTAATGAAAATAGTACAAAAAATAAAAATCTTTTTGGTTAGTCTTGGGATATTAGTTTTGATTCTCACCCAGCCATTTTTTTTGCTTATAGCTGAGAGTGATATCTCACCTTTGATGGAGGAAATGCCAGAAATGTATGCTTTATTTTTTGAGGATGATTCTAGTTTTGAGAAGATTGTTGAAGAGCCTGAAAATGGTATTGATTTTTGAGAAGATTTATTGCTAGAAGATTCTCTTCAAGTACTCTCTGAATATGCTGAATGGTTAGAGGATAGTCAAAATATTCCCAATACTCTAATCAGTTTGGATCGTATGATATTGGTGAGTATGCCACAAAAGTTAGAAAAATCAGGATTCAAAACCTTTGGAACTGACGAAAGAGAAAATCCTTTGGATGATTTTGATTTTATTGATCAGATTGTAAATGAAGATCAGACCAGTTATATACTCTATGCAGATCCAGCAGAAAGTGATGCAGCATTTCTTGCTAGAGTAGAGGAGGCATTTCCTCAAGCACAGATTCAGCCAAACTATCGTTATGAGCTTTTCGATTATACTCCAAATGATCTAGATTTTGATAAATTGCGAGCTTTACCCAATACCCAGTGGCCCAAAGCAATCACTTCCTTATTAGATAGAGAGGATCAATATGCTCCTATTGTAGCGGTAGTAGATATCGGAGTTGATTATAATCATCCAGATTTGTCTCATCAGATGCGGAGTAGTAACCAGTGTAAAACATCTAGTGGAACTAACTGGGGAAGTTGTGAAAATGGAGCAAGTTTTTTTTACTCAGGATGGTTCCTCTCAGGAACAGTTCGATATGCAAATGCCAATACGATTGAAAATAAAATCCCTCTTCCAGAATCAATAGTCAAAGATCCTTATCATCCCGAATCTACAGTAAATGTTTGGTCAAGTAATGATCATGGGACACATATCGCAGGAACGATCGGAGCAGAAATGAATAATGGAATGGGAGTTGTTGGAGTCAATCCTTATGCTCAGATCATGGCGATCAAAGCTGGATATACAGTAGGGACAGGAAGTTTTATTACTTCAGCTCATCTTGCTCAGGCGATCAATTTTGCTCGTCATAATGGAGCTCAGATTATCAATGCTTCTCGAGGAATGGAGGGGAGTGATGCTACCTTGACGACTGCTATTACGGATTTTACTAATGCAGGAGGAGTCTTTGTAGCTGCTGCTGGAAATGAATGAAAAAATGCTGTTAGCAGTTTCCCTTGTAATCTCTCTGCTACAAATCCTCGTGTTATCTGTGTTGGAGCAACTAATTCTGGCAATAACTTGGCATCTTTTTCTAATCATAGTACTGGATTTGTTTCGATTGCTGCTCCTGGGGTAGATATCTACTCTACAACAAATGGAGGTAGTTACAAAAGCAAAGACTGAACTTCGATGGCTACACCGATGGTGGTTGGATGAATCAGTCTTTTGGCTACTTATCGTCCTGATTTGACTGGAGATGCACTGATAGAAGCATTATATACAGGAGCAGAGCAAATCCCTTGATTATCTGCAACAATCCAAAGTGGGAAAAAACTGAATTTATATGAGAGTTTTAAAGCATTAGATATTTTTGCTCCTACTCTTAGTGGCTGGGTGGATACTTCTGAACGATGTCTTTCAGGATCATTGGTTTATCATTTTACAGGTTATGATGATCTCTGGGAGTCAGAATTTCCTTATTCTCGAGATGGGGGAGCAACTTGGACTGATGCTAATAGCTATCTGACGGGAGCTACAGGATTATCATTACAAATGAGAGATAGAGTAGGGAATTTTTCTTATTTGCTCCTAGATGCCTTTCTTCCTCTCTGCCAACCAGAATTAAAACTTTCTAAATCTTTTTCCAATACCCTTACTTATACTCTAGATCTTGAGACAAATGTTGATGTTAGCTGTCAGATTACTGGTGATTTGGAGTCAGGATTATTTACAGGAATGAGTAATCAAAGTACCGGGATTAGTATCCAGTTATTATCCGGAGATGGAGAGAAAAATTTATATCGAACACTTAGTCGAGGAAAGGATATGTTCTCAGGGTCTGGTATGGTAATTTTGGATACTTTAGCACCTAGTTTGAGTCTCAATTCACATCAACATCTAGCAACTACTACTGATGCTAGCATTACTTTGATAGGAACTGTGAGTGATGAAGGAGGTCTTGCAAGTCTGACTTTGAATGGAGGAGTTCTAGAGCCTCAAGGAACTACTTGGACTAAAGCAGTCAATTTGGCTATCGGAAATAATATTTTTATGCTCCAGGCAAGCGATTTCGCAGGAAATAGTACTACTATTTCATTTACTATTATTAGAGAAAATGTTATCAAGTCTCCAGGGTGATGAGGATGATGAGGATGATGAGGATGAAATACTCCGCCTCCTGTAAAAAAAGTAGAAGAAGAAAAAACTGAACAAGTCCAAACATGAGTTCAACTTTTGAGTCAAACTACAGAGACGAAAGATACTACATTGAGTGGACTTCTCTCTACATTTCAGCAGCAGCAAGCCAATACACCACAGCAACTCAAAATGCTAAACAAAGCATTGGCATCTATCCAAGGGTCGGATTTTTCTCAGGAATTAAAGGATGCTTATCTTTATGGATATCTCAGAGGAATCACCACGATGGAGACGATCTCAGAGGCAAATCTAGAAGGACCACTCACGAGAGCTGCAATGGCAAAAATGATGTCCGTTTATGCTACTCAGGTTTTGTGAAAAAAAGTACAAAAAACTGATCAAGCAAATTTTCAAGATCTTGATACTGTGGGAGGAGATTTGCCGAGCTATATTCAGTTGGCTTATCAGCTACAGATCATGGGAGTAGATGCAGAAGGAAATGCTTTAGCAATCTTTAACCCAGATAGAACTGTCATGAGAGCAGAATTTGCAACAGTTCTTTCTAGAGTACTTTATGGAGATCTTTACAACCAATCTGGATCAGATTTCTATTCTGCACATCTTGGAGCACTTCAACAATCTTGAATTTTGAGCAATAGCACTCCTACTATGCAAGAGATGAGAGGATGGGTAATGTTGATGTTGATGAGGACAGAAATAAAATAATTGATTTTTTATCTAATACCCTTAGGATCAAAAAAATAAGAAACATATTTTACTTATCCCAGTTTGGGGCGAAAGGAGGATTGCAGTAGCGATAATTTTTTGGCATCTGATCAATTTTTTCCAAATCCTCAGCATCCAAAATAATTTTCTCTGCTTCTAGATTTGCTAAAAGTCTTTCAGGATTTGAAGCTTTGGCAATAACATTAGCATGTTTTTTATCTCAGAATCGAGCTAATGCGATTTGAGCAGGAGTAGTATGATGTTTCTCAGCTATCTCTTGCAGTTCATTCAGTCTTAGGAGATTTCCTTGACCGAGAGGGGAGTAGGCAGTCAGAGTGATTTTACGATCCTGAGCAAAGAGTTCCATCGCATGCTGATCGAGGCAGATACTTCGTTCTATCTGATGATTGAAGAGATGCTCGGGAAAAGTGACTCGGAGTTTTTCTAGTTGTTTGAGGGTGAAATTCGATACTCCTAAAAATCTGATTTTTCCTTGCTGTTGGAGTTTGATCAGCTTTGCAAAAGCAATCCTATCCTGTTCAAAATCGGTAGGTCGATGGAGGAGGAGTAAATCCAAATATTCTGTTTGCAAATCTTTCAAACTCTGCTCAACGCTCTCTTCTAATCTAGTATAATTTTCAAACCAAACCTTGCTGGTGAGCCACAGTTTTTCTCTACTTATTTGGGATTTTTTCCAAGCATTCCCAATCTGGATTTCGTTACCATAAATTTGTGCAGTATCAATATAGTTGTAGCCCAAATCAAGCGCAGTTGCTACTACTTCTTCACAAAGATTTCCTTGCAGTTTCCAGGTTCAGAGTCAGAGTTTTGGGAGAGTTTCTAGCATTTTATTGTTTTTTTAAAAAGCAAATTACATACGATCGAGGGTATAGAGATAGATGAGCGTCTGGCTATAAAGCCATTTTTTAGTTGGACTTAAGTTTTCTTGAGATGCGGCGCTACGGATGAGTTTGATGAGCTCTACTTTCCATTTAGCTTTTCCTTCTTTTTGATAGATATGTTCAATAACTTGCTGGACTGCTTTGAGTTGCTGTTGGTCTTTGCTAGTGGGTTGATAAGTCTGGATTTTATCAATTTTTTTTGCTTCTGGGGTAATCCCGGTGAGCTTGATATATTCTTCTCTATCCAAAACGACAAAAGCATCCATTATCCTGGTCCTCGCACCTCTATCCAGGGTATTCCCCTCATAGACCATTCCAATGCTTGCTCCGGCATCCAGCCAAATCGCATTCCAACATCAGAATTCTTTCTGGATATAATCAGTGAGAGAGTAGATATTTACCCCTCCTACGACTCCCATATAAATAGTGCTCGCATCTTCACTAGAACAGATAAAGTTTCTATTTGCGGCTCCAAGCATCTTGTTGTCAATATAAAATTTTGATGCATCTACGACATTGATTCCTTCTTGGAGGAGTACTGGGAAATTTCCAATTCCAAAGTAAATTTCATCGATCCTATCTTTGTTGATATTGCTTCGCAGTCCCATGTCTTGCATCCCTAAACTTTTCTGCACCAAAAAAGGATTTCCTTGCTGATCAAAAGAGAAGATTGCTCTGATACTGGTATCTCCCCAAAATCTACTTCGATCCTGACCATTTCCGAGGTAGACTCTTTCTGAAATGGTATGGGTCAGCTTTTTGCCATCGATTTTGCAGTTACTATAATCATCTGGGCAGAAAAAAGCTCCATTGATCGCGGTATCGCCTCCTACTTTCTGGGCTAACTGTTCCAAGGTTGCGCCTCCATCATTTGCAGGGGATGCTACGACAAAATGTTCTCCATCGAGGATGACTTTGATCACTCTGATAGCCTTTCCAGCTCTATTTTCGATCATGAGTTCTTTGTATGCAAAGCTGGTATTGTAGATGCTGAGTCCAAAGATCAGGGTTAGGAGTGTAGTGAGGATGAGTTTCTTTTTCATAAATAGTGAGATAGGAAAAATAAAATATACAAACAAATAAGTTACTGAGATTATAAAAAAAACTCTGACTAAAACAATCAGTTTTTCTTTCTTTTTTTTAGAAGAAAGTGAATTTAAATTTAATTATTGAATAGAGTGAAAAAATATTTACACTCAGTTATCAAAATTTGAAAAAGTAAGTTAAAAATGCTAAAATATTCTAAATTTATAGTAACTTATATCC
>CAYIZS010000061.1:0-5257 GCA_964367985.1 uncultured Candidatus Peribacteria bacterium
TATCTTTACAATGACTTTGTTTTATCTTATCAATTTCATAATGAATATTTTCTTGTTGATATTCATTATTTGTTGAAATTTTATTTGTGGAAAAAGATGTAATTCTTTCAGGATTTCAAGTTTTTCAGATTGTTTTATCTCTGTTATTTAACTCAAGATTCATTCTCATTTCCTTAAATAAAAAATCTTCTTTTCAATTATAACTAAAATATAGAATTTTGTCAAAAAAATGGTGTTTTTCTTTTGCATTTCTTTAGCAGAATCATAATAATGAAACTACTTTAGTTTTGACGATAGCAACAATGCATTTGAAAGAAGAATTGGCAGCTCGTGGGCTCCTATATCAGTTTACAGATGAAAAGCTTTTTGACCTTTATGATCAGTGAGGAGAAAAGTTTTATTGTGGTTATGATCCTACTGCAGATTCTCTCCATTTGGGGCATTTTTTGACCTTTATGGCAGCAGTCAATTTTATGAAAAAGGGCAATACTTTTGTCATGATTATCGGTGGTGCTACAGGGATGATTGGAGATCCGACAGGGAGAGATAGTGCTAGAGCATTCCTTGGATTAGAAGAACTGAGACACAACCAAGAAGCTATTACGATCCAAGTAGCTCAGATCTTAGAAAATCTCAAAACTCTGACGGGTCAGAATTTTAAATTTGAGGTACTCAACAATTATGATTTTTATAAAAATTTGAATGTTTTTGAATTTTATCGTACTGTAGGGAAATATATTACTTTGGGGACAATGCTTTCCAAAGATTCTGTCAAAAAAAGACTTGAAGATCCTGAATCTGGGATTACTTACACGGAGTTTAGTTATATGCTTTTGCAGGGTTATGATTTTTTACATCTTTTTGAGGAGCATGGAGTAAAATTGCAGATTGGTGGGTCAGATCAGCGAGGAAATATGGTGACTGGTACCGAGATGCTTAGAAAAAAATCTGAATGATCCGCAGAAGCTTTTGTGATGACGATCCCTCTCATGATGGATTCTAGTGGCAAAAAGTTTTGAAAATCTGAATGAAATGCGATTCGGTTAGATCAGACCAAAAATAGCCCTTATGTTGTTTATCAGTATTTTATCAATGCAACAGATGAAGATGTGGATAAATATTTGAGAGCGCTTACCTTGTTAGAAATCCCTGAAATAGAAAAAATTGTGATGCAACATTTTGAGCAACCAGAACTGAGATATGGTCAAAAACAATTGGCAAATTATGTGACGCAAACCCTTTTTGGATTACAAGCAGCTCAACAAGCAGAAAAAATTTCTGACTTTCTCTTTGCTTCTGAGGAGAGAATCAGTTTAATGCAAAAAATGTCAGATACAGACTTACTTGCTTTACAGCGTGAACTTGGACTGACTCAATTGCCAAAACATGAGATGAGAATCTTGGAAATCTTGGTCGCTACTGGACTGGCTGAATCAAATGGAGAAGCAAAAAAATTGATCCAGCAGGGAGCTATTTTTGTCAATGAACATAAGGTTACAGATTTAGCTCAAAGCTATTCTTCTAAAGATACAATCAATCAACTTCTCTTGATCAGAAGAGGTAAGAAAATATTTAAACTTACTCAATTTTAGTTTAACCTTTACTCTGATGATCCAAATTTTTGCTCGTTATCCAAATAATGGTAGAGGGCTAAGGCGCCTTATTACTATTTTATTGAAAAAAAAACTAGTTGATTCTGTAGAGGTTTTAAATTATGGAAAACATTATGAATTAGTTGAAAACAAAATACAGAAAACAGAACAAAAGTATCTAATTTTTCAGCTTTCCTTGTCTCAGAAAGAAAATCTTCTCAATCAATTAAATAAACTTGACCCCTCTATAGATATCATTATTCTGACTATAGAATAGTTTTATTTTCTCAATAATTTTTTAATGAAAAAGTCAATATATCCTCGTATTAATGTTTGGTTTGTGCTATTATTTGTTGTTTTAGGAGGATTTACTATTCGAGCTTTAGGGTCAGATTTGCAAATTGGTCTAAGAACTCTGAGTTTGGCTAATAATTTTTCTGCAGTACATTTCGGTAGTGCTGGAAATGATTTTGGTGGGGGTACTTTTTGGGTTTCTACTCAGAAAAAACTTGAAGATCCTATTATTATCCAATCTCCAAATGGAGATAAAATAACTTGTTCTACTCATATCCAAGGATATTATTACAATTCTCAAAGAGGTGAAAGATTATGGCCTTTAGATGAACCTTCTCTTCTCTCTCTCCAAGGAATAGGCGATAATTACGGTGATTTGGCAGTAACATGAGGATTATACACTAATTGTGAGGATGATCTTTATGGAATTTATGGAAAAGTAGAACACAGATTGTTGAATGGTGATATTTTTGAGTTAGTTGCAGGATTAAATTATAGTTGATCAATCAATCAAATTATTCCTAATTCAAGCTTAAGTTGTAATTTGCAATTGATCAATAATAAAACCGTTATTGGATATCTTTATGATAAAAATTGAGGAGTTGGTTTTGTTGGTGGTCATGGGCCTAGAGATGATGTGAATTTGAACTTTTTAACTGCTTTATGAGGTGAAGATTGCGTTTCTGATTATTGCAAAATGGATTCAAGAGATAATGTGGTTTGTGAAGTAGCTAGAGAAAAGCGAACCGCTCAAAATAATCGCTCTTTCCAGGATCTCAAACGAAGTATTGCTGTCCGTGGAGTGGTAGGTTTAACAAAAGATATTCTCTCAGGAGATAGGGAAAATATTATAGGAAATTTTGGAGATAAAACACAAACTGTCACTACTGATGCTTTATCTGTGGCTGATTCTATCAATGTTGCAGCAGCCCAAGCAGAAAAACTTTGTAGAAATGCTTGGAAAAGCGACTTAAATGATCTTAGTTCAAAAATAATTTGTTATGATGGTGGTAATAATATTTCTATCCCTGATCCTTCTGAATGGAGAGGTAAAACCTTGGTGGTAAAAAATGCTAATGTATCTTTATTAAAATATATGAAAGCTGGAGATCAACCATTTTCTCTCTTTATTGATGGAGGAAATTTGATTATTCCAAATGAGATAGCTACTGGGGAGTTGCTTTGATTTGATGATGCTGGTTACCCAAATGCAAGTTCTTTTGTGAATAAGGGAAATTACTTGAAAGGTACTTTTATTATTAATGGATTACTTCTAAGTAAAAATAGTACAACGGATACCGTTTATACTTGAGTGCTAAATAAATTATATTTACACGGTAAATTAATGTCTTTTAATACTTATGACGATCCTAGTCAAATCAGAGAAAACCTAGTGAGTTCTATTCTTAAAAAAGAGACAACAACCACTAAGTATCAGGATTATATTAGTTTTAGAGATTTGTTTCTACGAAGATGTCAAGATAGTTGAATTGGAACAGATACTACTGACTGTTTTTTAGGAGTATCGGAATTTGCTAGAGCTTCTTTGGTTTTAATCGATGAAGATTATCGTTCTCCCTTGTTAAAATAGATTTTATTTAATTAAAATATCGTTAAATATGATAGATTTGAGAAAAGTTGCTGAAGATATTCATGCTTACCAAGTAATTTGCCAAAGAAGGGGAATGGAGATTGATCTTGATAAAGTTTTATCTTTAGATGAACAAAGAAGATCACTCCAGCTCCAAATAGATCAAAATAAATCCAAACAAAAACAACTTGCTACAAATCAGGATTATGAGTGAGCAAAAGCACTCAAGGTTGAAATTCAGTCTTTAGAAGCCCAGCATACCGAAGTCACTAAAATCCTAGAATCACAGCTTTTAAAAATGCCAAATACTTCTCTACATCCAGATATCCCAGATGGAAAAGATGATACAGAAAATGTAGCGCTAGAGATTTTTGGAACAGCTCCTCAGTTTGATTTCAAACCTTTGGATCATCTAGAACTTATGAAAAGACATGATATGGTAGATGTTGAGAGAGGAGTAAAGTTGGCGGGTGCTAGGAGCTATTTCCTCAAATGAGATGGGATGCTTTTAGAACAGGCAGTTTTGCAATATACGCTCAAAAAAGTTGTTGAAAGAGGATTTATCCCTATGGCAGTACCCAATTTAGTCAATCCAGAAGCTTTGCAAGGTACTGGATATTTTCCAGGTGGAGAGGATGATGCTTATTGGTTAGAAAGAGATAATCAACGGTTGATCGGTACTTCTGAGATCCCTGTGACTGCATATTATATGGGAGAGATTCTGAATGAAGAAGATTTACCCAAAAAATATTGTGGATACTCTGCTTGCTATCGTCGTGAGGCAGGAAGTTATGGAAAAGATACTGCAGGACTTTATAGAGTGCATCAGTTTATGAAGGTAGAACAGGTAGTTGTATTGCCTGCAAACTTACAAATGTCTGAAGAATATTATCGCCAGATTTTACAAAATTCTATGGATATTTTGAGTGATCTTGAACTCCCTTATCGTCTACTTCAGCTTTGTGCAGGAGATTTGGCTTTAGGAAAGTATAATTCTCATGATTTGGAATGCTGGATGCCATCAAGAAATGCTTATGGTGAAACTCATTCTGTTACTGCTTTTTTAGATTTCCAAGCTAGGAGACTCAATATGAGATATCGTAATAAAGATGGAAAGATTCAGTACTGTTATACGATGAATAATACGGCTATTGCTACTCCTAGAATTTTGGTTGCTCTGGTAGAAAATAATCAAACTGCAGATGGAAGAATCAGAATTCCAAAGGTACTACAGCCTTATATGGGTAAAGAATTTATTGGATAAGTTTAAATATATTTATATTATATATCAAAAAAATGCTTAGAATAAAAGAAAGTAGTGAAATTTGACCGCCTCCTTTGGTTAAAAATAAGCCTTGATATCTTCCTACTACTGGATCGGACTGTCTTCAATTACTTAATGAGACAGAAGAAGCAAGGTTAAAATGGTGTGAAAATATTTTAACTGCCTATTATTGATTTACAGAAGAAGAAATTTCTCAGATATGGAATTGGTTTGGAAAGTGATATAAATCTTCTTTGCCAAATATTTTATGGCAGGAGATCCAGTGATATAAAAAAGGAGTAGATAAAAAAATGTCTAAAGAATTGAAAAAGGAACTATTATGGAAATATCTTGAAGAAAAATCCCAACAGGAAAATGAAGAGAAAATAAATGAAGAGGGATAAGGATATATTTTGACTATTTAAAATCCTGTTTAAGTTATCTTTTGGTGTTTATTTTTTTTTAAATAATATAATTTAATTTTTCTCAATGCTTTTGATCTGAGATATTCATATC
>CAYIZS010000062.1:0-5082 GCA_964367985.1 uncultured Candidatus Peribacteria bacterium
CATTTATTCTAACTATAGTGATGTACTTCATATGATAATTTTTTGCAGAATCTAGCTCTTGTAATCTCAAGTACTTTTGCTAAAATGAAACTTAGCATTTACTTCTCTCCATCTAACCAAAGCATGGCAAAGAAAAATACCAGAGACTTTTCTGAGAGCTTGGGAAATAATATCATCCAGCTCCAAGGCATCAAAACCAATAATATCAAAAATATTGATCTGAGTTTACCCAAAAATCAACTCATCACTGTGACGGGAGTCAGTGGATCGGGCAAATCTTCTCTGGCTTTTGATACCATTTATAAAGAAGGGCAATTTAGATATATCGAGTCACTCTCTAGCTATCTGAGACAGTTTTTCAATCTCGGGGATAGACCAGATATCGATAGCTGTAGTGGACTCTCCCCTGCCGTTGCTATCGAACAAAACAAAAGAACCTGAAACTCCAGATCCAGTGTGGGTACACTGACAGAAATCGATGACTATCTCAGACTCCTTTTTGCAAAGGTCAATGATACCTATTGTCGAAACTGTGGGATCAAGATCGAGCCCAAAAATATCAATCAGATTTTATCTGAGATCAAATCCCTGTATCCTGATCAAAGGATCTATCTACTCAAAGAATCTGGGAAATTTAAAGATGCAAATGAACTCAGTAGATTCGTCAAAAGCAATAGAGCCAAAGTAGAAAAAGGTGAAGGATTCACTAGATATCTCTTGGTTCCTCAAGAAAATAAAGATTTAGAAGCTATTGAATATTTTTATCTCGAGAGTCCCAATATTCCTGAGCATTATTTTCCGATGGCAAGTTTTGGGATTTTCGATCGTGTGACAGTAAATAGCAAAAATGAAGGTAGACTCAGAGAAGATATGATCAAAATCCTAGAAGAAAGCAAAAAATTCTGAGTATATTTGGTAGGAGAAGATAATACGAATGAGCTTGTAAAGACCGAGACGAAATCTGTTTCCTGAGCAAGCAACGAAAACATTAGCATCAAAAAAAGCAAAAGCAAAAAATCAGAAATCGAAAATGTCCACAAACAAAGTAGCAATAAACTCGATCGTGAGATCCTCCGATTTACCGATAAAATGTTTTGTCCTAATTGCAATATCACCTATCCAGAGTTTAGTACTCAAAACTTTTCTCCCAATAGAGCTGAAGGTGCCTGTGAAAATTGTCTAGGAATCGGTGAAATTTTGCAAGTGGATTATAATAAAATTATCGATCCTTATAGCCCTTTTTTACAAGCAATTTTGCCCTGGAGAGAGTCAAATTTGGGACAAAATATTCTCAAAAAACTTGCCCAAAAATATAGCATGGATCCAGATAAACTCTGGAAAGAACTCCCTGAATGGTTTCTCAATGTCGTGATCCAAGGAGATGATGAACTCCTCAGAATCAATCTAGGAGAGAAACATATCAGCATGAAATACCAAGGAATTGAGGAAATTATCAAAGATCAGTATGTCAAAGGAATGCTGACAGTAGATTTTCAAGCAATGCTCAATATGAAAACCTGTCCAAGTTGCTTTGGATCCAAACTCAAAAAAGAAAGTCTCCATGCATTTTTGACCCTAGAAACCAAAAAAAAATCAGATTTACAAACGATCAAAAAACTTTTTAAAAAAGAACTTTTTATTGATCAACAAGGACTCCCTTTTGCATCTCCTGAACATCCTGAGATTCTAAAAGTCAATATCTGGGATCTGCAAAGGGCAGAGATCAGCGAGATTGTAGCATTTCTAGACTATTTCAAACAATCTACTCGTCATCCGCACAATCTCTTGGAAAGAATTCTAACTCCTCTCATGGATAGGGCCAAAACCATTCAAGAACTCGGACTAGACTATCTCATGCCCAATAGATCTGCAGATACCCTTTCTGGAGGTGAAATCCAGAGACTCAGACTCGCTAAACAGCTAGGAAATAAACTCACGGGAATTATCTATATCCTTGATGAACCAACGATTGGACTCGATACCGGGGAAATTCAAAGAGCTATCACTTCCATCCAAAAACTCAAAGCTATGGGCAATACGATTATCGTCGTAGAACATAATGAAGAATTTATCATGGCATCCGATCGGGTAGTAGAAATCTGACCAGGAGCAGGTGATTTCTGAGGAGAGCTGATCTTTAATGGCCCTTATCAAGAATTTCTCAAAAGCTCAACCCTCACGGCAGACTATATTACTGGTAAAAGGAAAGTCCAAGTAAACTATGAACATCACCCAAGCAAAGATCGAGTCCATATCAAAAAAGCCAGTAAGTATAATCTCAAAGGTATCGATGTCAAACTCAATCTCTGAAGTTTTACCGTCATCACAGGAGCGAGCTGAGCAGGGAAAACCACCCTCATGTATAGTACACTCTATAGATTTTTGAATGAAAAGGAAAAATTTGTCCAAAGCTATATCAGACTCCAGCTCCTCAAAAAGGGACTCAGCTGGGAAGAAATCTTGGCAGCACCAGTGATGAGAGCAGAAGAGTATCAGCATTTTGAAAACATGGCGCTAGAGGAATTTTATCTAGATATCGGAGTCCAAGATATCAAAGGACACGAGCTGATCAAAAATACCATCTATGTAGACCAATCCAGTATTGGAAAAACCCCTAGGAGCTGTCCTGCTACCTTTATCAATGTTTTTGATAAAATCAGACTTCTCTATGCAGGGACCAGTGATGCAAAATATTTAGGATTTAATAATTCACATTTTAGTTTTAACTCCAATAAAGGAGCTTGTCCTGGCTGTAATGGATATGGTTATAAAAAAATTGAGCTCCAGTTTCTCCCTGATACCTATGTCCCCTGTGAACTCTGCCAGGGAAAAAGATATAAACCTGAAGTCCTCGCCATCAAATGGAAAGGAAAAAGCATCAGCGATATCCTGAGTATGTATGTAGATGAAGCTTATGTCTTTTTCAAAGAAATCGATAGTATCAGAGAAGAGCTCGAGCTATTAGTAGAGATCGGACTGGGATATCTCAAGATGGGACAGCCAGCTCATACGCTTTCTGGAGGAGAATCTCAGAGACTCAAACTCATCAAACATTTGCTCAAAGAATACAGAGGCAATACGGTCTATTTTCTCGATGAACCAACGGTAGGGCTCCACCCTGCTGATATCGAAAAACTCCTCAAAGTCCTCAAAAGATTTCTAGATAAGGGAGATACCATCCTCATGATCGAACATGATCAAGATATTTTACAGTTTGCAGATCATATTATCAGACTAGATCATGGGAATCTTGTAGATCCAGTAATAGTATCTAAATCTAAAAAGGAAGTGAAATCCATAGCCAAAAGCAAACCAGTAAAGGCTAAAAAAAGTAAATAAAAAATCTGATTTTTCATTTTTGTAAACTCACAAATAATGCCAAATCTCGATCTCATCATAGGAATAATTATTGGAATTATCATCACCGCTCTCCTGATGAAACTCTTTTTCCTCGGGAAAGAAAAAGAAATACGTCAAAGGTCTGTTCGTCAATCTCGCAGTAGCATCCTCGGAGAAGTGAGTGAAAAAATGCTTCCTCTCCTCCCAGATTTTCCCTATCATACCAAAGATTTAGTCTTCTTGGGGAAAGGGGTAGATTATCTGGTTTTTGATGGGCTCTCTCATGGAGAGTTGAGAGAAATCATTTTTTTGGAGATCAAAAGTGGACAATCTCAGCTCAATAAAAATGAAAGGATGATCAGAGATGTACTAGGGAGTAAAAAAGTAAGATATGAGCTGATGAGAATTGAGTATTAAAAAAGTATCCTTATTTAGGATACTTTTGATATCTTTTGTAGATTATCGTTAATCCCTTGATTATACCAAATATAACACAGGCAACAACGATAACTACTGAAGTAAAGGGCAGTAAACTTCCAACCATATTGACATCACTTACTACCCATTGGAATAAACCAATAACAAAAATAATTGCTCCAATTATTCCAATTTTTTGGTATACTTCATTTCCATCTTTTAGGAGTATTTCATAGAAAAGTAATGTCCCTATCAGACTAAATACTCCTAATAGAGATAGTCCTAGAACTATCAATTGTGTCCTAAAGCTGGTTGTAGGGATACAAGTAATACCTAACAAAACCAAAGTTACTATAGCATAGATAAGTACTTCTTTTGTTTTCATTTAATTCTCCTTTCTTTTATATTTTTTATATTTACAAGACAATATTCATATAACAAACAAAGTCAAGCAAAATAAATGATCTCAAAAAGAAAATAAGATTCTGAATCTCTTGTTTTTTCTCCTCATATCTCTACCATCATTGAAATAGTCATTTTAGCATTTAATACTAAAAGATGGAAAACAAACATGATATCGGACTCATTGGCCTAGCAGTAATGGGAGCCAATCTTGCTAGAAATATTGCCAGCAGAGACTACTCCGTAGCCCTCTATAACAGGACCTACCAAAGGACTGAGAAATTCATAGCACAAAAACACTCTCCTCTCTTGCATGGGTATACAGATTTAAAAAGTTTTGTAGCAAGTATCCAGAGACCGAGAAAAATCATCATCATGGTCCAGGCAGGAAATCCTGTAGATCAAGTCATCGCAGAATTGACTCCTCTCTTGGATCCAGAGGATCTCATCATCGACTGTGGAAATACCCGATACAAAGATACCCAGAGGAGAAGCGCAACGCTTGCAACATCAGGAATTAGTTTTATCGGATGTGGAGTCTCAGGAGGAGAAGAAGGGGCACTCTATGGTCCTAGTCTCATGCCTGGAGGTAAATTAGAAGACTATCAAAAAGTACAAGAAATCTTAGAGTCCATCGCTGCTCAGGATTTTAGTGGAGGAAAATGTGTCAGCCATATCGCAACCGATGGAGCAGGGCATTATGTCAAAATGCTCCATAATGGGATCGAATATGCAATTATGCAGATGATGGCAGAAGCTTATGATCTCCTGAGGAAAGTTTACCAGCTACCAGCTCCTAAGATTGCGGAGATTTTTGGCAGCTACAATCAAGGGAGACTAGATTCCTATCTTTTTGAGATTGCAGAAAAGATGCTCAAGAGAGCAGATGAGTTTAATCCTGAGGGATCACTAGTAGATTATATT
>CAYIZS010000063.1:0-5077 GCA_964367985.1 uncultured Candidatus Peribacteria bacterium
TAACAATACCGTAACTAGCGGGTGATATGATTTTTGAGATTTTGGATGAGATGCTACTTCCAAAGATGATAAAAAAGCAAAAAAAGCTTTTTATAGAGATGATAATATTTATATCAATAAAGATTTAGTGACTTTGGAAAAAAGATTGGATTCTAGGAAAATCAAATCTGCACCAAAACTTACAGGAACTTCTACAGATATCGCTGGAGAAGAAGCAGAAGCTACTTTTAATAATTCCTAGTTTAAAAGATTACTACAATCTTAATCTGATACAAAATTCAGGCTTCTTTTGCTTGAATTTTTGTTTCAAATTCCTATACTAAAAAGTAGATTGGTCTATGACCTAATTTTTTAGATTGGATTATACAAATGTTGGATTTTATCTACGATAGTCTCGATACTGTCAAAAAACTCAAATTTCCTAGCTGGAAACAAATCGGTAATCTGAGCTTAGCTATCTTGATCTTAGTGACCATCACAGGACTTTATTTTGTCCTGACGGATTCAGTTTTCTCAAATCTTTATAGCAGTTTCGCTGCAAGTATGTTATAAAAACTTTATTTATCTTTTGTGCTGAATATGCAAAAAGACACCAATATCAATGAAATAAAAAAACAGATACAGGACGAACAGTTCAAACGATATGTTTTGAGTGTGACTTCTGGTCAAGAGTCTTTGGTGATAGAAAATCTCCAAGAAAGAGTCAAAAAACAAGGACTCTCTGAGGAAGTAGTTGACTATCTCAATCCGATGATCAATGAAGCTTCTATCAAAAAATGAGAAAAACAAATCAAACAGAAAAAGCTCTATCCCGGTTATGTCTTCTTCAAATCCAAGATGAATGACAAAATCTGGTATGTGGTGAGAAATACTCCTGGAGTGAGACTTATTGTAGGAGCTGAGACGAGACCGATTCCTTTGACTGAAAGTGAATACCAAAAGATTATGGATCAAATCAAACAATCTCAGGAGAGATCAGAATTGACGATTCCTTATAAGGTAGGGGATATAGTAGTACTTAAGCATGGAGATTTTAAAGGAATGAAAGGAAATATTAGAGATGTGGATCCAGATACTGCTTCGGTGGTAGTAAATATAGAGATTTTATGAAGATTAACTCCAGTAGTCATTGATCTGGATAAAATAGATTTGATCAATTAGTCGTATTTTTATTGTCTAGAGGATGATGTCAAATCAAAGTAAAGTGGTAAGTATGGCGATGATTATTTTGTTTTTGGCGTTTATCGTGGTATACGTACTTTTTTATCAAATCCATGGAAAGGTATTGAGTTCTTTGTTTGTGAGTACCCATTCAGAAACTACAGAAAATGAACCTATACCAAACCCTTCACTTACCATCTTATCAGGAGAAAAGTCTGATGCTGATCAGCTTGCTCAAAAGATGGGAGTAGAAGAACTTTTGTGAGCTTTGTACTCAAATACTGCTGGATGAGATGCCATCCAGGACTCGGAACCGATCGGATCTGCTTCAACCGAAATCGTTCCAGGAACTATTCAACAGCATATCGAGATACTTTCAGGTACGGAGATGTTTTTTGGAGTAGTAGAGGCAGTAGATCTACTTGATTTACAACCCCAATATCTTCTCAAAGACTACAAAGATATCTACTATGCTCGTCTGGATAAATATCCCATAGGACTCAAATCATTGGTCCAACTCTTGGGATGAAATCTCTATCAGATGACTACAGAAAAAGAAATCATAGAGAATGTACTCTTTGGAGATAAAATTACCTATGTAAATCTACCAGAATACAAAAATATTTTGGTGATTATGATTATTGAACTAAAGGGTGAGGTTTGGTTACTCCAAATTCCTTATCCAAAGTATCATCACTCCAAAGAATATCTAAAGACTTTATTTATTTAATCCTTGTATATTACCGATGGCAAAAGTACAAAAAATCCTCAATATCGAGGTGCCTGCTGGAAAGGCAAATCCAGCTCCTCCGTTAGGACCTATGTTGGGAGCAAATGGAGTAAATATTGGTCAATTTACCAAAGAATTCAACGAAAAAACATCAGATTTGATGCAAAAATTTGGATGAATTGATGTGAGAGTAAAAGTAAAACTGACCGTTTATGTTGATAGGACTTTCCAGATGGAAATCGGAACTCCAGTAACTTCTAGTTTGATCAAATGGAGAATCAACCAACAAACTGCTTCAGGAGAACCAAACAAAAAGAAAGTTGGAAAATTGACTAGAGAAGATTTGGACGCGATCTACGAGCTCAAAGGATCTGATCTCAATGCCAACGACAAAGAAGCTGCTTTCAGAATTATTGCAGGTACTGCAAAAAATATGGGAGTAGATGTAGAACTCTAAAAAAAATTAAAACCTGTGGGAGATCTTTGATCGTTTCACCACTTTTATTTGTTTATCTATTACAACTATGAATCACGGTAAAAAGTATCTAGAATCCAAAAAACAATTTGACCATAGCAAGAAATATCCTCTCTCAGAGGCGATCGCTTTGGTTAAAAAACTCAACTATGCAAAATTTGATGCAAGTATCGAAATTGCTATCAAAACTAATGCCAATCCAAAGTATAATGATCAGATGATCAGAGCAACTACTATTCTTCCTCATGGGACAGGAAAGAGCAAAAAAGTTGCAGTATTTATCACAGATGACAAGGCTGAAGAAATGAAACAGGCAGGTGCAGATATCGCAGGATATGAAAGCTTGCTCAATGATATCAAAGCGGGTAAATTTGATTTTGATATTTTGATCACTACTCCAGAATTGATTAGAGATTTGGCTCCAGTAGCTAAACAGCTCGGACCAAAAGGATTGATGCCTTCTCCAAAAGCTGGAACAGTAGCAGCTAATCCTGCTCAGGCAGTAGATGAATCCAAAAAAGGAAAAATTGAATTCAGACTCGATAAGACAGGAAATATCCATGCACTTGTAGGAAAGATTTCTTTTGATGATACAAAGTTATTAGAAAATGTTGAAACTTTGCTCAAAGCACTTGAAGAAAATAGACCTACTGGAGTAAAAGGAAAATTGGTAAAAAAAGTGGTACTTGCTAGTACGATGAGTCCAGGAGTAGAAGTAGAATATTAGTCTTTGTGAATTGATATAAAAAAAGAAAGTGCTATCAAGGCACTTTTTTTATCATTTAATAGGATATTTATCTATTACAAACTTTTCCAATCTTGCTCAAATCCTTGTAAAAAGCTTTGGATGAGGTCAGGATCTGTCAAGAAAATTCAGATTTCTCTATTATTATCCAAGCTATTGCTAGAGAGATTCATGCTTCCTAGCAAAAGAATTTCATTATCGATCAAGATCATTTTAGTATGAATGTAGGGCTTTTTGCTGAGTTTGACTTTTTCTGGGCCAAAGTAGTTGAGGATTTTTTGATTGTCGGTATTGTGGGTGAGAATGATCTGGAGTTGGACTTGCGAGTCTTTTTCTTGTAAAAGTTCAAAAAGCTGAGGATCGGTGATGTATTGGGTTTGGATAGTGATACTTTTTTCTGCACTCTGCAGAAGATTTTGAATCCCAACTCTACAATTGAGATTACAAACTAGCAAGTTGGGATGGAGATCGCTTAGCTTCAATGGGATTCCGTCTCGATCTTTTTCAAAAATAGTCCTCAGACTTTCCAGGACTCCTGTATGCTGAGAGTAGAAAAAATGCTCACGATTGGTGAAAAAACTAGACTGAGTGAGATTAGAGGTTTGGAGCCAGAAAGCATCATCCAAGAGTGTGATTTTGCTATGGAGGTAAGTAGTTGGGAGGTGCTGGTCAGAGCGGACTCTGATACTTGGAGTGTCAGCAAACTCTTCCGTCAGAATTTTGAAGGTATTTTGAAATTGTTGAAATTTCTGATTTTCTATCAAAATATGGATGGGATTACCGAGTTGAGCGAGAGATTTGAGCTGAGCTTTGAGATCTTTTTGGGTAAATTCATAGGTTTGAATCTGGATTTTCTGACTTTTTTTCAAACTTTCTTGATAGCTTTCCAACAGCTCAGGATCTGGAGCTATAAAAATCTGTCCCGTGATCTGCTCCCACTGCTGGGGATTGTAGTTCCGTTGGATGCTACTCGGAGTCTGTGGAGCTGGATCAAAATGATCGTAGGCATACCATGCACCAAAAGCGAGGAGCCAAGTAGCAAAAAAAATCAGATGTTTTCCCATTAGCTATCAGAGGAGTTAGTGATCAAAAAGAGTTTGGATTTGTGCTTTGAGTTCTTCCAAAGTACCATCATTATTGATATGATAATTTGCCAAATCCATACAAGCCTGGATATTTTGTTTGTTTGGATCGGTATTTTGCATTTCTGAGTGTTCTTGTTGGAGAAAGGTCTCTCGAGAGATTTGATCTTTGGCACTTTTTCTCTGGAGGATTCTTTGGTATCTGGTCTGAGGGTCAGCATCTACCGCTAGGAGGATGAAATCAGCATTTTTTTGCAATTCTTGCACCTCTCAGACACTACGAAGTGATTCGATGATCGCATTTCCGCCCTGTTTTTTTGCTTGTTGATAGAGGAGCTGGACGATCGCTCAGTTTCCATGTTTGCTTCTCAGCTGATTTGCAAGGTCGATGAGATGTTGTCTATCTACAGCTAATCCCTGTTTTTTGAGCTCTTGGCTCAGATATTCGCTGACTCCATAGTGCTGATAGCCATATTGACTGATCAAAATCTCCACTACGGTGCCTTTGCCTGCTCAGGAAGTCCCAGTAATCCCAACAATATGCATGAGAAATAATAAAAAAATAAAACAGATCAATCCTGAAATTAGCTAATTTGTATAAAAATTCAATCTAAAGATACTTTCTCATCAAAATTCTTGACAAAGGGAGTAAAAGCACTATACTTGTAGTATCGTTTTTATATTTTCACTTTTTCTAGCTATGAGCAATGTAAATGATTTAAAGGATTTAGAAGCATCTAAAAAAAGCAATAAATGGAAAGGAAAATTACAAAAATTTTGACAGACAGCAATGTTGATGGCTGCATTGTCTGGAGCACCGAAATGAGTGTTTGCTCAAAATACTGCAACTACTGCAAATTCAAAAGGTCAGACAGAAATGTTAG
>CAYIZS010000064.1:0-4969 GCA_964367985.1 uncultured Candidatus Peribacteria bacterium
ATTTTAATATCATCTAAATCCATAATTCATACTTCATTTGATTTATGTCACTTTACTATATTCGTCAGTTTATATCATTCATAACTAAGTATATCAATGATAGCAGCTTCTATATCAAATGCTTCATCTATAGATTTTATTCTATGTCTGACAATGATTTGTTTAACATCTCTTCATGATTTTATTATTTCGTCTATTTTTTTGTTTTTTTCACTTTCTTTTTTATTTTCTTTAAAGATACCTTTAATGTGATCGTTTATTCTATTCCTTGTTCATTTTCAAACATAAAAGATTTTTCAATCTCTTGGATCAATTAAAACATAAACATAATGGCCAATTTGTTCTAATGTGCTTTGTGATAATTGATATTTTTTCATGTATCTATTAAGATAATAAATTAAATTGATTTAGGGTCTAGAGTACTTTAGCAAAATTTTTTACATACTCTTTTAATATTTTTGATAAATTAGTGTAAATATTTTCTCATTCTATTCAACAATTAAATTAAACATTATCATATGAAGTGCACCACTAATTATTAGAATAAATTTTGCAAAATTTACCTCCTGATCAATTAATGATACAACAAGATATTACATATTGTTTCCACCTTTCAAAAAAAGCAGCTCATCACTGCTCTTTTTTTATAGATAAGAAAGAAAAAATCTTACTCTAACTCTTCTATTCCAGCATCAAAAATTTGGAATCCCATTGTCTCTACATCAATATCCACTACCACGCCATTTTCCACATAGGCATTGATGCGCCCCTCTCTCAGATCCATCGTCACTGGCTGCAGTTCTCCATCCATGGATACTACACGAAAATCTCTACCCTCTGCCTCTGCATACTCCTGAGCTGCCTCGAGATCCAGTCCTACGTAGTTTGCAAAAAGCTCCTCAGCATCGCTACTCAAGGGCTCCATTTCTTCTACCTCCATTTCTTCTAATTCATCAGTCCCACATTCCCCTCTAAAATACGCCCACTCCTCACAGATCTCTCCACTTACCAGGGTGCAAAGTCCGATTTCATTGCCCTCTTCATCAGCTACGATTTCTAGTGTTCCTCCCTGAGAAATACAAAATGCTGATGCGGGATTTCCGATTTCTACTTCTTCGATAATTTGTGCTGGAGCTTTGATCCCCCAGATGAGATACACGATCGCTGCTAGTAAAATCACTCCGATCGCCCATAAAAGTCATTTTTTTCACATCCTAATTGTCCTAAATAAAGTAAAAAATTATAGCTTTATAGTAGTTAAAATCTGCCCGATAACAAGACCAAAAAAATCCCAAAAATCTGATTTCTTTCTCCTAGTATTTGACTAGGAATTGAGTATACTCTAGTATTCAAAGTCATCATTGCAAAGTATGTTTAGTCTTTTTCTGGTTTAGAGCGCATCATAGCATTTTCCCCATAAAAATAACTAGAAAATTTTGCCCTTTTTTTTCCAGAGAGTTTTTAGCAAAGTTTCTTGGAAAAACGACACGAGCAATTTCAGCATTCTTTGCTGAGGAGTTACCCCGTTGTGTACGAGATTACCTTTGAATCCCAATCGTTGGGATCTTTTAACTTTCTATTTTTACCGATGCCCTTAGCTTTTCAAAAACTCTGACTTTCAGACAAAACCCTCCCAGCCCTCGCTGAGAAATGATTTTCTACTCCTTCTCCGATCCAGGAAAAGGTGATTCCTCTCCTCCTAGAAGGTGGCACCAATATTATTGGACAGGCCTCTACAGGTACAGGGAAAACCGCCGCTTTTGGGATTCCTCTGATCGAAAAACTTCAGCCCAATCATAAAATCCAGGCTCTCATTTTGGTACCGACTAGAGAACTTGCAAACCAAGTAGCCGTAGAGATCGACTCACTTCAGTCAAAAAAATCCCTCAGTATTCTCGCAATCTACGGAGGACAGTCCTATACCAAACAGCTTTCTGCACTCAAAAAAGGGGTGGATATCATTGTTGCTACTCCAGGGAGGATGATCGACTATCTAGATCGCAAGGTCCTTAATCTCAGAGATCTCCAGTATCTCATCCTCGATGAAGCAGATGAAATGCTCAATATGGGATTTGTTGATGATATCGAAAAAATATTCAAACAAACCAATACGGATCAGAATGTTTTGCTCTTTTCTGCGACAATGCCCAGAGCCATTCTCCAGGTAGCCAAAAAATATATGGGAGACTATCAGCTCATCTCTAGCCCCAAAGCTGCAGAAGACACTGCTCAGACTTCACAGATTTATTTTGAAGTGCAGGAAAGAGACAAGCTAGAAGCACTCTGAAGAATCATCGATGTAGAGCCAGATTTTTATGGGATTGTCTTTTGCAAGACTAAACTCGATGTCGATGAACTCGTTGGTCAGCTGATCAAAAAAGGCTACAAAGCCCAAGGACTCCACGGAGATATCCTCCAAAAACAGAGAGAAATCATCCTCAAAAATTTTAAAGAAAAAAATACCCAAATCCTGATCGCAACCGATGTAGCTGCCAGAGGGATCGATGTAGATAATATTTCCCATGTGATCAATTATGCCCTTCCTCAGGATTCTGAAAGCTATATTCATAGGATTGGAAGGACAGGAAGAGCTGGGAGATCTGGGATCGCAATCACCTTTGTCAGTCCTCAGGAATATAGAAAACTCGTTTTTCTCCAGAGAGATACCAAAAATGAGATCGAAAAAGCCAAAATCCCGAGTGCCCAAGAAATTATCGATAAAAAGAAAGAACAGTTTTTTGCAGATATTACTGCAATCGTAGATGGAGAAGGATTTCACAAATACTTTCCTCTCGCAGCAGAACTTTTGGAGCAGTTTGATCCTCAGGAATTGGCTGCTGCCTTCTTGATGCTCAACTATCAATCAGAGTTTGATCTCAAAAAATACCGTGACCTCAATGAAGTGAGAGTGGACAACAAAGGTAAAACCAGACTTTTTGTCGCATTAGGGAGAAAATCTGGACTCAGCCCTCGTTCACTGGTAGATCTTTTGGTCCAAAAAGCAAAAATTAGCTCCAAAGTCATCGATGATGTGAGAGTGATGGATGATTTTTCTTTCCTTACAGTTCCTTATTTGGATGCAGAGCAGATCCTCCGCAGTTTCAAAGAAGAAAAATCTGGAGGCAAATCACTCATCTCCAAAGCCAAAGAAGATAAAAATAGAGGAGGAAATTTCCGCCAAAAAAGGAGAGGAAGGAGATAGGTTAGAGAATAACTTAAATCAAAAAAAAGGGAATCAATACCCTTTTTTCTTTTGCACAAAATCAATCAACCAGTCTGACTATTTTTTGACAATGCTATAAGTATCTTTTGCGATCATCAGTTCTTCATCAGTAGGAATGACTCGTAGCTGAACTTTACTGGTTTCTGTAGTCAGTCTCCTCTCTTCTCCTCTAAAATCATTCTTACTCTCATCAAAATCTACTCCCATCCAAGCAAGATTCTCTGCGATCAATTTTCTCTGTACTTTGGAATTTTCTAGCACTCCAGCAGTAAATACAATTGCATCTACTCCTTGGAGCATCGCAGCATAAGCTCCAATATATTTGAGAATATCATCGGTGATCATACTGATAATATCTGTCTCTATCTCTCTCCCTGCCAAATATCCCTCCTCGATCTCTCTATGATCAGAAGAACGCTTGTAGAGTCAAAGGATTCAGGATTTTTTATTGAGAATGGTCTCGATCTCATTGGGAGAGAGGTTTTCTTTTTTCATCATATAAGGGATGATTGCCGGATCAATATCCCCAGATCTCGTACCCATGATCAATCCTTCTAGAGGAGTAAATCCCATCGAAGTATTAACTACCTTTCCACTGTCGATAGCAGTAATACTTGCACCATTTCCTACATGACAAGTGATCACTTTGAGGTCATTTCTACCGAGAATTTCTGAAAGTCTCTCGTAGACATATCTATGAGAAGTCCCATGAAATCCATATTTTCTCACTTTATATTCTTCATATCGTTCGTAAGGAAGAGCATAGAGATAGGTTTTTTTGGGCATGGACTGATGAAATGCAGTATCAAATACTGCAATATTGGGTACTCCAGGGAGAATCTTTTCACTCGCTTCGATTCCCATGAGGTTGGCTGGATTGTGAAGAGGTGCTAAGACACTCAATTCTTTGATCGCAGCTTTGAGATTATCGTTGATCAGCATTGACTGATGAAATCTCTCTCCTCCATGGACGACTCTGTGTCCAATAGCTTCAATCTCAGATAAATCCTTTAGTACTCCTATCTCTGGATCTACCAAAAGAGCAAAAACCTGCTCCAAAGCTACATCATGATTTGCAAAATCCTGAGCTATTTCTATTTTCTTGCCACTCGCAATGCTATGTTTGAGTTTTCCTTCTGCAATTCAGATCCTCTCTACCAAACCTTTAGCCAAAACCTGAGTACTTTGCATATCAAAAAGCTGATACTTGAGAGAAGAACTCCCAGCATTGATCACCAAAATTTTCATCTACAATCTCTTGTTAAAATCTAAAACATCTACTCTGTAGTTTACATAAAGCACCCTACAAAAGCAATAGCAGTTGAAACTCATCAGCTAAAATAAGCAGTTGAATAAGTAACATCAAACAACAAAATAAGAAAGAAGAAAGAAAAAAGAAAAACCTAATTTTTCTTCAGGCTTCTCAGAGATGAGTTTTAAATTAAGCTATAGAAAGAACTAAGATTGATTGATCATTAATGTACCGTAAACTGGATCTGTCCAATCTTTTTCATCCCAAAATTGATAGCAATATAGATCGGTCCTGTCTTTTGAGCCAAGAGTGATACTAGCAAATCTCCTTTAGGAACTAAGGTGATAGCTACGGGATTGATCCCTACCGCAGTAGTATTGGCGATCAAGGTGATCGGTTGTTGTAAGATTCCTTCGTATTTTCTGCCTTCTTTTTTGTTTTTGAGCTGGAGTTTGAGTTCCAAAGTGCTTCCAACTTTGACTCGATCAGGGATT
>CAYIZS010000065.1:0-4963 GCA_964367985.1 uncultured Candidatus Peribacteria bacterium
AATAACACCTACTTCAATTCCTCCACCTCTTGCATCACTTTATGCGTAGGATAGGCTCCAAGTAGCTTCAAGAGCAGAAAGAAAACATAGCCCACATAACCAACCACCGCAACCAACATTCTCACCACTCCGATAAAAAGCAAATACAAAAGGAAAATCACCCCTAGCTGAAAAGTGGAATGTTCATAAATCTTTTTGATCTGAGAGATGATAGAGTTGCAGATTTTGAAATTGATCTCGCGCTGGGTAGTTTTGACTTCATTAGTCACACTCGTAGTCAGCTGAGAAAAAGACTGACTAATTTTCTGGAAAAGATTGCCTTCTAGTTTATCCCATCCCAAATCCAGTCCAATTTCTTCTGCTGGTAAAAGTTCTTCAATTTCTGCTTGTAGATCAGACTCTAGCTCAGGAGTGATAAAAAATCCCTTGATCTGGAGGAAAAGAGATTTGCTCATCGCCTCGGTCTGTTCTACTGGAGCCAAAGATGCCTGGATTACACGATCATTAAATTTGAAAATCTGATCACAGCTGAGCGGGAAAGTATTGTTGAATCCAATCAAAGCAAAGGCATAAAGCAAGGTAGAAAGCAATGCAAAAGTCCCTCCTCAGCGAGTAAAATAGTCCATCCAGCTAATCTTTCTCACTTTAGCAAAATAAGCTCTCTGAGAAGCTAGAGTCAGTAACACTGCTAACAAGGAAAGTAATAATACGATCAAAAGCTGCCATGCTCCAGGAGGCACAAAAAAGAAAAAAAGCAGTAAAACCAGACCCAAAAAGCCAATCATTCAGACTTTTTTGAGCTTTCTGAGATCGATTGCGAGGAAACTAAGCAGGAGGAAAAAAAGTATCCAAGGCACGATCGAGTAGAGGATCTTTTCCTGGACAAAAAGGAGATAAAAAAAACTGAGATAACTCAAGATCGCTAACATTGCAAAAATCCCCCCTCTCCATCCGAGTTTGCTAAAATTTTCTTTAAACTTATTCCACCACTGCATCAGTATTGTAGTCAAGAAACTAAAAAATTAAGATCGCTACTAAAAAACTAGCATTTGAGCCAAAAACCCCTCTCCCCAGAAGATCAACAACAGTCCTGCTACCAGCATCGCAGGAAGAAAGGGGAGTGCTTGAGGAGCCAGTTCTGGATCTAAGTCTCTAGCTGTGGAGTTAAATAGTTTGATCTGGATCAGATAATGCAACAATGCCAAAATCCCAGCAATTACCAGAAAGAGCATCAAAAGCAAAAAAACCTCTTGCACTCCCGCCTGAGGGAAAAAGAAACTCAATAGCACTGCCAAATAGGGAGCTACCATCACATCTCCGAGTCCAAAACCTTCGCCTTTGATCTGATATTTCCACCTAACCATCCATCTCCCTAGGAAATAAATACCTATAAAAATCAGAGTCCAAATCCCGAGGAAAAGAAAAGTAGATCGACCAAGACCTAACTGAACTGCTGGGATGATGAGTAATAATAGGAGAAAGATGAGTATCGGCAGATGCAACTCATAATAGCGAATATCATAGATAAAGAGTAGCCAAATCCCCCATGCACTCAGCACTCGGAAAAGAACTAAAGCGATCCCTTGGGAAAAGCTAATAATGCTAACCAAGGTGAAAATCACTGCAGAGCTGAGCTCCAAAAAAAGATAAAAACGAGAAACTGGATGCTGACAATAATGGCATTTGCCCCTATTCCAAAGATAGCTGAATACTGGAACCAAATCCCAGCTCCCCAACTGATGATGACACTGAGGACACTCCGACCTCCCTCGCAAGATAGAACCTGCTTCCGACCAGCTTTTTGCTTCTTTCCATCTCAAAAGAATCACTGAAGCAAATGAGCCAAAGAGTAAACCAAAAAAGGGAGCAAAAATGAGCAGCAAAGTCAAAGTCATCTGAAATCATTAGAGAGCAACTAAAGCAGCGATCTCAGCCGCAAAAGCCAAGAGTTGCTGATCCTGAAACCTAGGAGCCATTAGCTGAAGCCCAACAGGAAGCGAAACGCCATCACTCATCACAGTACCCATCGGAAGGGAAATCGCAGGTAATCCTGCCAAATTTGCTGACACAGCAAAGATATCTGTCCAATCCTGCATCAGTTCCTCTGCCGCATTTAGCGAATGATCCAGTCATTTGGAATCCTGTAAGAGTGGTGCAGGAGTCAAGGTCATAGGGGTCAAAATCAGTGCATAGGATTGGAAAATCTGCTCCAGCTGAGTAATCAATGCTTGCCTAGCCTGACGAGCCGAGAGATAATATTCCTCATACTGCTCTGCATCCAAGATATAACTCCCGAGGAGAATCCTCCTTTTCATTTCTAAACCGAATCCTTCAGCTCTGAGAGCCGTATAATATTCATCCAAAGAAGCAAAATCCTGAGTATTTTTGTATAAACCATAACGGATCCCATCAAAACGAGCCACATTGCTACTCAACTCTGCTGACATCAGGATCTGATAACTGCGGATCAAGGAAGGAAAATAATCTACAGGAGCAAATTCTAACTGATAACCTGCAGCGATAAGCTGTGCTACTTTATTCATAAAAATCTGCTGTAATCCCTCATCCATTTCCAAAGTTTGAAGCTCCTGAGGTACGAGAACCTTGAGCTTTTGGAGATCAGATTTTGTGATTTTTGAAGCTGAATTGAGATCTCAAAGAGCTGAAGCCTGAGGATGAGACTGAGCATCTCTAGGATCATGCTTTGCAAGATAAGAAAAAATCAGCTGTGCATCTGCGACCGTTTTGCTCAAAATCCCTACCTGATCGAGCGAAGAAGCCATTGCGATCACTCCATAACGGGAAATCGCACCATAGCTCGGCTTGAATCCCACAACCCCACAATATGCCGCCGGCTGCCTAACACTTCCACCCGTATCTGTCCCTAGTGCAAAAAGTGCTAAATCTGCCGCTACTGCAGCTGCAGATCCTCCCGAACTCCCTCCAGGGGAATGAAGCAAAGAATGAGGATTTTTGGTCGCTCCAAAAACAGAAGTAGCTGTAGAACCTCCCGCAGCAAATTCATCCATATTGGTGATTCCGATGGCCAAGGCACCGGCCTTTTCTAGCTCTTCCATCACCGTTGCGCTATAGCTCGCACGATAGCCCTGCAAAATTTTTGAGCAAGCAGAGATCTTTTGATCTTCAAGTAAGATATTATCTTTGATCAGAAAAGGAGCTCCCGCCAAAGCTCTAGAAGCAAATGCCTCCTGATGTGTTGCTACATATTCGTCTGTAAAGTTGACTATCGCATTGAGATCAGGGTTTTGGCTTTTGGCTTTGTTTTGATAATGGCTGAGGACCATCGCTGGGGTCAAATCTCCCGACTGGATACCAGCGAGATAGTCTACTAAGGTGAGTTGCATGAAGTTCAAAAATAAATAAGCAAAAAAAATCTGATTTAGTTGATAGTCTATCTCTATTGATTTCCTAGTTTTTTTCAAGTAAAGCTCACCCGTCATCGCGAACGCAGTGAAGCGATCCACTACCTAAAGTCCAGTGGTCCTCCTTTTCCAAAGGAGGTGGCCGAAGGCCGGAGGATTTTCTAAACACAAATCCACCCCCCTTCCCCCCTCCTTTATCAAGGAGGGGGAACTCTAGTTAAAAAAATTCCCGCAGCATTTCTCTATTTCCACCCGGGTGGGTTGGATAAGATAGGAGGGATTTGTAAGATAAATCCCCTGTTACTTCGTGACATCCCCTTTATAAAGGGGAACTTTAAATAAAGCACTTCCTCCGTTGATAAAGAGGGGATAGGGGAGATTTACCAACAAAAAAAAACTCCCCCCCGAAGGGAAGAGTTTCTTTTCTGTACTGAGTAGAGTGAACTACTTGAGATTTAATTATGGCAGATTCTCCACAATTTAAAATCTGAATTATTTAGTCATTATAGATGAAAAGGATTTTTTAAATTTCTTTAAATTTTTTCGTTTTTTCTAATCATTTTTTATCTTCCGTTGTAAGTTTTCTTTCGATTTTTTTGATATCTGGCTCTGGCTTAACTTCTTCTGGAATGATTCATCTGCTGATAAGAGTATCTCTAACAGAAGCATTATTTATAATATGCTCTTTTGAGATTTTTTGTTCTGTATCCATATTGCTATTTTTGGCATTATATATCGTGATTTCTGTCGCAAAATCTTTGGCTTTCAAGAGAATTGTCGGCATAAAATCAGCTAGAGCTTGGTTTCACTTTATTTTCCATTTATTCTTCATATCTTTTGTTGATCTACCAAAAAGAGCCGTATCTCATTTACTACGAATAAGGGCAAAATTTTCATCGCTTTTGGTTTGTTCAAATATAACCCTTGACAACTCTTTTTCTGTCTCAGTTAATTTTTTACGAGCAACAACTCTCTCATAAAGAGAAATTTTTTCTTGGATAAGCTCAAATTTTCTTGTTTGTAGAGCAAAATATGTCTGAGCAAAAGCTATTTCTTGTTTTCTTGGATCTCAGTTTTGAGCAATAAGATAACAAGCATATCTAGTCAACATCATATCATTTATTGTTTTTTTTGCTCATTTCGGCATATTTATCGTTTTCCCGACATCAGCAAAATGATCTGAAACTGGTTTTCAACTATTCTCACATGCTTTTTGGGCTTTATTGATTACCTCTACAAAATTGTCTCGTTTGGCATATCATAACAAGGGTTGTATCTCTCTTGCCAACCAAAACTCAACTCAATCTTTTGTACTATGGGTTATAGATTCAAAATCATTCATCAGAGTTTGTATGATTATTTTCTCCATCTGGTAGATCTTAGAAGGTAAATTTTTCTAGTTATAAAAGAAAAGAAGTAAAAATCAAGACTTTTTTTGACAAACCAAAAAGGTAAGCACCCGGATGGGAAAACTAAAATAAATTTCTCTTATTTCCAGCTCTAAATACAAATCCACCCCCAGCTTTAAATACAAATCTCCCCCCTCACCCCCCTCTTTGACAAGAGGGGGAACTCTAAAC
>CAYIZS010000066.1:0-4750 GCA_964367985.1 uncultured Candidatus Peribacteria bacterium
GAGAGATTTTATTGTACTAGGAAGTTTCCCGGTATTCAATTTTGCAGATACTTTTTTGACAATTGGTGTAATCCTACTTTTGACCGATGAAATTTTGCTCTTGCAATCTAAGGAGAAAAACTTAAATTGATAAGTAGAATCAGTTTTTTTATATTTATTATATTAGCTAAATGCAGTATCAAGGATTCGTAAAATTTATCTGAGAGACAGAAGTCTTTGGGGATAATGTAGAAAAGAAAACTATCGTATTGGAAGAAAATACTGATAGAGAGTACAAAGGATCTATCGCGGTAGATTTTTTTAGAGACAAAATTGCTCTTTTGGATGGAGTAAATGAGGGAGATCTCATTACCGTATATCTCAATGCTAGGGCAAATGAATCAAAAAATCAGCCAGGAAGATGGTTCAATAGTATCACTTGCTGGAGATTAGAGAGAGCTGGAGGACCAAGCGCAAGCGGTTCAGATGATTTGCCATTCTAAGTCACACTCAATATTATAGTTATTCAGTATTATATTAAATAAAAAAGCCTGCTTTGCAGGTTTTTGTTTTGTAAAAAAAATATAGTTTTTTTTACTATATGCAATCTGATGACTCTTATTCAATAGAATGGAATTGTATCCTACAATAGTTAAAGTTAGATATACTAGAGGGTAAGAATTGGCTGAGATCCTTGTTGCGAGAAAATTTATTTCATATCTTGATGAAGGAATTGTAGCTATATTTCTATCATCAAGTTAAATTAAAAAACAATAGTTTTAATAAATATCACGCTTTTCAAGGTCTCTATTATTGTTTAATATAAATATCCATTCCTCAATTTTTAATCGCAAAAAGGCTGCTCCTGGACTATTTGGATCGGTATAATTGTATCGTTGAACTATTATTAGTACTATGGTATCAGGATCTACTAATATTTCCTCTTTTCCCAATTCTACATTTACTCCAGTAATAGAGATCTCTTCTTTTTTTATTTTAATAAAGTTCTCTGCTTCTTTTTTAGTGTAAAAAAGGTGATAAAAAGTACTAGCTTCATCGGTTCCAGTCCAATGATGAGTTTCTGTGACAAGATATGCTTTTTTATCTTTATAAGCCATAAGTTCTTGGTAAATCTTTTGTAGATATTTTAATTCTGATAATTCGAAGGTACTGTAGTTTTTTTCTGTATTTTTTAGTGGTACTTCTTGAACAAGTGATGGTTGGTCTTTTAATTGATTTTTCTGAAATTTGCCTTTTGTACAAGATGTTCAGAAGTATAATAAGCTACTGATGAGTAGTGTTTTGATGATTGCATTTTTTTGTAAGATTGATGAATATGATGAAGTATTTCTGGAACTTGAAGTTACATTTTTCATTTTGAGGGAAATGATAAAAATTTAAATTAAATGTATATGGTTCTGTATGTCAATTTTGCTTGTTTTTACTTTTATTGAATTTTTAGAGATATTTTATCTTTTACTTATTTTTGGTATTAATATGAGTCAGTAAAAATATTGAAATAATTCTTGTTTAAATTCGTAAAATTAAATTTTAATTGATCTGATAAATGTTTTTTTCTTTCAAGAGTTCTTTGGTTATTTTTATTTTATTGAGAGAGTTTGAGTAGAGAGTAAAAATTGGATCACCTTTTTTTACTTGCTTTCCAAGTCTCACATGCAAAATGAGTCCAGCTTGTGCATCAACGGGGGCTCCTAGGGCTCTTGCAATGGTGTTGAGGTGTCTCATATCAATACTTGAAATCTTTCCAGATTTGAGAGCTTTACAGCTGATTTGATGAGGAGCAAGCACCATTTTTTCAGAATCTAATTCTTTGAGATTACTTTTTTGATCTTGAATTAGTGCTTGCATTTTTTCCCAAGCTTGTCCAGATTGGAGTGTTTTTTTTGCCATTTTGAAAGCTGTAGAATAGTCCTTGGCTTTCCCGACTAAAAGAATAAGCTGAGCAGAAAGATCCAGTGATTTATGTTCCAAAAATTCAGATTTTTGGGGATGTTGTTGTAAAATTCTGAGTGCTTCTTGGGCTTGTAATACTGCTCAGATTCCACTTCCAATAGGTTCTAAAGCTTCTGTAATGGCAACTTCTGTAGTAATTCAGAGTTCTTTTCCAATATATTTAAAATGATCTGCAATTCTTTTGGCATCCTGTTCATTCGTCACTTTAGCGGTAGGTCCTACAGGGACTTCGATCAAACAGTGAGTGATTCCCATTGCATAGTTTTTGGCCATGATACTAGAAATCATCCTTGCAAAAGGTTCCATCCCTAGTGGAGCAGAGACTTTGATGATTCTATCATTTGCAGGAGCGAGATTGAGATTACCATTCCATGCGAGACAAGCTCCGTGTTTATCTATAAGTCTCACAATTTGATTCTTTTTCAAGCTAGTTTCCATCAATACTTCTACACATTCTCCAGTAGCAGCGGGGGAGGTTATTGATTTGGAAAAAGTTTTAGGAATAGTGATTCCTAGTGCTGCAATAATCGGTACGATGATCATGGTAGTCTCATTTCCAGGTACGCCTCCGATTGAATATTTGCTTGCGACAATTCCTGGAAAGCGATAGATATCTCCAGTATTAGCTGTAGCTTTGGTAGTATAAGCAAGCTCTTCAGGATCAGATTTATAAAAAAAGCTCGTTGCGGTATAATAGGCGAGGAGTAGGTCGGAAAGTTTATTGTTTTGCATATCTTCAACAATTGCATCAATTTCCTCTGCAGTAATTTTTTCTCCGAGAAGTTTTTTCCTGATTGCTTGAAGCGAGAGGGGATTATTTTGAGTAAAAGCAACCAGTACTTGATCTCCATCATTGATGGGATATTCATCCAAGAGTTCTTTACTTGCACCGATGGTTCCGGGTTCTAAAAGGTCATTAGAGAGAGCAACATCTACGATATATTCTTCTCCTTTACGGATGAGAGCAACTTTGTCTCTTTCGGTGATGCCGTACTGATTGGCTTGTTCTCTATTAAAAATTGCGATGATTCCTTCACCATTGCTGACATTGATTGCTTGGATTTTTCCACTAAAGATTTCCATAATTGTTTTGTATTTTAAAAATAAAAGTGTTAGATTTTTTGTAACGCTAGATCTAGCTTTGTATCTGGATTTTCTGTATTTGTTTCGCTTGCTGTAATATTTGGGTGCTTTTTTTCTTGATTATAATTATAAGGGATTTTATTGATATCCTCTAACATTTTTAGATGCCATGCTTTCTCAGAGAGTCATCTCTCTGCATTTATTTTGTCTTTTTGTGCCATAAAAGGTCTGATTCTTTCTATATCTAGTATATTATTAGACTCTCATGGATTGTTGGGATCTGAAATTTCAAATCCATGTATCAATGCTCAGACCCCATGACTCATTTTTTCATAGCTTTTGTTTTTTTGATAGTATTCTCGAATAATGGGATTGAAGATAATATCAAATATTTGTTTAGGTCCACTCACATTAGTATTAGAAGAATGATCCAAGGATCCTGATGTTGTTGTGGTATTTTGATTTTGAATATCATTTGGTTTATTATTTACCTCTTGCCCAACTCTTTGTTTTTCATCTTTGATTTGTTTGAGGAAAAGGTGTATTTCTTCTAATTTGTTTTGATCATGATTATAATATTGTAAACTATTGATAATTGGAATTATTATTTCATAGGGTCATCTAATATTTTCTACATTAAGAGTTGAATATTCATTTATTTCTAAAATATCTTTTGTTGTTTCTATGATTCTATATTGAGTTTTATTCTTTTCTATTCCTTGTTTTAGAATCTGTAAAGTAATTCATCCAGGGATATATTGTATTTTTTTTGAAATATTAGATCTTAAGGATTTATTGTAGTCACTACTCTTTTCAAAGTTTCAGTTGTTGTTTAAAAGCTCTGAGATTTTTCCTTTTTTATTCATTAAAGATTCAAGACTGGGAAGTTGTAATAATACTTGAGGTTTATTATCTAAAAAAGATATCGTTGTCTCTGAGGTTTTTCCTATTTCCACAGGATTTGATACTGAAAGTTCTCCAGTGATGAAGTTATAGTTATAACTTATTTCTTCCCCACCTCATGGCGATGGAGCTATAAATTTGATTAAATTTCCTTCTACTCTTCCTGTTTTGACGTCAACTCCTTGAGAATGTAGTAATGTTTCAGCTGTTTTAACTGCTTGTGTTTTACTTACTCTCGTAATTTGTTGTGCCATGTTTTTGCTAAATTTTGCAATCATCGTTTTATATTGATCGCTCTTTTGCCACTCTTGTTTTAGTTTATCGTAAACATTCTTTTCTACAATTGTTCAGTTGAACTTATTATTTATTAGATATTGAATGATATTTTCAGTTCTTTTATCCATAGAGTTTTCGACCCCAATCATCTGTTTCCTTGGAGTAATGCGTTCTTTGTTATCTAAATTGTCTCTTGATATTTCCTTTGCTTGTGTTCATCTGTTACTTTGTCTGTTGGTATAGTTGAGATAAAAAGAGATTGCCATACTTTTGCGCCATTCTAGGGGGATTTTTTGAATAAAATCAGAATTTTCTGCTAAATCTAGGATATCTTTATTGATATCTTCTTCAAAATCAGAAGTTAATGCTTGAGGAAGTCCAGATACAATTTGGAATGAAGGATTCTCTGCTAGTTTTTCTGTGACGAAAGATCTTCTTGTTACTGCATCTTCTTGTTCTTTTTTTCGTTTTTCTTTTTGTGTTTGTTGTTTTTGTTCTAGATATTGTTTTCTTTGTTGTCTAAATGCTCTTCTTT
>CAYIZS010000067.1:0-4743 GCA_964367985.1 uncultured Candidatus Peribacteria bacterium
CTTATTATCTAATAATCTCTTATTCTTTAGCAACACATTTTTACATATTAAGCCGAAGTATCAAATGAAGAACTACAAGAATTTAAACTTTTGGATACAGAAAAGAGCGAAAAACAGTTTATATTATTGGTAAATAAAGGAACTGAAGGACGAAATTGTAAATCTCTTTTTGCTACAGCTCTTTATAAAAAACCACCTCAAATATTTACTTTACAATCTACTGCAAGATGTTTGAGAGCTATTGGAAAAAATGATAAAAAGGCAACCATATTCTTATCTAAACAAAATTACAATGTCTTAGATAAAGAACTAAAACTAAACTTCGGAATAGATATTGAAGGAATAATGAAAATAAACAAAAATAGACAACCAATTGAATGTACTATAGAGAAAAGAAAGAGTATCTGGGTCAAAAAGATTATCAAATCCATAATAGCTTCACAACAAAAAGACTTTTCAAAGTTTACTATAGATTTCAACAAGTATAAACCACAAGAAATTTATATGCACATAAAAGAACTAAGGACTTCTTACGATGACAAATGAATCAAAACAATAGACAAAGAACTACTAAACAAACAAATCAATTACTATGAAATACTTTGGAACATATATAAAAATACCCACATAGATTTTTCATCAATCAAAGAGATTCTAAAAAATACCTGACATAGCAAAGATAAATTAGAAAAAACAATAAGTGAAGATAATCAAAAACTATGATTTATTATAGATGAAATCTGTAAAAACTACTATAATTATGAAGAAAAGACGGAAACAATAGAAGAAGAATTGAAACTTATCAAAATAGATAGTAATTCATTTACTTTTGAGGTAGACAAAGACAATCTTTCTTTGGTATGCTATAAAAGAGATGTTGAAGAAAATAGACTTTGATTCCATATAAATCCATATAATTTTGATAGTACTGATGAATTAGAGTTATTTAAATATATCCATAACACTTTGGATAAAGACGAAGAAGTAAACGACATTTACTTTACCTGATGAACTGGAAGCGAAAACTATACAGATTTCTTTTTCCAATATGAAATATACGAAGAGGACGAAAAGAAAATAAAAAAATATTTCCCCGATTTTCTTGTAGAAATAGAAAAAAAATGAGGATGAAAAAGATACTTAGTAATTGAAGTTAAAGGAAGCGACAAAAGGGAAGACTACAAAAAAGCACAAGAATATTACAAAAAGTGAGATACAAAAATCTCTAATGATGTGTTTGCAAAAGAGCTGTGATTTAGAGCTTTCAAAGAAATAAACAAAGATTTTGAATATAGGATTACTTTTGAAGCAAAAATCCCTAGTGAAAAGGATAAATTAGTAAAAGAAATTGGGAGTATTTAGTTTATACTTTGAAATATTTCATTTCTTTTTCATTCCGCAAAAACACTCATTCACTCCAATCTCAATCATACTTTGGTCCTTCTCATATTTTCCATCCTCTAAATATACCATATGTAGCAAAGAAGCGATACTTATGTTTGTGTTGATTTACCATAACTTCAGCTAGTTGTTCCATAGATAAATCAGAGAATTTGATAGCATATTTGAAAACTTCACCTATACCACTTCTTGAAAAGTGGTCTTTTTTGACCTCAATAGGGCGTATGTTGTGGATATAGCTTGTACCACTTGTAATTTCTTTCCATTCATCCAATAATTGTTGATTTGTGTTTCATTTTACAAACTTACTTTCTGTAGGTATATCATTGTTGCTACAGGCAAGGATATTGATATGAGGATGCCATCCATTCTTTCATTTGTGGGCAATCTCTATAGACATTACCATCCCATCAAACTGAGTGAAAAAACTCTTAGATTTTTGATTATCTCTTTTACTGTTTCTATATGCCCTTGCTAACTTTTCTTTGTATAGCATAAGTCTATCCATTAGGTCACTGAGCTTATCTCATTCCTTATGGCTTATAGTCAAAACAATATAATACCATTTCTTGCTATATAATCAGTTTTCTTCTATTCCCTGAGAAAACTTTTTTATCATCCTCATAGCTCTTTTGGTAGCACACGCAATACATATCCTGTCATACTTACAGAAGTTAGAGGATACAAGCTGAACATTTCCTGTATCTAAATATCTCCTAAAAGCTATCATATTGCAACACTCTCTCATCCTTTGTTTTCTATTTGGATTTCTGAGAACTTGAGGATAGTGTTCTAATAGATAGGGGATAATCTTTGCTTTCAATTCTTGACTCTTTGTAAACTTGGCAATAGTAGAGTAAAAGACCTTCTTTTGTTCTTTGCTTGGTTGTACGATAGCTGGTATTGTTTCCATAGTGTAGTAACATAAGGTATAAAAGATATGAGCGATTTATTCATTATATATTGAAAGGTGTAACTCCCGTTCTCTGATTGCTTTGCTGTTGCTTCCATTGTTATTCTCTGAACGGGATAAAATCCACTTTTGTATAAATTGGTTTATTATTTGGTATATGGTGCATTTGTGACTTGATGTTTTAATGCCATGTTTTTTGGCTTCATATGAACAGGCAACAACGATATCTTTTTCTCTACACACGCATACTGGTTTTCACACCAATGATGGATTTCTGGCAATTTCACATCAGGCAAAAAATCAATCACAATCTACAAGCGCTCGTATTCTGCTAGAAAAAGTGGGCTGAGTAAGTGGCATTTATCTGCGTTTCAATGATGTAAAAAATCCCACAACTGTTCACTGGATAAATATTGTTTCGCGAGGATAGATATCCAAAAGCGGATCATCATTGACGCTAAGATAGGTCTTTGCACCATCCTTTTTAAACACTCTCAAAAATGGTTTGGATTCACCATCCACATATGCCAAAACAATATCACCATCTTCTGGATTAGTTTTTGCTAAATCCAAGACTACATATCATCAATCAATAATCCCTAAAGACTGCAACCTATTTCATTTTATTTTAAGGAATTGCGTGCTGTTTTTCGTCTTTCCAACAATAGTATCTATATCTACATCATTTTTTTCTTCCATAGAACTCACAAAAAGCAACCTAGACATAATTATTCTTCAACAAAATATTAAATGGTACATATATACCAATTATATATATATAAATGCAAGTTATTCCTCTTGATTTGTTTTGGCCATTTCGTAATATGAAATCATATTATTTTATCCTTTTCAAAAAGCATTATGGTTCGCAAAATCATCAACACGGTACTCGTCATTCTTGTGTATGTTTTTAGTTATCTTGCTACGGCAACAGACATTCTCGGGCCACAACCGACGAATTTAAGTGGTGTATTCCCATTTACATTTATGCCTCCAGGTATCGTTTTTATGTTCACATGGACAACAATATTTGTTCTTCTTGGTATTTTTACAATTTATATGCGAAAAAAATATAAAGATGAAGCAAAAAATAGTCTCTTCTTAGATCTTTTTGCATGAACAAGTATTTTGAATATTGCATGGTTAATTGCTACTGCGCAAGAAGCATATACAATCTCTTTTATCATCATGGTACTCTTGTTCTTGACGCTAGGAAAGATGCTTGATGTTCTGCTTATGAAAGGAAGAAATAGCTACAAAAACCGAGGATGGATTACATTTGGTGCATACTATGGTTGGGTAAGTGTTGCAACATGGGCATTATGACTTTCACAGGTGCTCTATACATACAATCCAACATTTACTATGTCACAAACTTGGTCTTGGATAGCAATTGCATTGGGTGCATGAGTAACACTCCTTAGTCGATTACGTTGGAAAAATCTTGTTGCACTCCTCTTCTCTTTCTTTTGATTATGAGGTGCACTCTGGGCGAAGTTCTTAGGAAGATAAATTCTACGATAATAATTAGTAACGAAAGCCATTAGCCTAGCAGCTAGTGGTTTTTTTATTGGAAGATAGTTGACTTTAACCAGCTATTGTATATAATATCTCCACGAATATAGACTAAAAAAAAAGAAAAGAACAATCTTAAAAAATATTATCATGGAAACAAAAAAAGAAAATGAATGTTTGAGTATAGATTTGTGCTCTTTGGATAAAGCACTGAGCAATGGATACTCAATAGAAGGAAAGCGTGAAGGTGTTATTCGAGAAATAACAATTCACCCACGGCTGTATGAACACGAACCACCATTCGTTACAGGAACAAGCTCCAGATCATTAGAAGAAGCCCTCTTAAGAGCCGCAGAAAATTACAAAAGATGGATGCTGGGGCAAAAACAAATTGAGTATGTCGAAGATGATTCGACTGCTGAAACAAATAGGAAAATCGAAAGGTCGCTTGCAATTTTGGATATGACACTTTTGAATGGTGCAATGATAGAACTAACCATAACAAAAGATGGAATAAAATCCAAAATGAGAGGCATTAAGATGGGCAAGTTTGTAGCCACAAGAGTAGGATTTGGTAACACCATCCTTGAATCGATAAAAAAAACCCTACAAAAACCGTTGCAGATTACGTAACAAACCCAAAAAAAAGAAATGTATGAAAAAGAAAATTGTATTAACAGAAGCAGAACTGGATAAGAAATTTCTGCCCAATGTGATAAGTGTTATCAAAGCGGGAAACACAATCGGGATGCAATGCCAAAATGGAAATTGGCTAGTTAGCTTCTATTTCTTTGATAAAGGGATGCCGTTGCGCACAATGAGCCATCCTGTCAGCATCAATATCTTAGTTGCACTGAACGACTTAATATGTATTTTTGTGTTGCTAATTAATGGAGAAAAAAATAGTATTCAAT
>CAYIZS010000068.1:0-4739 GCA_964367985.1 uncultured Candidatus Peribacteria bacterium
ATAATAGATAGGATAATTGTTTTATCTCAAAAAAAGCTATGCCCAGTTCTCTTGCTAGATTCCTCAAATCTTTCCTGAAAATAGGATTCTTATCCTTACTTTTGGTTTGAGTTTTTTTACCAAATTTTTCTCTCAACGCATCAATTCCAAGTGGAGCTAGTGTTTATGCTCAGGAAAGTGCATCTCCTACAGCAAATAGCGAACAAAGAAAAGAGGATACTCAAAATAATATTAGAAACTGGAGAAATCTTATGGAATTTATTTCTAGCTTTGCTTATATTATTATCTGGCCGATCATTGTTTTAGCAGGTGCCGCAATGGACAATCAGCTAATCTATGGATCTTTTATGAATTTAGACACTTATCTTTGGCAAATTTGGCAGATTGTAAGAAATTTTTCAAATTTTGCACTTTGATTTCTTTTTTTGGTCTCGATTTTGATTTATAATCTCTCTCCCAGTGAAAATGAGTGGGTACAAAAGTTTAAGCCTCAGAAAATTATTGTCAAGGTTTTGATGGCGGGAGTTTTGATCAATATGAGTCGATTTTTGGTGATGGCGATGGTAGATGTTTCTACGATTTTGACTTATTCCCTAGGAGGTATTCCTCTTTCTGTAATGAAAGAAGAAAAAACATCAAATGATGTCGTAGAATCTTTAAAAAACCAAAAACTTTTGGGAATCAATATCGCAGTTAATTATTGAGATGCTGGTTCTCAGCAAAAAAATGCTGATGATACTTTGGTGGTATATCGATCTTATGCTGATAAAGATGGTAATACAACTTACATCGCTCCATGTAGAGAAGCGACACTAGGAACAGGATCTGAACAAGAATCTTTTTTATTAGGTAGAGCATTTACAATTTATAATCAAAAGGCTTTAAATAAAAAAAATACTGATAAAAAAGACATTAAAATGGAGTGAGGATATTGTGTGTATAGGGGGATGTTGATGACCTTTCCTTGATTGGCAGACAGTGATACTTATGCCAAAACTTTGGCGGAATTTGAAGAAGATCTCAATAAAAATAGAAATGACAGATCTTTAATTCAAGCTGCAGTAGATATTGGTATTATTTACCCTCTTTGGGTAAAAAATATCACTTGAGCAAAGGAAGTCCTTTGACCTTCTTCATTTGTTTTGTGAGAAAATCATTACACCTCATCTTCTCGTGCTGGTGACTGTTCTTTTGTCGGCTATCTCACCTGAGGATCGACAGAGTGCTTGTATAAAAAAGATCCAGCATTTACTGTTGATTCACTTCTTGAAAAAGCAAATTCTTATACAGGACCATTTATTTCTTTGTATTCTAGTTTAATCAATTACTCTTATCTCAATAGTGGTTGAAGTTTGTCTGGAAAATTTGTAGAGTTGTTTTTAAATGCAGCATTTGCTGTGATGTTGGTACTTCCCTTAATAGCTTTGATGATAGTTTTACTGGCTAGAATAGGAATTCTTTGGTTGGTAATTGCAACATCTCCTCTTTTTGTTCTTTTAGGGATTTTTAAAGATGTTTTTTGAAAATCTGCAGGAAGTTGAGCAAAACGACTAGAACATTTTAGTGTTACAAATCTGATCAATCTTTTACTAACTCCGGTTTTTGTTTCTTTTGCCTTAGGAATTGCTATTGTTTTTATGACTGCATTAAAGAATTCCATTGGTATGGAACCTTCAGAAGTTGTAAAAGACCCTGTAAAAATAGAGAAGATTAAAGAGGCTACAGGAGTAGATTTTGATGCAGATGATCATGGTTTTATTTCTATTATGGGCTTTATAAAACTTAAATATGAACAAGGAAGTATTAGCTTTTCTTGGATACTGGTGATGCTTTTTGGAATTGCAATCACTTGGTTCTTGCTTTTTTGGGCAATAAAACAAACCAGTATCGGAAAAAGTGTAGGAGGGAGTTTGCAAAAACTCTGAGAAAAAGTTTTATGATCTATTCCTATTATTCCTACTACCAAGTGAGCGGTTGGGTTTTCTGCACTGAAGGAAATTCCAAGAAATATCGATCAACTTGCTCAGAATATCGGGAAAAGAGATAGAGAAAAGATTGATAATTTTTTTGGAAACAAAGACAAAGACAAAAATAACTTTGATTATGCTCAGCTGTCAACGGAAGAAGGAGGTAAGTTTGTACAAGCATTTGTGGCAGGAGATTCATCGGTAAAAATCTGAACAACTGATTATCAGGTTGCTTCAATGTTCACGGGTCCTTCTGCTAGTAAAGCTGTCGCAGATATTGAGGCAGAAATAAAGAAAATAACTGATGAAAATCAAAAACAAAGTGTTACTCAAAGATTAGATGCTCAAGTTAAAGACCTTTTGGATATTAGCAAAATGGATACGATAGCTACGTTCAATGGCTATATAAACAATGTTTATATAAAAAATTATGTATTACAGCACTATACTGCCCAGTATGCAAACAAGGAGTTTACTACTAAAGATGGCAAAAAATATAAAATTATTAAAGAAGATGCTTCAGGAGTTCAGACTATTAAAGCGGAAGAAATTACAACAGCTTAGTTTATTTAGATTGTTATTTTTTACATGCATTTGCAAAAACCAGGAAAGATTGTGAGAAAAAAATATCTCTGATGCTTGATCATTGTGGTAGTATTTTTTCTATTTCCTCAGGTTTTTGCTTCAGGAGATGCAACGCGATCTTCCAATGAGCTTGTATCAAAGTTTTTAGATGCACTTTACTTAGTTTTAGATCTTTCTTCTCGATTGTGGATTGTTTTGGGAAATATTGCTTGAAAACTGATGACCAATGTTTTTGTGTATTGAGAGTTTATCAATTTAGATACCTATCTTTGGCAGATTCGACAGTTGGTGAGAACCTTTGTGAATTTTGGAATCTGATTTTTATTTTTTTATTATATTTTTTCTTATATTATCAATAGTTACAGGTGAAAGGGAGAGGTTAATATCAAAAAAAATATTGTCAATTTATTGGTTGCTTCGGTACTGGTGCAGATGAGTCGATTTTTGGTGATGGTGATAGTAGATGTTTCTACCATATTGATGGCTACAGTTTCAGCACTTCCTTCTCAGATGATTGCAAATAATAGTTCTCTCAAAGATAAGTTTGAGATACAGTTGAGAACTAATTCTGTTTTCAGAAGTGCTTATGAAGATACTGTTGTAAAGCTAGAAAAAATGAATAAAGAGGGAGATAAACTAAATCTTAGTATTGTCCCTATTGGGGAAGGATCCAATAGGATTTCAGAAGAAGAATTGATCGATAGTATCTTGCCAAGTCCCAAAAATCTTTCAGGGCCTCTGATGTATTTATGATTTGTGATTTTAGAGGGGCAGGAACTGAATGTCTTTTATGATGAAAAGAAAGGAAGAAGTAGTTTTGATGCTTTGATGAAGGAACTTTTGATTATTACTATCAATGCTGGGATGATTATCCTCTATACGGTAGCTTTGTTATTGTTGATTTTTGTCAATATTGTGAGAGTTGCGGTCATCCGATTGTTGGTTGTTAGTAGTCCTATTTTGGTATTATTAAAAGTTGTTGGAGGCAAAATCAAGTGAGCTGATGAGGCCATGAAATTATTGGATCTCAAAACTTTGCTCAATATGGTTTTCAAGCCGGTGCTTTTTGCATTGATGATTTCTGTAGCAATGATTGTTTTGATTTTGTTTAAAGACTTGTCCTCTAGAAGTGCACTCAACTTTTCTGGACTAGAGGTTTATCATCAAGAAGTTTCTACTGAGGATCCGAAACATATTCAGGAAACTGTTTCCGGGATAGAGGTCAAAGATATGTTTAATATTATTTTTTATCAATGACAGAAAACACTTTCAGATATTTTAATGGCATTTTTGGCGCTCTTTTTGATTTGGACCTTGATCAAAGTGGCAATAAGCTCAAAGACTGGAATCAAAATGGTTGACGATATGACAGAAAGTGCAGTGAAATTGGTGGATTCTACTCTTGGATCAATTAGAGTTATTCCTACTCCTGCGGGTGCCATTGGTTTTGGTTGAGTAGAGTATCTCAAAGATTCTTATCAGAGAAATAACCCAATTCAAAAATATGTAGATAAAAGAACCTTGGAAGATAATAAAAAAGTCAGAGCAATGATGGGTCTAGACAAAGAAGTTGATAGAGTGTGGAATTCTGATACTAAAAATTATATTAAACAATTAACTCATATTAATTCTCCTAGAAATATTTCTTGATTTGGAGCATTCACTGCAAGTTTGCAAAAAGATTATAATGGATTCTATTTTGAGGATATTGCTACACCGCTGATGGACTGGATCAATAAAGGAAATCGGAGATCTGATAGTTTAACTGCTATTTGAATCAATGATTCTTTGAAAGATGATCTAAAAAATAAAAAAGATCCTAAGGGGTTTTATGATCATTTATTATCTAAGCTGAGTCCAAGTAAAAAAGAATTTTTTGAAAATGTACTAAAGCTTTCTTGAAATACTAATCATCTAACATCTTATGATCAATTAAAAAATCTGAAAGTAGATAAAGAAGGAAAATTTAGAACCTCATAACTTATTTTTTCTCGTCTGTTCTTTACTTTCTAGGAAAGATTGCTATACTGAGAGGGATTTTATCCCTCTTTTCTTATACTCAAATGCCTCATCTTTCTATTGTAGTCCCTACGAGAGCAACAGATCTGGAATTATTGGCGAGACTCCTTGCTTGTTTAGGAGGGCAAAGTTTTCAGGATTTTGAGACAATTTTGGTTTGTGATAGGA
>CAYIZS010000069.1:0-4486 GCA_964367985.1 uncultured Candidatus Peribacteria bacterium
AAGATGCAAGCAGCACAGCAAGAACAAATGATGACCATTATCTCCAATCTGGAGACAGCAAATAAAAAAATCCCTTACTTTTCAGAACTAGAGCAGCATCCGGTTTTTGGATCAGTATTCAAAAATTTGGATCAAACAGAAAAACAGCAGGTAGAAAAATTTATAGAAACTTATCTCTTGCAGAGAGTAGAGGAAATAAAAAAGACTAAAGGTGGTCAGCTTTTTGCTCGTTTTGTGGAAAATGATTTAGCAACCTTTTGGGAATTTAGAGCACTCAATGCACCAGAAAATAAAGATAAGCAGAGATTCCAAGAGTTGGGGAAAGTGGTAGAAGATGAGCTTTTCAGGTTGGAGGGAATTTTGACAGAGAAAATGTTTAAACAAGAAAAGGGACTAGATAAAGTGATCGATGCATTTTATACGATTATTTATCTCTTTTTCCCAAGATTTTCTGAAATTGAATAAAACTAGCTTTCAATAGCTAGTCCTGTTTGTTATTTGATGGCGAATAAGATGCTATTCTTGATGATTTTTGAGCCAGTCTTTGGCTCTTTTTTCTGCTTGGGGGAGATCGCTGATGGCAGCTCAAGTAGTATTGATAAGCATTTCTTGTGTATTAGTGTAATGCATTATTGGATGCTCAGGATCTAGATATTCGGCAAAAAGTGATTTGAGTGTCTGGAATTTTTCTACATCTGAAGCTAAGATTGTAGTATTAGAAGTTTCTCTAGAAAATTCGCTAAGAGTTTTTTGACTCCATGCTTGATTGATCGGATGCTGTGGGGGCAATCATAGTACCGGAAGGGTTTGAAAACTAGCAAAACTTGAAGGAATCTCAATTTCATGATCACGATAGATCTGACTCATCACAATCTCAAAACTTCAGTGCTCTCCTCAGATTTCATGGATGATTGCAAGTTTTTTGAAAATAGGGATATGATCGTCATTTCCAAATCCTTCTTCACTCAAAACTAGTGCAGTATTGAAAGGATAAGATTTGATTTTATATTTTTCTCGGACTTTGTAGCCTTTTTTGAGGAATATTTTTTCAAACGAAAAAATCATATCATAGAGATTTTCCATCTGCACCTGATAAATCACCAGTTGTGGTCTGATTTTGAATTGATTTTCTATTTTTTTGAGCTGAAATTCTAGATATTCCAAAAATGGAGTCTGATCTTTTCCCATCAAGGGCTTTTCGATGATCAGTTCAGCATTTAATGCGATCAAAATCTCAGCATCATCAGCAAAATGTTTAAAAATATTTTTTTTAGTTTCTGGATGATATTCTGGGAAAAACTCGGATGCCAGTTCTTCCTCAAACAAATCTCCTTGCAGCTCTAGATAGAGTTTGCCAGTAGTTTTTGAGATACGGTCTTGGATCTGAGCGATACTTTCCTGGAGATAGCCATCAATATTAAAACTCTGTGCAGCCATAGTTTCTATAAAAGATAAAGTTGTTGATATTTTCATTAGCTTAAGTATAGGAAAAAAAAAGAACTTGTCAAAAAAGCACTACTTTTGGACTTGAAAAAACCTTTACAAAAACTAAAAATAGGTCAGAATTTTTCTGTTTTATGTTTGTATGAGAAAATCAGATGGAAAATTATCAGCGCCCTTCACGAGATGAGTATTTTATGGAAGTGTGTGGAGCAATTGCCAAGAGAGCTACCTGTGATCGTGGGAGAAGTGGTTGTGTGATCGCGAGAGATCATCAGCTCCTGGTGACAGGATATGTGGGATCGCCCAAAGGATTGGCTCATTGTGATGAGGTGGGTCATCTGTTTAAAACGGTGACTCATGATGATGGACATCAATCTCAGCACTGTATGAGGACCGTTCATGCTGAGCAAAATGCGATCTGTCAGGCAGCCAAACTGGGAGTTGCACTGGGAGGAGCTACCCTATATTGCAAGATGACGCCTTGTAGAGCTTGTGCGATGATGATTATCAACTGTGGTATCACTCGTGTGGTTTGTGAGAAAAAATACCATGCCGGTGCAGAATCCGAGGCGATGTTTGCAGAAGCAGGAATTGTATTAGAGTTTTTCCATGATGAAGTAGAACAGTATTAAATCTTTTATCTCTTATCTTATATCTAATTTATGAAACTTTCCGTAAATCCAGCACAAAGATATGCTAAAATGAGAGCTCATACCGCTACTCATCTCCTCCATGCTCAGCTCGGAGAGATTTTTCCTACTACCAAACAAGCAGGTTCTATGGTAGATAGTGATCTTTTGAGATTTGATTTTTATGCTGAGAGATTGCTCGATGAATTTGAGCTTGCAAAGATCGAGAAAAGGATCAATCAAATCATCTATCTCGCTGCTGAGGTGAATATCTCAGAAATGAAGATTGTAGATGCAGAAAAACTCTGAGCAAAAATGTTTTTTGAAGAAAAATATGGAGATCAGGTTCGTGTGATCCAGATCCTCAATCCAGAACTTCCTCATGAATTTCAGCGTCCTGATAATACAGACTATTTTGCAAGTCTAGGAAATCAGATTTCTATCGAGCTTTGTGGAGGGACACATGTAAATAATACCAGAGAAATCGGATTTTTTACCATTATTTCCCAAGAGGCGGTGGCTTCTGGGATCAAAAGAATCACTGCATTGACTGGACCAAGGGCCATCGAAAAGCTCGAAGATCTCCAAGGATTGCTTTCTCAGCTTACTCAGCTTTTGGAGGTCAAATCTCCTACTCAGCTCCCAGAAAAACTCCAAAAACTCCTCAAAGAATCTGAATCCCAAAAATCTCGTCTCGCATCACTAGAGCTCACTCAGATTCGTGATCTTTTGGCTCAAGGAGAAAAAAAATCTGATCAAAATTTTAAGGTAAAGATGTTGGTGCCAGATACGATTGATTTTAAACTACTAGGAAATGAAGCAAAAAATAGCTTTGCTGGGCAGATCGTTCTCTTGGCCAATCCTGCTGGGAATTTCATGGTCTTGGGAAATGCTCAGCATTCTGCCAAAGATTTAGCTCAAAAATTAGGTCTCAAAGGGGGAGGAAATGATGGGCAAGTGCAGGGGAGAGATCCAAAGGTTTTGGAATTGATCTAGAATTAGAATAAATCAATATTTGCAAGTTTGTGCATGAGTTGGTCTGTGAGATAGAGTGCTGTCATTACTTGTTAGAGATATTCTACATCAGCTAGTGTTAGTTCTAAACCTTTACGATATTTGAGCCGTTTGTCGATCACTTGATATCCTCAGATGGTAAACTCTCGTACAGAGAGAGGTACTTGATCAAAATACTGCTCTGAATTGATATAAATTTTCTGATCTTGATAAGTGATTTTGGGTCAAATGATATTATCTCAGGGGATCGGGTAGCTACCTAGATGTTCTAGTTCTGGGATATTTTCTAAAAGATGAAGATCGATGAGTTCTGCTCCGTAGTGAGATAACTGTTCAAAAGTAGTTTTATCTGCGACCAAGGGAATACGAGGAAAATCCATCCTAAGAAATTCTGCAAATTCCTCACGATAGCTAGGATGATAGAGGATGGCATAGATATACTGGAGTATTTGATAGCCGACAGCTTCATCATCACCTGATAGCTGATAACGATCTCTGTAGAGCTGTAGTGTTTCTGCTTTGATATTGAGTTTGCGTTCAGTTCCATCTTCGGAGTAAAGAAAGAGAGGGAAAAGATAAGATCATCCTCAAAAGAGATTCAAATCAGTTAATCAGGAAGAAACTAATATACTATTAAAAGAGTCTTTATAAGATATATTTTTAGATAAATTAATTCATATATTCTCTTTAAGCATATTTTTCATAAATGTATATCTAGGTCTTTTTTGTAAAAATCTATCATAATATGTTTTTCTTATATCAAAAGCACGATAAAAATAGTCATGAATTAGATTAATATCATTTTGTTTATATTTTTCTAAAACATTTTTTAGTAATGTTTTATTATCAAATCAGACGAGATTTGCATCATCATATGTTCAAACTCATATACTATTTGAAATAAACATTTCATCTAATTTTTGCCATTCTTTATAGCCAAACTGATCCTTTGACTGAGGGATAAAAAGAAAAAAATCATCAAACTTTTCTAGTTTTTGAAAAGAAATATCTTTCATCTGATGTTGGTCTAGCCACTGATACTTTTCTTTACGCAATCCTCGCAAATCGGTATGATAGATTGCTTTCTTGAGTTTAGGATTTTTGATGAGTATAGAAATTGCAACTCCTGTTTTGATATCAAAGACATTCTCATCTCTAGAGCCATCAGGACTGGTCTCTTTTTTGGTACTATTTCCATGGAGATCGATAAAATACATCTCATCAAAAGTCTGCATGAGATGATGTCTCATCCCACGAAAAGTCGGATTATCTAAAAATCCATGATTGGTAATAATCGCTACTATTCCTTGATCCAAATGCTCAATCTTCTTTTCAGCAAAGCGGATAAACTTTACATAATCATCATTAAGCCACTTTCTATTTTTTTCATTTATTAAGGT
>CAYIZS010000070.1:0-4477 GCA_964367985.1 uncultured Candidatus Peribacteria bacterium
ACGGTGTCTTTTATATTTTCTTTGCTATCTTCTTTAAATTGTTCGTATTGATTGAGAGCTTCTTTTTTTACATCTTCTACAGTTTGATTAGCCTTGTTTTTTCCTTCTTCTAAAAGTTGATTTGCACCACTCATTACTTTTTGAGCAGACTCATTGGTTTCTATAAATTCAATTCCTTTTTCTCCTAGATATTTACTTCCCTCATTGATATTTTCTTTAATCTGATTTTTATCAGGAGCTTGAATACTACATCCTGCAAATATTAATATCCCTAAACCAAAAGAAATACTGATTATTTTTTTCATCTTTTCTATAAAAAGAATAAAGTATTCTATCTATATTTTTTTTCCTCCAGTTTTCAAATTGAAAATCAAAGAAAAAATCATAGAGTCTAAAATAGTTCAAGAGGTTTTATTTTACAGAAGATTATGATGCAGATTTCTTTGATTAGTATTTTTCCCCAGATTTTTGAGAGTTTTTTGAAAACTTCTTTGATTTATAAAGCTCAGGAAAAATGAATCTTAAAATTTAATCTAATCAATCTCAGGGATTATGCTATCGATGAACATCAAACTGTTGATGATCAAATTTATGGCTGAGGATCCGGGATGCTCCTCATGGCAGAACCGATTATCACTGCTGTAGAAGAAATGATCCAAAAAAATAAACTTCAAAATTCAGATTTTTCTATCCTTTTTCCTGCTCCATCACAGGATGTTTTTAATCAAAAAAATGCTCATGGATTATCCAAAAAAGAACATCTCATTTTTATCTGTGGAAGATATGAGGGGATTGATTATAGAGTAGAAGAGTATTTTTCTCAAAAATATCCAGCATCTTTTCAAAAGCTCTCTTTAGGAAATTTTGTTACTCTCTGAGGAGAAGTGCCTAGTATGGTGATGATTGAGGCTATTACTAGACTCATTCCTGGAGTGATCAAAGAATCTGAAAGCTGGATAGAAGAAAGTTATGCACTTAAAAATAACATGCAAACCCTAGAAGCTCCCAATTATACTAGACCTCAAGAAGTGAGAGGATTATCAGTACCAGAAATTCTCCTCACAGGAAATGAACAAGAAATAAAAAAATGGAGAACAGAGCAAGAAAAAAAACTTTAATTTTATATAAAACAGCATCATGAGCAATATGAGAGCGCTTTGACAGCAAGCAGAAAAAATTGTAGAAAAGTATTACAAAAATTTAGGCTATCAACTGCTGGATAGAAATTATACGATTCCTGGTGGTGAGCTGGATTTGATTTTTGATGCTGGGGATGAGGTGATTTTTATTGAGGTAAAAAGGGTGGATTTTATGCAAGATTTTGATTATATGATCGCTCCTAGAAAGATTGTTTTACTTGAGAGAACGATTGATCAGTATTGTTATAAAAGAGCTATTGAGAAATCTGTAAGACTGGATGTTATTTTTGTCAAAAATGATCAAATTTTGGAAAGATATGAAAATGTTACTGGGACTTAGAAAAATACCTTCTTTGAAAATAAAAAAGAAAAAGAATCAGACTTTTATTTATAATCCTCTTAACCATGCAAGTAAGTATTTCTTTTGATGATCAGGCAGATCAGATGATTGATTTCTGAGAACTTTTGAAAAAAAATCCAAAAACACTCCTCTATTTTTATCCCAAAGACAATACTCCGGGATGTACGATAGAAAATAAGGATTTTTCAGAAGCATATCCTCTTTTATTGGAGCATTGAATTGGAGTCTATGGAGTGAGTAAAGATAGTGCCAAATCTCATTGTAATTTTATTGCTAAACAAGGGCTGAAAATTCCATTAATTTCAGATCCAGATTTAGTACTTCATAAACAGTTTTGATCTTGGGGAGAGAAAAAAAATTACGGAAAGATTTATGAAGGAACGATTAGATCAACTTATCTTTTAGATTCAGCAGGAAAGATGATCCAATCTTGGGAAAATATCAGAGCAAAAGGACATGTAGAAAGGATTTTAAAAGAACTTGGAATTGAAAAATAGCCATAAAATAAGAAATAAAAAACTCTTGTTTTTGATCCTTGCTTGCATACAATTAAGATTGTTGAAAAAATGATTTTATTTTATAGTAAATGTTTTTGATAATGATGGAAAAACTAATGACAAGCTGTAATTGTGACTCTGGATGCGCCAGGATCGAGGATCAGATTCCAAATTTTAACTTTACTTTCTACAATCCAAAAACTCAAGAAGTAGAACAGAAAAAGCTGAATGAATTTTTGGGTAAATGGGTGGTATTATTATTTTATCCTGCGGATTTTACTTTTGTTTGCCCTACAGAACTCAAAGATCTCAATCAAAAATACGAAGAAATCTCTGCAATGGGAAATGTAGAAGTTTTAGTAGCAAGTGTAGATTCTGTCTTTTCTCATAAATCTTGGATTGAGTCAGAAGATTTACTCAAAGATTTTAAATTCTCTATGATCTCAGATAGGACTACAGAAATTAGTAGATATTTTGGGATTTTGAATAAAGAAAGTGGAAATGCAGAGAGAGGGACTTTTATCATCTCTCCAGAAGGGTTTTTAAAATCTATTGAAATCCATACTGACCCATTGGGTAGAAGTGCAAAAGAGCTCGTGAGAAAACTCTATGGACTCAAATTTGTGACAGAAAATACAGGCCATGCCTGCCCAGCTAGCTGGGAAAATAATATGAAAACTCTCCAACCTAGTATCAAAAATGCAGGTCACGCAGAAGCAGCATTATCATAAAAAACAAGAAAAAATCAGTTTTTATTTTCTATACAATAGAATATCATGAAAGGATTTTATGGAAACATTGAAGATCTCACACTAGAAAATCAGAATTTTCGCCAGGTTTTATATTCAGGAAATCATCTCCAATTAGTGTTGATGAGTCTTCTCCCAGGTGAAGATATTGGTGCAGAAATTCATCCTGATAATGATCAGTTTTTTAGATTTGAAGCAGGAGAAGGAAAGGTAATTATCGATGAAAATGAGTATGTAGTTGGGGAAGATGATGTGGTAGTAATCCCTGCAGGTGCAGAACACAATATCATCAATACTTCTGATTCAGAAGCATTAAAGCTTTACACTATTTATGGACCAGCTCATCATAAAGATGGAATTGTTCGTGAAACCAAGGCAATTGCAGAAGCGAATGATGAAGATTTTGATGGAGTAACGACTGAGTAAGAAATATACTCTAACTTTTTATAGAAAAACTCTGATGTATTTTGGAGTTTTTTTTATGCTAAAAGTTGGTTTTTATATTCATCTTCTATTTGACTATTACTTACTAAAAATTGAGAACTAGAGTTAGAATTATTTGCAACACCAACTCCTATAGCATCAATTCATCATTGAACTTGTGGCATTAGTTTTTTTTCATCTTGATTAGGATCTTTTAATTTATCAAAATAATCGTTACCTCATCTATCTTTTATATATCAGAGCCATACAACTAAATCTGTTTGAGCTTTTTTTATAAATATTTCTTGATTATTACTTCCTATAGCTGTTTCATCATCATAGTTTATTATTTTCTTGAAATAATTATCTGAATAGGATATATTATTTTCTTTTAATAATTGTGTTCCTTTATCTAAACAAAGGTTTCGTTTATCAACTATTTCTCCAGGTTGAGCACTAATTTGGAAAGTACCAATATTTTTTTGCCCCTTATTTTTATCTGGATTTTTTCTCCCAAAATTAAATTCTCCTTCATGTTTAGCGAGAGCAATAACTCTTCTAATTATTGTTATATTACCATTACTTAGTTTTTCTAAAAGCTCTGTCCCTGGTCCTTCTCAGAAAATGCTTTTTAAAACAATAACTATTTCTGAATAATCTAAATTATTAAGTTTTTTATTTTTTACACTATTCCATTCAGGGTTTATTTCAGGAGAAGATTCTGTTGAGATGGGAGTATTATCTGCATTTAAATAAGGTGTTTCATAAAATTCACTTGGAAAGATGGCATCTGCTTTTACTCATTCAATCATATTATCTTCTCCTATCACTACTCCAGAAATGAGAGTAAAAGCTAGATCATCAGGTCCCTTTATTTTTTCTAGATAATCACTCTGTGTGCTAATGCGACTAATGGTGTTTGCAAGATAAGTATTGATAAATTTTGTTTTAAAATGTGGATCATTATTTATCGCATTTTGATCTACTTTGATCACTTCTCTCCCATTTTGATCTTTTTCTTTTTTGAGATAATTTTTACCTTTAAAAGTATTGCTAGATAAAGAAGCTAATACCTCAGTATTTAATAAATCAATATCACTATCTAAATGATCAGCGATAGATGATTGAAGTTGCAAATAGTCTACATTAAATTTGGGTAAATGTTTTTTATCTCACTCTTTCATCTTTTTTAATAAATCTTGAGGAATTTTGTGTGCATCTAAGTTGGTCGACTGTTGTCAATCTTCTTCAGTAGCTGCAAAACTAACTTTATTGTCAAAATAATTTTTATAAGCATCTGAAATATAC
>CAYIZS010000071.1:0-4081 GCA_964367985.1 uncultured Candidatus Peribacteria bacterium
AGGAAAAGAGCGAAAAGATATGGGTAATACTGTTGAATGAATCTTTGGAAATAAAGAAAAAATGATCACAAAACCTCAGGAAGCGTTACAACTTTTCTGAACGATGAGTGTTGTAGAAGTCAGAAACTTGCTTGCTACTGAACCAAAATCAGCTATTTATGGTCAGCTAAAAGATACCTATAATTCTCAAAAACCTAAAAATACAGAAGCATTAGCACTATTGGAAAAAATGGATAAAAATGACCCAACTGGCAGTTTAAATGAATATTTATTGGCAATCATCCCTACTGGTAAATTGTCTACGAGTTATGAGAAGATGAGCATTAGTGAACTGGCTGAAATACGTGCAGGGAATGCTAAAGCAATTGACTACTATCTCAGAGAACGTCCAGAACTAGAAGTAGTAACATCAAAAAGAGATATGTTGTTAGAAAAACTCAAGATAGAGCAGGATTTCTTGGATAAAGATTTGGATCAGTTGATGGCTGAGGGATATTTTAAAGTGCAGGATAAATATGAGACTAAGTTTGCAGACCAGATTATGCAGCTAGATATTAGCACAGAAAATAAACTAGCACTTCGTGAACAACTCAACGAATTTGCAAAAGATAATAATCTTGGGAAAATTGATGTAGAGATTGATGGAGAGTTTTTAGATTTTACATCCTTAGATAAAACCACGAGAGTAAATATCAAACAGCAAACCCTTCCAGGATTTAAAAATAATGAAGATGCTATGATCAAGTTTGCTAATGCTGGAGAGCTGCTCAGGACAGCAAATCTCCTCAATGAAATCTCAAATAAAACTACAGATATCGCAGCAGATCCTGAAAAAAACTCAGGAAACTTTACCAAATTTATTGATTGGACCAAAGGAAAAAATAGATTAGAAGAAAACTGGCCATTTTATATTGATTGATTGGGAAATGTTAAATTTAACGCTAGTGCTGGAAATGAAACTCTCGTTTGAGATTTTCTCCCTTATTTTAGTGAGTTAAAGAGAAAGTATCCAACACTTGATAAACATAAAAAATTCTTTATCAGCTATCTTAATGAGCAAAAAAATCGACTGAATGCACATCTAGACCAATAATAGTATTTTATTTTGTTATTTTAAAAGAAAATGATCACTACAGTAAAAAAAGAAAAATCTTATTTATTGAAAGCAGATTCTTGGCAAGAAGCAGAATCCAAGCTAAAAAAAGGTGTTGTTATCACTTCTATAGCCTTGGCATCTCTTTTTACTGCTTGTAGTACTCCTGCAGAAAAAATTGAAAAAAATGAGAGAGTTTTAGTCCCAATGATTGAAAATTTTGTTAGAGCAAGAGCAGATGCTCTCACTGCAGAAGAAAAATATAATGAAGCAAAAGCTAGAGGTGATGCTCTGATGATGGAAACCCAAGAAAAACAAATGAATCATCTGAGAGAAGTAGCTATAGAAAAAGCAGAAGGGATTATCAAACTCCAAGAAAAAAACACCAAACTTTTGACTAAGCAGATGGATAAAGATGAAAAGAAAGCAAAAAAAGCAAAAACAACAACGATTACTCGAGCAGATGCTTTGAATTTTACTCCTTAATAACATAAAATCATGAAATCAAACTCTATGTCAGCAAATTTTGATCAACTATTAAATCCTGATAGATCTTTTGTGGAGAAAAAGTCTCAATTTTCTTCAAATTTCTTTTCAGATTTATTGAAAGGAGATGAAATGAAATATTCTTTTCAGGGGAAAGTTTATTATTTACATTTAAATTTTGAAAACGATCTTTGAGGAAAGAGAAAGGTATCTTTATCTGATGAAATGGGAAATTTCATCTGAGATATTTTTCTAAATGAAAAAGATTGATCTTGGGAGCAAGGAAATTTTAAAAATTCATCTTATCGGTCTATCCTAGAAGAACTTCAAAAATCTATGGCAAATACTAGGATAGCCCTTGGGATTGATGCATCCAATGAAAAAACTTCCTCTGAAATTGCAGAAACTTTATCTTAATCCATTTTCTGGATTTAGATCATTTTTTAGAAAAAAATACTATTGCTGATCAACCGCCTCCTACACTCTAGGAGGTTTTTTTTGATTAGAAATTATTTGCAAAACGAAATTTTTCCATTTTTCCAAAAAATTAGTTCAGTTTTTTGGCTTTACTTTGTTGCTTGATGGCTCGCAAAATCATTGCTCCTATGAGGATAAATGCAATGAGGCAGAGGAGTGGAATCGTGATAAATCCAAAATAATTGAGATAAGGGATCGTACAAGGATTGCTAGGATCGCAGATCCCATTAAATAATGGCATGATTGCCAATCCATATTGATAGGCCTCCAAGATGATTCCTAATACTACTAAAGGTAAGATCGTCATTCGAGCTTTCTGATCATTTCTGATGAGAGCAACTCCTGAGATAAATACAATCGGATACATAAGAATCCTCGCATACCAGCAGAGAATACAAACATTCAGACCATTTTCAAGATTCCAAAAATCTCCGGTTGAGAAATTTGCTACTGGATCTCCAAAATATCCAAAATAGAGTGATCCAAGCATGGAGATCAAGGATAGCACAAAAACGATTCGTAACCAAGTTGGGCGTTTCATCAGAAAAAAAATACTAAAAGCTGAATCTTTTCTCAGCAAAATTTTACTGGATCCAAGATACTTATTTCCTCTAGAGAATCAAGTAAAAGCACCTTGTTTGATATTTTACAAGCTCTTTTAAGTGCTATGGTATGGGATGTTGCTTGCGTTAGTCTTTCCAGAAATCTGCCCTTCTAAAGTAAACTTTTGGATCCACATGGCATCTCAGAAACTATAAAATTGATAGTTTTTCTCTATAGCTTCTTGATAGATTTTGAGAAGATTTTCTCTCCCTAGAAATGCAGAGATAAGCATCAAAAGCGAAGATTTTGGGAGATGAAAATTACTAATGATTTCATCAGTGAGTAAAAATTCAAATCCTGGATAGATAAAGAGTCTGCTAGCGATTTCCAAAGTTTCTCCGTTTCTTTTGATTTCTTGAAGAGGGATAAATTGCTCCATTTGTTTGATGCTGATTTTCTTACTCAGTTGGTCCCATCGCTGGATCACTTCTTCACTTAGTTGAGGAGCTTTTTTGATACTATTTAGATATTTCCAAATGTAGGGCAAAGATTCCAAAAATCTGACCATTGTCGTCCCAATGGGGAGCAGGATTTTTTCTGCTTTTTTTGCTTGCATGAGGGATTCCCATAATTGATTTGGAATCAGCATCGTTTCTGCATGGAGGAGCTGATTTTGGATGTTGGGTTCATAGACGGGTTTAAAGGTACCTAGCCCTACATGGAGGGTCAAATACTGGATGGAGACTTGCTGTGCTTGTAACTTCTTGATCAGCTGAGGAGTGAAGTGCAGTGAAGCAGTCGGAGCTGCTGCAGATCCGAGCTCTTGAGCAAAAAAGTTTTGATATCGCTGCTCTTTATCTTTACTATAGTGGATATAAGGAGGGAGCGGCATCTCTCCATACTTTTCCAAAAAATTAATCAGACTGATTCCCTGGATTTGCATCAAAATTCCCTGTTCTGTAAAACGGATACTGCTGAAGCTAATCTTTTCATCATACTGGATTTGAGTTCCTGGTCTAAAGTGTTTATCATCCGAGACCAAACACTCAAAATGTTGCTCATCTACGATGCTATAGACAAAAATTTCTCCTTGTACTAGGAGCTTTTCTTCTCCAGATTTTTTGATAATTCTGACTTCTCTGAGCGGAATTCTGGCTTTAAAAACTTTACTTTTATTTAGAAATAGCAGATAGCGATCATCCAAAAAATTACTCAACTCCTCAAAAATAAGATCTTGGCTTTCAACCTTCCCCTTAGCTTGCAATTGACAGTGGAGAAGTTTGGCTTGATGTGGTGGATTGCTAGGATATTGAGCAATCAGTTCGCTTGGAAGTAGATAATTATAGTTTTCCAAAAGGTGATCTGGATGAGACATTTTTTGCTATATATAAAAAATCTGATTTTTTTAGTTTAGTAAAGATAAGGAATCAGCTGTTTTTTTCAAAAGCTTTTTGAGTGCTTTTTTTTCAAACCCACCCGGGT
>CAYIZS010000072.1:0-4024 GCA_964367985.1 uncultured Candidatus Peribacteria bacterium
AAAATGCTACTTTACCTATTTTACAAAATATTTATCTCAAGGCATCTATTGATACACTTATCATTAGAGCAACTGATATGGAAAAATATGTAGAGATCGAGGCTCCTTGTAACATCCTTTTAGAGGGGTCTATTACAGTAAATGCTAGAACTTTCCTTGATATCCTAAAAACCTTAGAGTCAGATCAAGTTGAACTTTCAGCTGAGGCAAAAACTGACATTTTGACCATTAAGACAGAAAAAGATACTTTTGAGATTAATGGATTGCCAGCTGTAGAATATGTAGCATTACCTGAAATTCCTCAACAATCGAGCTTTATAGTGGATACTACCTTATTTTCCAAAGGAATCAGTGATGTGGAGTATGCAATTACAGAAAAGAGCTTTTCTCCAGTATTAACTGGTGTTTTGATCAAATCTAGGACAGATGGAGATCAGTCTCTAGTGTTTGTAGGAAGTGATAGTTTTAGGCTTGCTGAGTACAAAATAGCAAACAGACTGGGTCAGGATTTTTCTTTGATTATCCCAAAAGTATCTATTACTGATATCAAAACACTCTTGGATTATGCAGTTTCTAAAGAAGTAGAGGAAATGAAACTCAATTATTCAGAAAATTTGGTAGCGATTTCTCTAGAACTTGATGGTTTGAAAATTGTAGCAACTTCTCTTTTGATCCAAGGATCTTTTCCTGCATATGAGAGGGAGGAAGTAATGCCAACTTCTTTTGTTTCTAAGATTATGATGGATAGACAAGAATGTGAAAAAGCTATTAAAAAAATCTGAATTTTGACTAAAGATATCAATAATCTTGTACAAATAGATATGGAAGAAAATAAAGTTATTATTTCTTCTGGAGGAAAAAGAGATAAAGGAGCTGGTACAACTCAAATTCCAGCTATTGTCGAAGGGGAGCGCTTTTCTTTTGCAGTAAATGGAAGATATATTACTGATTTTATTAGAACCATGGAATCAGATACTTTAATTTTCAATCTCAACTCCAATCAAAAACCAATCCTTTTACAAGATAAAGATAATACTACAACAAGATATATTATTAGACCATTGATAAATAATTAATTTTTTTCGATAGTTGTATCTCTTTTACTAAATCCTTATCATTGATGAAAAAGTATTTTTCTTATACTTTGGTGGAATTGATCGTAGTCGTCGCCGTAATTTGAATTCTTTTTACTATTGGTATTTCTAATTTATCAAAAAATTCTGAAGATCGTTATTATGCAGAAGTTTGTGTAAATACTATTCATTGAGGAATATCAAATTACCTTTATGCAGCTTCTACTAGAAAAATACTAACAGGAACCAGCGCTCCAAATCTCTATCATATTACCAAATCCCAACAAGGCTCTGGGCAGATTAATTTATGGTATACGATGGATAATGGAACAACAGGTTTATTTAAAACTTATGACTTGAATGATGAAAATCTAAAATGTAGAAAAGGGATAAAATATTTAGTTACTTTTGATACAGGAGATTTGGTTGTTGATATTGTTGCGGGAGCACTTTCTGAGTGACAACAAGGAGGAATGAGTATTCAGTCTTCTGGAAATAATTTAATATCTACAGGTGCAATGATTATGAAATATTGTTCTCCTGCATGAAGAGAATGGAATGAGTGTCAGGATTTTGCTCGTATCCTCTTTGATAAGAGAACTGGATTGATTATCAAGAGTTTTTGTAAACAATATACAGGAGATGCCAATACAAAGTGTTTCGAACGATCTACTGGAGAAAGAGATGATGAGGGATAGTGTTCTTGTCTCCAAAGACCCTCCACCTTTTTATTGAGTGATGTGATATCCACTTCCATCACTTTTATTATACCCTAAGTGAAATTTATCTCCAATTTCTATTTTAAATAGTGATCGCAAAGAACTAAAAATTTCTTGGACAGAGCAGAATCCATTGATGAGTGAGTTTATCTCAAGGATAGAACATTATCATAAAATTTATACTAAACTCCCTTTTGTGGAAATGATTTTTTTGAGCAATAGTATTACTTTTAATGCTCTAGATAAAAATTCTGATATTGATTTGTTTGTTGTTACTAAAGAGGGGAGGATTTGGACTGCAAGATTTTTTGCCTCTTTGATATTTTTCTTTGCGGGAATTAAAAGATTAAAAAATAAAATTTTTCAAAAGTTTTGTCTCAGTTTTTTTGTTGCATGAGAGGGAATGGATCTTTCTCAACTTGCAGATAATGAAGGAGTGGATGACTTTATGGCATATTGGACGCTGCATCTTTCGCTGCTCTATGAAAGTTATCAGTGAATTTCTCAGAAATTTTATCAAAAAAACTCTTGGTTAGCAGAGTATTTTTCTTTAGATATGGTTAAACAATTAGTGGATCTTGATTATCAAGTTTATACTTGAAAAGCTGGTTTTCCGCGTTTTGTGGAATATTTTTTTTCAGGGATATTAGGAGATTGGTTTGAAAAGCTCTTGAGATCTCTTTGGTCTCGCCGTATCTCAAAAGATATTGCAAGAAATCCTACTCACTATCAAGGTACTTTAATCTCAGATACTGTGCTTAAATTTCATCAAAAAACACGAAAGCAGATCTTGTCTGAAAAGTTGGCTGCTGATAACTAATAGTTTTTCTTGAATTCTTTTGTTAAAATGGTGTGATATCTTTTAGTTAGCGCATTTTTTAAAATAGCTGTTGTTTTATTTTTTCTCTTATGTAGGATGAGAGTAAGATATTTTTTTTCTATTTTTATTTTATAAATACTAGCTATCGATGAGAGAAATTAAGGCAGTATTTGACATTGGAAATGATGTCATCAAAGCAGCGGTTTTCTGAAAGGATGGAGAGAAGGACATCGTTCTAGCCAAACAGATGGAACCAGCAATGGGTGTAAAAAAATGAAAAATTCTGGATGCAGAAGCATTTACTGGAGTGATTAATAAAATTGTTGAAAATTTTGTCAAAAAATTGGGAGGCGATTTTTTTGAGGAGGTGTATATCGGAGTATCTCATCCAGAAATGTTGGTAAATAGAATTGTAGAAGGCAAAAGAATCATGGATGATGAAGTAGATGGAAGTGATGTAGAGCATCTTTCTAGAATAGTAGCAGAGATTTCTAGCAAAAATAATTATGAAACGATCAAAATCGTTCCGGTTTGTTGGATTATTGATGAGGATAAAAAAGAAAAAGATCCGGTTGGACTCAGATGTAAAAAACTAGAACTTATGGCAGATGTCTTTTTGATTCCAAAAAATTTCTACAATGCACTGATCGATGCCTTTGATAAAGTAGGGCTCAGTATTGCTGATGTGGTACCAAATATTATTGCCGTTTCAGAATTGACCATAGATTATGATCACAAGGATCTAGGGACTGTTCTGATCGATATTGGGAAAAATCAGACTAGTTATGTGATTTATGAGGATGGATATGCTTTAGGATATGGGACAATTCCTTTGGGAGGCGAAGATGTGACCAAGGATATCTCTATCGGGATGCAAATCGATATTAGAGAGGCAGAGGAGCTCAAAAAAACCCAAGGAACTGCTGTTATTGCTGATGTGATTAGTTCTGATCCAGAGTTAGATGTTGCATTTCTCTCAGATATTATCAATGCCAGATATGAAGAGATTTTCTTTAAAGTGGATGATCATCTCAAAAGAATAGAAAAAGACGGAAGATTGCCTGGGGGAGTTTTATTGATTGGAGGAGCGAGTAAGATGGTAAATCTTGATTTGCTTGCAAAAACGATTTTCAAACTAGCTACCTTTTATGGAAAAGATTTACTTTTAAATCTAGGAGATCTTTCTTTCAATATTCAGTTTTTAAATCTTTTGGGAGTTTATCATTGGTCAAATAAATATACCGATGTAGGTTCTAGGAAAATTAACTTTAAATCTTTAAAGGTTGGTAATCTCGCCAAAAAAATAGGAGATTTTTTTAGAAATCTTTTCTAGTCATTAGTTTATACTATATTATATAATAACAATTCTTTTATCTTTATTATTGATGTAAAAAAATGATCGTAACAGAAGT
>CAYIZS010000073.1:0-3768 GCA_964367985.1 uncultured Candidatus Peribacteria bacterium
ATTTGTGATTTTTGATGATTGAGTTGAAGAATTTTGAGAGCCAAAGGTCTATTGTCATAATTTCCCTGAGTGGCTCGCTGGTTCATCTGCAAGTGAATCGTTTTTCTACTATCAGCATCATCACAGTACTGTAATACCGTAAGTAGACTACTAGGATCTGCATCGATCAAATAACCCCCACACTCCCCTGCCATTTTTTGAGCTTTATCTAGGAAAGATTTTGGAGCTTCCTGGAGGGAACTTGCATCTGGGAAATGGAAAGAAAATGCTGACTGATCATCTGAGACATGATGCTGAAAAGATTCTCCTAGTTCTGAGAGTTCTTTATTGATGGCGATAAGTTTTTCTTTTTGTTCTGGAGCCAAATCGATACCTCTTTGCTGATATTCCTTGATTTTGAGGGTCAAGATCCTCTGCTGATCTGTATCTAAATCAGGAGACTCAAGCATAAAAAGGAGTTTTTGATAATAATCCTGAGAATAGGCAATCTGATTGGCAAAATCATCAATCAAAGGTCTAAAATCGGAAACTACTTTTCTCAAAGATTCATTGGCATCTACCTGATCCAAATGATTGAGGATTGACCATAAATAATCTAAATCTGAATAAAGTAAAAGATCCTCAAACTGAAAATCTGTATTTTTAGGATCGATCAATAGCTGAAATTGCAAGATATCTTGATCCAAAAGCTTTTGAAGCGTAGTCGGTAAGTTTTTGATCACTTCCGGATCTCTAAAAAAATTAAAATTTGGAATACCTGAGTACTGTAATACTGATAAAATCTGTTGCTCCATCTGAGATAAAAAAATAAGATAAAACCCGACTAGCATAAAAATGCTGACTTTTTTTGCAAGCCAAACTCCCAAAAAGGATCTAGCCAAGAGAGTAAAAAAACAAAGAATCTTATCCAGATTCCTTATTCTTTTGTTACTAAATTGATAAAGATGATTAATAGATGAATTTACCACTTTACAACATAACCTATTTCTTTGGCTACATAAAGATTGTTTTTATACACATCATATACTAGCTCAGCTATCGTTGCTCTCTGAGTACTTTCAAATAGGCTTTCATGTCTATAAAAATCCAATGCAGCTCTATAATTTGCAGCCCAATCTCACTCCAATTCTGGATAAAAAGTATTGCTAATCAATCTCACCAAAATCGTAGAAATCTCATCGATAGAAATCTCCTCACTAGGTCTAAAAGTAGTGCCAACCAAGTTTCCATCTGGACTATTATCTCCATTAAAAATTTGATAATCATAAGAAAGTTTAATATAAGATAACAATGTTGGATCTGCATTATCCAGATCAATAAAATGATCATCATAAGTTCTAGATGGAATCCTACAAAGGACATTACGAGCAAACTCTACCATAAATCTAGCCGCCTGCTCTCTACTCAATGATTCTGATGGAGCAAAATCAGCAGTTCCTCTCATACTCGTCAGCATATAACTATAAAGCATCTGATGAGCGGTTTTGAAATACTCTGAAACCTCGATTCCCTGATCTATTGTTTGCTGATCTAAAAGAGCAATACAAGCCTGCCCTAGACTAGGATTAAAAATATTTGGATCTATCATGGTTGTTTCTATAGGAGTTTTTTGGATATCACTAGGAGATGGATGTCGTTTATCTCGAATACTGCCAATTTTATCTCTAATCCAAGAACCTCCTCCTGATTGGCCTGGTTTTTCTTCTTTTTTAGCAGATAAAGTAAAAGTCATCGGTTCTACAATTATGGTGTTTCGTTCTGGCTGCCAAAAAGCATTAGTGTATCCTGGTAGTAAAAGGTAGTTTGGAAACATGGCCAAAGGAAGAAAACTCCCTCAGTAAACATCATAAAGTTTTTTTTCCATATCCAAAACTCCCTCTCCTGAGTCAAAATTGACCCTAAAATAGCCTTCTGGAGTTGCTACAGCAGGAGTATTGGTTTGATCAATAATATCTGGAAGGATCGTCAGTGTCAGTTGCATTGTAGCAGCATTTCCAATATCTCAAATACCATAAAATAACAGTAAAATCATACTTGGCAACAAAAACAAGCCTGACAAGATCATACTAAATAACTTTTTATGCAAGTTAGGCATATCGCCTTGATTATTAGAATAAAAGAAAACTATTTGACAGATAGCATTTTATGCACACAATATATTATAAACATAAAACACAATTTGTCAAATAATCGGTAAGTTATAACAAGATGTTGATAGAAAATAGGAATTATTGTAGTTTTGTTTTTTTCCTAGTTACAAAAAAACTCCCCATCACTGAGGAGTTTAGATAGTAAGGAATATTCTCAACTAGTTTTGTAACTGTTCTGCTCTCATGAGCATCAACATCACCCAGCCTCTCAGCTCTTTAATGTGAGGATTATCTTGTTGTAAGATTCCCTTATTTTTGAGCACTTCTAGGTGTTTACTATAGTAGTCTTCAGCTCCTTGGTTATACTGATCCCCAAAGAGTACTCTAGAAAGTACGGTAGCAAACTCAGCTCTAGAAACTTCTCTATGAGGATCAAAGTTTTCTAATGGATTTCCATCTACATCGATTCCCATGATCTGCATCTGGTAAGCTTGCTGGATATAGTCAGCTAGATCACCAGTTACTGAGGCAATATCAGCATAACTAACGCTAGTATCCACTTTTTTTTCTTTACCGAGATTTTGAGCAACGACTACCATCATCTTAGCCATCTCGGCTCTAGTGAGTCCACGATCTAGCTCAGCAGACTCTACAGTATCCATCGTAGTGATTCCTTTGAGATAGGCATAGATATAGGCATCTTTTAGTTCCTGTGAAACTGGTGCTTGCTGAGCGGAGGCAACTACCTGAGCAAGTTTTTCTAATTGCATTGGAGTTGATACTTCTTTCTCCAGCTGCTCTTTTAAAAGATTTTGAAGGATACTTGTAGTATCTATTTCTGTTTTAGGAAAGCTTGGTCATTCTGGAGTTGAAGTATGGGTAGAAGTAGAGTTTTCTGATTTAGAGTTAGTTCCAAATCCTCCTCATCCTCAGCTACTACTAGTAGTATTGTTTTCTGAAGGAGTTGTTGCTATCTTTTCCCATTTAGCATACAGGGTAAGATCAGTTGTCACTGGAGTAGCAAAATTATATTCTGTAGTCAGCTCTGCATCAGAATACCAACCAATAAAAGTATAACTCTCTCTTTCTGGATCAGCTGGAGCAATCACAGTAGTCCCTTCTACCACTTTTTTGCTAGCGACTAGGCTTCCATCAGTATCTTTAAAGCTTATAGTATAGCTAGTCATCATAGGATAATACTCAAAACTAGATCCTGCAGTGATAGTACCAGATCAAACTGATCCATCAGCATTTTTGTAATGAAAGGTCACATCATTTAAGCTAGGATTGTAGATAGCTATTCCAGTGTTTGCCTTGATAAGCTCTCCTCCATTGTTAAAGTCTAAGAAGAAGTTAGTTCCTACTGTAGTAATATTGGAAGTATTAAAACTTCCTTCTGGGAGTGATGTCAATGCTCCTTCATAATTGAAGTAGTAGAAAAAATTATTTCCTGCAATAGTAATTTTACTAGTATCAAAACTTTCTACCGGTAATGAAGTCAGTGCTCCATTAAAGTTAAAGAATTGGAAAAAGTTATCTCCAGGATTTTCTGCGCTTTCTCCGAAATACTCAGCTAGAGACGGCATACTACTGAGATAGACATTAGCTGCTGTCGTCTGATTTTTGGGTACAAGAGCCTGTCATCAGTAACTTAGAAATTGCCATCTCTCATCTCCTT
>CAYIZS010000074.1:0-3766 GCA_964367985.1 uncultured Candidatus Peribacteria bacterium
ATATATCTTACTATAGTATCTTTGAGTATTTTTATCTTCATTTTTGCAAATGAAAAAGATTCTTGTTTTCCTATGAGGAACGCTTCTTCTTTTTTCTTTGACTCATGCGATAGAAATAGATTGGCAAAAAGAACAACAGATTTTTGGAAAATTTATTAATTTAGAACATCCAAGAGCAGAATCGGGAATCTATATTGAAAAATTATTAGAGAAGGAGCCTTACCTTTTAGATAATGAAAAAATAGCAACCCTCAAAGACCAGCTCCACCCCTTAGTAGCAGAATTGTATCGCAGAGCCTCAAATAAAAAGGAAACTATGGATACTCTTATCAAGATCTTTAAATCCTGTAGGGATGATCAGAAAAAAGAAGATACTCTGAGAGCTGCTTGTGATGGAGTATTGCAGTATCATATCGGTGAACAGTATATTAGTTCTGAAATTAATTTTTTAGAAATCCTTTCTACTCTCCAGAAAGAAAAAAACGGAATCACCAGAGGAATACAGTTTAGCAACTTCGATGAGCATTATCCACTTTTAGATCATTCTCATATGTGAGTTAGTTCTGAATATGCCCTAGGAGACTATCTCTTTGGAATAGCAAACTCTCCTACATCCACTTGAGTATTTAGTTTTCCCAGCTTTGACGGGATAGTAGTTCTAAAAGCCTGAGATACTCATCGACAAGAATTTGCTAGGATTTATGATCCGCAATTCCCAGAAAGGAACTATCACTATGACAGAATGATGAAGATAGAAGATGGGAAAATTGTACTATCTGTATATACTGATCATCCTAGTATCATCAGCGACTGAGATACCTTTCTGGTGTATACATTTATCTTACAACAAGATACCACACGAAAACTTTCAGAATGTTGGGAAGCAGAAAAGATAGCAGGAGAAAATCAGGAAATAAAAAAAGCTGATCTTTCTCTCTGTAAAGGAGGAATCACTGTCACTACTACATTATAGTAATTATTAGACTAGATATTTTCTCTCAAATATTCCTCTTGCATTCTTTTTCACAAATACTATAAGTACATTACTTTAATCACAACCCAATCGATGAAAAAACTTTTGATGACTACTACGACAACGAGCACCACTACCAGCAGGTAGAGGAGTTTGTCTTTGCATCAAAAAATCTGTCCGACAAATTCCTCACTTGTATTGAGGGATTTTTTTATTATACTCTGCATCGATTGACCTTTTAGCTCTTATTTTTTGATACTCATGTGACAACACGACCCAGCAGATCTCCTTTATCTCCAGAGGCACTCTTTAGCTCATGTTTTGGCTCAGGCAGTCCAGAGAGAGATTCAAGCTGATGTAGAAATCGGGATTGGCCCTGCGATTGATACCGGATTTTATTATGATTTTCTTTTTGCTCCAGAACATCAGATCAAAGAAGAGGATCTCAAAACCATCCAAAATCAGATGGAAAAAATTATCAAAGAAAATCAGGATTTTGTTTTGATTGAAGCTAACAATGAAGATGCGACCGAGATTGTCAAAAAGCTCATGGGACAGGAATACAAAAATGATCTCATGCAAGGATTTATGGCTGAGGGAGAAAACATCACTTTCTATGTCAATACGATCCCTGCAGTAGCAAAAGATCAGATTCTCAAAGGGATTAGCCCTGAGTATCTTGCTTATTATCAAAAAGTAACCGATCATCTCCAAAAGAAATATCCTGATCTCTTTGTAGAGAGATTTATTACTTTCCTCGATCTGTGTGAAGGACCTCATGTCGATGCCACCAAAGTCATTGACCTCAAGCAGTTCAAATTAGACAAATTGGCAGGAGCTTATTGGAGAGGGGATTCAGATAATGTGATGATGACGAGAATCTATGCGCATGCGTTTGCAGACAAAGAAGCTTTACAAGCACATCTAACTTTTCTAGAAGAAGCAAAAAAAAGAGATCATAGAGTCTTGGGGCACAAGCTCAAAATTTTTACCATGTCTCCTTTGGTTGGATCAGGATTGCCTTTGTTGCAACCTAAAGGGATGATCATCAGACAAGAAGTAGAAAATTATCTCTGGGAGTTGCATCAGGAGAGAGGTTATGATAGAGTTTGGACTCCTCATATAGCAAAAATTGATCTCTATGAAACCTCTGGTCATGCTGCAAAATTTGGAGATGAGCTTTTTAGAGTAAAGGGTAAAGAGGAGGATTTTATTATGAAACCGATGAATTGTCCTCATCATATGCAGATTTTTGCAGATAATCAGTTTTCTTATCGTGATATGCCGGTGAGATATTTTGAACCAGCAACGGTCTATAGAGATGAAAAAACCTGACAACTTTCTGGTCTGACTCGTGTGAGATCGATTACTCAGGATGATGGGCATCTTTTTTGTCGTATCGATCAGATCAAAGATGAGGTAAAGACGATTACTGATATCATCAAAGAGTTTTATGCTACGATGGGAATGCTCGGATCTTATCGAGTGAGTTTGTCGGTGAGAGGAGAGGATAAGTCTAAATATCTGGGAGAGGATGCTGCACGAGAAATCGCCGAAAATTCTCTGGAAGAGGCAGCTAAACTCAATGATCTCCCCTATAAAAGGATCGAAGGAGAGGCAGCATTTTATGGACCAAAGCTAGATTTTATGTTCAAAGATTGTCTTGGGAGAGAGTGGCAGTTGGCAACTATTCAGTGTGATTTCAATCTTCCTGAGAGATTTAAACTAGAATTTGTAAATGAAGCTGGAGAGAAAGAAAGGCCAGTTGTGATCCATAGAGCAATTGCTGGATCTCTAGAGAGATTTATGGGAATTATGATCGAGCATTTTGCTGGAGCATTCCCAGTATGGATGGCCCCAGTTCAGGCAAAGATCATCCCAGTAGCGGACACCTTCTTGGACTATGCTAACTTGCTCAAAAAGCAGTTTCAAAAGCAAAAAATCAGAGTCGAAATCGATACTGGTTCAGATAGTTTTGCAAAAAAAATTAGAAATGCAGAACTAGAAAAAGTACCTTATGTGATTGTAGTTGGTCAGCAGGAGCTAGATCATCAATCAGTCAATGTCCGTGTGCATAAGGATAAATCTCAGACAGAATTTCCTTTCTCAGATTTCCTAGAAAAGATTGTCAAAGAGAGAGATGAGAGAAGTTTATAAAAAATATCTTTTCAAAAATAATTACTTTTAAAAGGGACTTACTTGGATACGAAGTTCCTTTTTTTTATGTTAAATTCTTGATTCTAAAACGGGATTATCCCTCAGACTCTACAAACATCGTCTTACTTCTATAGTTGAGAGCTTCCATGAGATGAGAAGTTTCTATATCAGTTTTCCCTTGCATATCTGCAATGGTCCTAGCGAGTTTGATTAGTCTGTGGACGAGTCTCCCTGAGAGATTGAGTCTCTGAGAGGCAGTAGTAATCAGCTCTTTACTAGCAGGATCGAGGTGGATATAATGATCAATATCTTGGGCTCTCATATAAGCATTAGCTTGGATATCAGCTCCTTTAAATCTTTCTTGCTGGATATGCCAGGCTTGAGTGACTTGTTCTCTGAGTGCAGCAGAGGAGAGGTTATTTTGTTTATCTAAAAGGGTAGAGATATTTTCCCTAGGAATCTCCAAAATCATATCAATCCTATCCAAAAGAGGACCGGAAATTTTGCTTTGATATCTTTTGATCTCATTGATGGAGCAGGTACAAAGTTTTTCAGGATCTTTGAAGTATCCACATTTACAGGGATTCATAGAAGCGACAAACATTACATTGGCAGGATATTGGACCGTCCCACTGA
>CAYIZS010000075.1:0-3700 GCA_964367985.1 uncultured Candidatus Peribacteria bacterium
CTCTAGTACTATTTTGATCTCCTAGTTGATTTCTCAAAGTAGTCAAAAGAATTCTAAGATTTGCATTTGCAATCCATTTTTGATCATCCAAGGTAGCTAAAAGCTGATTAATTTTTTCATACACTTTGTTCGTATTTTCATCCAATCCATTATCAAAATCTGCAAAAGTTACAATAAAATCCTGAGTCAAAGGCTTTTTGGCCGTAGTTCCATCTGCATTTTTAGGAAGGAAATAAATTCTACCTTTAGCCGATTCTACAGTAGGAATATAGGGCTGTAAATAAGCTTTATTGCAGTTGATATCTTTATCATTATCAGGATAGCCATCACCATCACTATCTACATCAATATCAGCATCTGCAAAACAATAGCCCTCTACTGATCTACTATCAATATAAAATATTACCTCATTATTGAGCGCTTTTCCTACAAAAATTTCAGGAACTCCATACTGATTGATTTGAGCCTCTGGTACTGTCAATAATGATACCCCCGTAGTCACAGAAATAGCAGCATGCTCTTTTGCAACCACAATTGTCTGTTTTGCACTCACCTCATTGGCACCACTATCTTTTATTTTTATTGTTAAGTGATATTCACCATAATCAGGATAGTTGATAATCAAAAGTTTATCCAAACTTTTATTGAGATAATTTTTATTTCCCTTTTCACATTCATTGATATCAAAACAAACCTCTCTTTCGATAATATCTCCCATACTAATATCCTTGATAATTACCGTTTTCCCAAAATTAGTATAAATCAGCGCTGGTTTAATGGCATTTTTTACTTGAATAGTATTTCCTTCTCCTTGTCCCTTGTATCCTCTATAGCTAACATAAGCTACTGGTTTATAAGGTTCTTTTTCAGGACTTGGTTTGCTGTAAGTATATTTGATACGATCATCTTTGGTGGTCAAATCAATCTCCCCATCTCCATCAAAATCAATCTGAATGGTTCTTTCTTTGACAAAATCTGCTCTTTCTGAGAGAATTTTTGCAATCACATCAAAAGTAATTTCTTCCCCTACTTCTACATTTACTTTATCAGACTTTAAAGTTACCAAAGGAATATCTGGCTGTTTTGTATCAGGAGGGAAAAATACTACCGGTCCATTTCCAATAATCTCTTCACTAGACTGTTTCCCATCATCATTATCATACATGGTTACCCCAAACATAAACTCTCCTGGTTGTCTAGGAATTGAAAAGTAAGTATAAGGGATATCACTTGGAGTAATTTTGGTTCCCAGGATCTTATTAGGATTATCTTTAGGATAGTAATACCATTTATAATAAGAAATAACCCCATCTTTATCTTTGGGATTTTGTGCAGCCACTCTAACAATAATCGGATCTATTCCTTCATCAAAGATATTTCTCACCGTATTTTGATTAAAACCGATTCCCATTTCATTTCCATATTGAGGAAAACTCAGTACAACATTATCCAGAGTAGGTAAAGAGTTTACAACTTTAAACCAGATTCTCTCTTTTGCATTCACCCCAACAGAAGTATCCTCCAAAGTGTAATCAATATATTGGCATCCTACGGTATCAAAGGTATAAGCTAATTTTTGAGTTTTGATGATATCTTTATCCTTTGCTTGAAAAGAAAAGTTAAGACTGTTTTTATTTCCTTGTAAATTTACCGAATCTGAAGTATCAATCGTAAAAGAATCCTGTCTTTTTACTCTATAAGCCAAAATTCTTTCTGCACCCTCTGAAGCATCAATAGGACAAGTCTCATCCTGAGTCAGTGTCAATCCTTGTGAACTTCTAATAAAATATACAGGGATAGGACTATCTTTTTCTCCGATAAAAACACTTTCTACAATTTGATTACTATTTCCTTCACTATCAGAAACCTTAACTGCTACCTGGTAGGTTCCTACTCTATCATATTGATATTTCATACTATTTCTCTGATTAACTCTTTGATTTCCATCTCAAAAATTCCATTCATAGCTGACCAATTCCTGATTGGAACTAATAACAAAATCAACATAATTTTTCCAAACTGAAGCTTTGGGATTGATAGTAAGTTCTGGTCTAATTGTTGACTTTACTTCAATTATTTTGTCTATAGATTGGGTTTTGCCATATTTATCTGTAACCTGTAAAGTCACCGTATGTTTTCCCATTTCATTAAAAAGTACTTTAAGTTTTTGATTATGAGCATCTCTCTCAGTAATTTTCACCATATTAGGATTAGAAAAGCTCCAATTGAAAGTCATCTCATCTCCAGCACTTGCCACATCTACATCAAAAGAAGCACTAGCATCCAAATAAAACTCTGAAGGATATAACCATTTATTCGTAGAAGTAATAGTAAACTGAGGCACGGGAGGAGTTGACTCTACCATAATCATGACTGAGTCTGAATTATTTTGCCCGATTTCATCTTCAACTGTAAGTTTAATGACATAATTTCCCGGTTTAGTAAATTTTTTCTGAATTGATTTGGTCTGAAAGGTATCAATTTTTTCTCCCTCTGAATTAAAAATTTCCCAAGTGATCAATCTCAAACGAGAAGTCAGTGAATAGGAAGCATCCGAAGAAAAACTAAAAGTCGTGGAAGTGGTTCCAACATCTGGACTCTGTCTGAGGATTGCAACAGGATCCGAAATCATAATATTGAAACTTTCAGAAATCTGATTTTTTTCATTGTCTGATACCGTTAAGGTGACTTTATATTGTCCTTGTCCTGGAAGAGGTAAATTAAAATAATCAGGGATACCATCTCCATTTCTAGAAAATCTAAAGCCATCACTTCCAGTGATATCCCATTTATGAGATAAGATTTCTCTTCCTCCCATTGGCATTGTAGCACTTCCATCAAAAACGATTCCTTGTCTAGCTTCTTGGATTCAGAATTTTATAGCTTTATTTTTATCCAATTTTTTTGCATTAGCATAAATTGCTATCACAGCAGATTTTGGACTCACATTCACAGAAATCGTTTTTTCTCCATCCAAAATCCCCGTCTGAGAACTTCTTACAACCAAATGCACCATATAGGTCCCAGCTTCTTTAAAAGTATGCTTGATCACAGAACCTACTCCGATAGGCTTATCTACTCCATCAATATCTCTATAATATCGGAAATAATTTCTCTGGGGGATGGTTTCCAAAGAAGGATCATGACTAGATCTCGCATCAAAAGTAACCGTCAATGGTGCAGGTCCAGATGCAGGAGATGCAGCTCCTTGAGCTTTGATGGTATATTTACTATTGATCGTGGTAGTCAGAGCTTGTACTGGTTTGTAACAGTTTTCATAAAACATAGAAAAATTATCTCTCTCTACAGATTTTTGGAGACTCTCCAAAGTAGTATAACACTGCTGATATAGCACTTGAGAAGAATAATCCTGAGGAAAATAAGGGAAAACTCTTTTCATAATTCCATTGAGTTCAGCAAATGTTGCAGAATTATTTAATACTCCAATCTTCCTATTTGCATCAATATCTACAAAAAGCTTACTCAATCTTTCCCAATCTTTCTGAATTCTATAATTGGCAAAATATTCCATAGGAACTTCTGAAACCTGAGCTCCAGCAAAAGGCATAAAAAATAGTAACGAAAAAAGTCAGACCCAAAGGAGTAAGATTCTTTTTTTTGTTGTTTTGATTTTTTCCAAGATCATCTTGTGGAAGGACAAATGGCTAAAAAAAGAGATAACAAAGAGTTATACTAAGTG
>CAYIZS010000076.1:0-3639 GCA_964367985.1 uncultured Candidatus Peribacteria bacterium
GTATAAACCACTAATTACAGAAGCCGAGTACGAACTCTTGAAAGAAGAGTACACAAAGCGTACAAAGAGGCAACTGAAGAAGGTATCGGTTCCAGATAAATATCACTCAATCATTCCACTACCACCAGGAATGCTGATAGATTCTGAGGGCTATCCTTTGGTTCGTTATGTGGCCAAAATGAAGGAATTCAATCAGAAATTAGAAGAGCTAAGGGAAACTAACCCTCGTGCAGATTATGATGATGTGGTGTCATCTAGGCACATTAGATACAGGGTTTCTAATAAAGAATCCAAGAGTTATAAACTAGAACTCACCTTTGATAAAATAGAAGAAGCAATCATCAAGAAATTAGACCAAATCAATATAGATGAGAAAGAATTAGCAAAATATCTTGCATATAAGGAACAGGAGTTTATTATGGAGAATAAGATTGCAAGAGAGCAGAGAATCAAGATAACCGAGGAAATTAACCAACTAGCAGAACAGAAGGAACAATATGCTCGTGACAATATTCACTTCAGACGCTCCATGCAACATAAAGATGAATACCAGGAACAGCTTAAATCTTTCGATAAACAGATCAATAAACTAGAAAAAGAGTTTAAGAAAATAAAGTTCGATGAAAGAAATATATTAAGAGAGTTCGAGGTTTTTGTATCCATTTTACAGAATATAGGTGAGTACTATAGAAATGCTTCATTTGTTCAAAGGAAAAATCTCTCTGAAATTCTTCGATTGAACATTTTAGTAGATAGAGAAAAGGGGCTTACCGTGCAGGCAAACCCCTCAATTGAGTCTCTATTTTCTGAACAATTCTCTGTATCTGGAGGTGCGGAGAATCGAACTCCGGTCTAAAAGGCACACACATCTCGTTCTACCATTATAGTCTGTTTTTGACCTGATGTTTTAGACTTGTAGATCCAGGAGCTAGGAGAAAAGCGACAAACTCTGATCTAGGATTTTGGATAAACAAGTTTTGGGTTTCCTGCTGTTTTCGCCTTGCGCCTAGCAGGAGTCAGTGAGCAAGGTTGGTTTTGACTGGCTTGGAGTACTACTACGCGTAAGCGAAAGGAGCTCTCACAAGTTCAGCTCTCTTTAGAAGAGATTTTGATTTGTTAGCATTTTTGCTGTGATTGAGGTTATGCTCTCACAATCATAGAGCAATGGCTCGCGATGGGTATGGATTCCTCTCATCAAATCCAAAGTCACCCCCCATACCTTCAGTATAGTCAAATCGGCTAGCAATTGCAAGATTATTAAAATCTTTAAAGCTGAATTTTAAAAAAAACTAACATTTTACTTGACTTTAGAGGGAGAGTCTCTACTCTAAAAGAGAGATTTATTCTTTTCTCGAATTTTTGATTTTTAAGGAAGGGAGGATGTTGGGAAGCACTCTCCCTTTAAAATTTTCACTCGAGAACAATCATTATTTAAAAAGAATTTCCTTTTAATCCAAAGAGACCCTCTTGTTTTCAAGAGTGTTTTTTTTGCAAAAAAATCAGACTTTATCTTTTTTTCTCTCAAACCCTAAACTTTCCAATACAATAAAAAAAAGATCAGTATACATTTTCTTGACTTCTTTATAAAGATTCTTATAGTCTTATTACACTGAACGATTCAGAGAATGAATAGGTTCAAGGACTAGATTTAAGTGTATGAAGAGGAGGTAGCTGTATGAAGCTGGTACTCCTCTTTTCTTTTTTTATAAAAAAACGATTCAGTTATTTTGATCAATAAAGAACTCTTTCAAATATAGCATCAGATTTTTTTTTATAAAACTTGCATTCATTCCCTATTTCCTTACTCTTCAAAAAAGATTTATCTTTCTTATTTTTTAGATGGCAGAACTCCGCCCAAGTGGATTTCCAGAATATAGTCCAGGACAGCAACTCATTTTTGATCAGATCATCGCTACAATCGAGAAACAATACCAGCAGTTTTGATATAGTCATATCCATACTCCAGCCGTAGAGAGAAATGATACCCTTTTGGCAAAAAATGGCGCGGAAACTGGCAAACAGATTTTTGGACTTTATGGCATGGCCCAGGGAGCAGAAGATCTCAAAGATTATGGGCTCCATTTTGATCTCACCGTGCCTTTTGCGAGATATACCCTGGATCGAGAATCCCAGCTCACCTTTCCCTTCAAAAGATATCAGATTCAGCCCGTATGGAGAGGAGAGAGAGCTCAGAAAGGGAGATTTAGAGAATTTTTCCAATGTGATATTGATGTAATCTGGAGAGGAGAAAAAGAATTGCTCTACTATGATGCAGAGATCATCGCGGTCCTCGCACAGACGCTCCAGGCTATTTTCAGACAAGGGAAAATTTCTGATACAGCCGTCTTTCACATCAGCAATAAAAAACTGATCAATGCCCTCTTAGCAGAACTTATTGGAGAAGAAACAACCATCGCTAAAGTCATCTCCCTCATCGATAAATTTAAAAAAATCGGAGCAGAAAAGTTTACTGCCAGTCTAAGAGAAGATTTGCAATTGACTCCAGAAACGGTTCAAAAAATTCTGGATTTTGTGAGCTTTCAGAGCAACAATTTCAAAGAAATTGAGATGATCGGACAGTTTGCTCAGAGTGAGGATTTTACCAAGGGAGTCGGAGAACTTTTGCAAGTAGTCCAGCTTCTCCAACAGCTCCAACAACAGCTAGGACTAGAGATTCAATGGCTAGTAGATCTTCAGATTGTGAGAGGATTGGATTATTATACCGGCACCATTTTTGAGGCAAATTTTGCACAAGATGCTACACTAGGGTCCATCTGCTGAGGAGGAAGTTATCAAAAACTGACGGCTTATTTAGACCCTAAAAGGGCTGATTACTCCGGAGTAGGAGGAAGTATCGGGATCAGCAGGATCCTCAGCAAAATTTTACAAGAGCAACAGGTAGCAAAGCAGACTATTGCAGATTATCTTTTCCTCCATTTTGAGGAAAGCTGGGAAAGTATTTTGCAACTTGCAGGAACTTTTTTGACCCAAGGAAAAAATATCGAAATCTATCCTCATCCAGAGAAACTCGGCAAACAGTTTGCCTATGCAGATAAAAAAGGAATCCCTCAGGTCATCATCCTCGGACAAGGAGAAAAAGAACAAGGAATCTATAAACTCAAAAATATGCAAACAGGAACTGAAAAAGAAATCAGTTTGTAAAATCTCTCACTATTTATTGTTAATTACATGATGAAATACCAAGATATTGTAACCCAAAATCTCAAATACCATCTCTGCCCTTTCTGTGAAATGCCTTTGGAATTTGTTTTAGAAAAATCAGAATATTTTTTTGTGAGTATGGCTCGTGCACCTTATACAGAAAATCATCTCCTTATCATCCCACTCAGACATGTTGTTTTGTTCAATGATTTGTCCCCCGAAGAGGTTCAAGATCTCATGTCTTTAGTGAGTAAATGGAACCACAAACTCCATACCCAGCACACTGATGTCAATCTCCTCCTGAGAGATGGATTTATCTGAGGAAGTATCGGGAAAAGTGTAGATCATCTACATTTTCATCTCATCCCAGATCTTCCCATTGGACATGAAGAAAGGTCTGGGGAAGATCGCCAATATTTGGATGAAAAACAGTTTCTCCTACTCGTCCAACAAGCTCACAAAGACTTCTCAGAATAG
>CAYIZS010000077.1:0-3615 GCA_964367985.1 uncultured Candidatus Peribacteria bacterium
CAACCTCATCAACATGTACAGCATGTAGGACAGGATATACCTGGAATGGAAGTAGCTGTGTTACTAATACACAATCAGCAACTTGTGGAGGGACAGCTCCAGCGAATACCACAAAGTGAGCTTCTACGTATACACAAACCCGAAATGGTACTGCATGGACACCGACCAGTAGCCGAACATATACTTCAAATACCACCCCAGGTGCCTGTCAATTTAAGTGTAATACGAACTATACTTGGAATGGTAGCAGTTGTGTTATTAATACACAATCAGCAACTTGTGGAGGAACGGCTCCAGCGAATACCACAAAGGGAGCTTCTACATATACACAAACGCGAAATGGTACTGCTTGGACACCGACCAGTAGCCGAACATATACTTCAAATAGCACCCCAGGTGCCTGTCAATTTAAGTGTAATACGAACTATACTTGGAATGGAAGTAGTTGTGTGGCAGTAGTAAATGGAGTATGTGGAACAGCAGATAAAACAACAGTGAGCACGGCTCCAACAACAAATCCATCTGCCTGTAATCCAGGAACAAGATCATCTGTTACAACAACAACAGCAAATTATACATGGACTTGTGCTAGTACGAATGGAGGAGCAACCTCATCAACATGTAGAGCATGTAGGACAGGATATAGCTGGAATGGAAGCAGCTGTGTAGCAGAGGAGGTGGGAATATGTAATACCATTAATATACAAGTATGAGTAACCAATTTAGATACTTTGTCAGATTCTGCTTTTTGTAAGAAGGGAGTTCCTTTGAAAAATTGGAGTTCTTCTTGGTATATTTGGGCAAAAACAGCTACTTGGAAATGTAGATTAAGTGGTGGTCAGGATAGTGATCTTTGTAGTGTTACTTGTCCTGCTGGATCTGAATTGAATCGTGGAATGTGCCATGACGCAAAATGTGGAACTACTCCATTAAGCTGTGCACTTGGAACATTAGGAGCAGATATTTCAACATATGATGATTATCAATGGAGTTGCAGGGGAGCTAGTTGATCTGAGCAACGATGCCAGGAGCCGAGAAATTTGGTAAATGGAAAATGTTCTACAACAGTAGCTTATGAGTGTGATAAAGGAACGGTAATGAATAGAGATACTCTTTATTCTAGTTATATTTGGGAATGTGAAGGTGAAGATGGAGGAACAACGGATTATTGTCAACTCCAAGGCTATGGATGAGGTGGAGATACTTGCTCTTCCTCAGTTAATAAATATGAAAATGAAAACCATTGATGTGTAGAAAATCTTGTATGTTGATCTCGTGAACGAACTTGAATATTTTATAGATCTTGTGATAAGAGTTCTATCCCTGTAAATGCATACGGATATTGGTAATTTTTAGGAGACTTAGCGAAGTCAATGATTATTATATATTAAGGTTGTTGTATACTGGTATGCTGAAAATAATACAATAAAAACTATGAAAAAAGCCCGCAAACGCGGGCTTTTTTAGTTGAAGGATTTTTTTTTGAATTACATTTATGCTCTCCCTCCATAGAGGGCAAGCATGACCTCTTCTTTCAGGGAAAATTGGTAATTGGGAAGGTCAGCCAGTAGAATTTCATGCTGGAGGAGGAATATATTATTATAACTCAGCAGCTGATTCAACGATAGATTTTTATCCACGAGAGCCATATACTAATAAGAATATTATCTTCCAACTCCCAACCATTGATTCTGTTTCTTATGGTGGAGGAATGATAAAGGATTGGTTTAATACTTCAGATGGATTATGAATGAGAAGTACAGGTTATCCTAATTCTTATCAAACGATCTATTGTTCTCATACTTCAAAAACTTCTACAAAAGGTGGTAAGAGACTCTGCTGAGTAGATTATTTTACTCTGAATGCTGAGGCAACAAATAGAGGACTTATTCCAGATGGTGATAATGTAATCACGCTAGAAATTGGAGGACCAAGTCCAAATCCAAACCCTTGATACAATGCTCCTTATGGACTTCAAGTAAATATTGATGCAGGTGGTTAAAGGTTTCTATTGAACCAGAGGAACAACAATATCTGTCTTACTTTACAACAAAAAATAAAAAAAAGAGCCGAATGGCTCTTTTTTCTGAAGAGAGGTAATCATAAATTCAGCTACTATGATTTATTTTAACTTTTAGTGGTGCACTTCATATGATAATGTGGCATAATTGTAAAAAAGGTGTGGCTAAAATGGCACTAAACAGTAGAACAGAACTACTTTATCTACTGTTTTTTTATCTCTGCTATCCTAGCCCCTTTCTGCTTTTTTTGTAAAAATATTGATAAACCTATCTAGCAACAATTTTTTCCATTTCCTCTTGAATCCTGCGAGGCAATCCTTATAGTAAAATTTAATTGCTTTATATTTATTTATATTCTTATGGCACACAAAAAGGCCGCTGGATCGGCAAAAAACCTGAGAGATTCCAATCCAAAATATCGTGGAGTCAAAATTTTTGGAGGACAATCAGTAGTAGCTGGAAATATCATCCTCAGACAAAAAGGAACTAAATATGAACCAGGTCTCAATACCTATGAAACCAAAGATTTTACAATCCATGCAGCGATTGATGGACTCGTGGCTTTCAAAAAAAAGAACTTTAAAAGATTTGACGGGAGGACTTACCTCAAAACTGTGGTAGAAGTATTCCCAGTAGGGGAGGACCAAAAATCTGCTCCTGCAAAAAAAGTAGTTGCTGCAAAGCCAGCTACAAAAGCAGTGGTGAAAAAAACTCCAGCAAAAAAAATTGCTGAAACCAAAGCTCCTGCAAAAAAAGCAGTTGCAGAAAAACCAGATACAAAAGAAGTGACTAAAAAAGCTCCTGCAAAAAAATCTGCTGAAACTAAAGCACCTGCAAAAAAACCAGCCGCTCCAAAGGCAGCTAAACCTGCAACAAAAAAATCAGAATAATTTTATTGTTTAATAGTTTTATTACTCATGACAATCGGTCCAAAGAAAAAGATTAGTAAATCCAAGGGTGCCAGTAGACACTCTATGCGAAAAAGAGTTCAACTCAAAAAACTTTCTCAAAAATATCAGACCACCAAATGTGCTCAATGTGGAGCCAATAAGCTCAATCATAGAGTTTGTCCAAGTTGTGGTTATTACAAAGGAAGTCAGATTATCACGATCAAATCAAAATCCAAAGAAACCGTTGTAGATGCTTAGTCTGATTGACTAGGTTTTCTCTGTTGTTTGGATTTGTTTGTCTTTTAGCTGATCGCTGCTAGTTTGCACTAGTAAAGTTGTTCTTTATCCCTCATTGTATCATGGATATCAAAAAAAGAATCAATGCCAGAAAAGTAGTACTTGCTTATTACTATCAGCATTGTTTTTTTTTATCATTAGAAAAAAGTCTGACTCAGAAACTACCAATGGAATCCGCAGTTGTAGAATCAGGCTCACTGATGTCGAATAATTCAGGATTTTTGGATCCAGACTTTCTCAGAGAATTTCAAGACAAACAAAGCGAATGGGCTCAGGACCAAGAAATTTTCCTTTCCAAAATCACTGCTTACCAAAAGATCGAATCAGATGAATTGGTGCAATATTATTTGGATCATTTTTTTGATCAGTGGGATCCAGAGACGATCGATCTGGAGTATGTGATGCAG
>CAYIZS010000078.1:0-3466 GCA_964367985.1 uncultured Candidatus Peribacteria bacterium
TGAAATGTTGGAAATAATGATAGAGGAGATAGAATTGCTTACAATAATCCTTATTATGGAGCGAGGATGATTCCTCTGACTCTCAATAATCAGTATCTAGGGCATTATCATACAATCAATCAACTCTCAAGGTATGGAAATGTTGATGGAAGTATTTATGCCTCTAGTCCGATCAATTGGCAGACCAATGTGCTCAAATGTCTTTCAAAGATCAAAGGTTACTATGTGCCAGAGGATTTTCCTTTTAGGACTGGAATAAAGCCGGTTTTGAATACGGTATCTACTACTGAATAGGATCTCTTTATAATATTTTACTGCTTATTGATTAGATGTAAAGAAGGAAAATCTCTCAAAAAAATTGACAAATAAAATGATATTGCTATACTAGTAGAGATGATTATACAGATGAGAAATATCTATTAGAAAAAAAATATAAAAATCTTTTATCCCTCCTGATTATCCTCATGCAAAAGGCAAAAAAAAGCTGAATCTTCTTTAGAGATGTATCCAAACTTTTCTGGATTCTCATCCCTGCTATGGGGATGTTTCTCTTGGTTTACTTTATGGGAGTGCTGAGCCCTATTCAATCTCAAAATAATCAAAATCTCCAAGTAGGAGGGATTGAAAACAAGGTTCAGTATCTGACTTCTTTGGTTTTGACCACTCCTTCGGGTAATGAGCTTTTTCTAAATTATGATGAAGCAGGACATTATCTCAAAATCTGAGGAACGATCAATGCAGATGAGATCAGTATTGGCTCAAATATTGGATCTCAGGGGAGTGCTATCTTGGGAGGAGAGGGAAGTAGTCTCAATAATGTGGATAATGCTACTCTAGTAGGAGGAAACCAAAATACCGTGAGTAATATCAATAATCCGACTTTGCTCTGAGGACAAGGAAATGAAATTTCTAGTGACTGAGCTATTGGAGAACTGGTAACGATCTTGGGAGGAGAAGGAAACACAATCAATGCTAGAGGAGGGGAAAATATTACTATCGTAGGAGGAGAAAATAATACTATTATCCCTGCAGCTTGAAGTAGTGCAGATAATATCGTAATTTTTGGGTCTGAAAATCAGGTTCGTTCTCAAGATACAGTCATTTTATGACAAAATGTAGCTGTTGAGGGTATGGTAAAAGATGTTTTTGTCTGGTCACAAGCAGATACTACTTTTAGTCCTAAAGTATCAAATGCTTTCTATGTAAATACAAAAAATGGTCTGATCCTCAATAAAACAACTGGAAATGCTTCTGTGGATCTGGCTGGAGCAGTAAAGACGATCCAATATCCTGATAATTTATCCAATACTGGAAATGTAGCAGAAGGAACTTTGATCTATGTCGAGAGTGGTTCTCTTTCTGCTTTTTGTGGATATGATGGGAATCTCTGGGTGCCTTTATCTGAGGATGCAAGCACCCATTGGCTGTGTTTTGGATCTAATCAAGATGCCTGTGTTGGGCCTTTGCCAAAAAATATTGGGGATGCTAGTCATGGAGGCAGTGTGGTATGAACTCTGGCTAGTAATGGGAGTGATGTGAGTAAATTTAGCTCTGATAACTATGTTCCGAGACGAGATGCAGAATTGGGAGATTGGGTAAAAATCCCTTGGACTTTTAATTTAATACAACAAGATATCTGTGCTTATGGTTGTGGAATTGGATATCATCCAGGAGGTAATGATTTAGATGGGCTTTATACAGGAAATTGTCCTGCTTGTACCCCAATCTTAAATATGTATGACTGGAAGTCTCCAGGTACGGGAGATGATAACTGTCAATTCGGTTGTAAAGCGAGTTTTGCTTATGATGGAGAAGCTAGGACTTGTACAGATTGTGTAGCAGGTAAATACACTGCACCAAATGGACATCAGTTGACAAGCTGTAGTGACTGTACTAAACCACAGACGATCTGAATCGCTACAGAAGGTTTTAAAGACTGGGTAAGTAATGGAGTAGGAATCAATCAGTGTGATTATAACTGTAAGCCTAGATTTTCTTATGCATTCAATGGTACTACTGGGGGAAATACTTGTACACGATGTGCAGTAGGTACTTATTCTCCTGGAGACCAAACTCCTAGCTGTGAAAATTGTAATAATAGACAAACAATAATCAACTATAGTGTCAATGGGGTAAATTCTTCTTTAGATCCTTCTCGTTATACCAGTAATGGAGATGCGATCAATACTTGTAGTTGGGAATGTAAAGCAGAACTGGGGCTAGAAAAGAATGCTACAAGCTGTGTCTGTCCTAGTGGTCAGCATTTAGAGCTAGGAGTATGTACTCTAAATACTAAAAGAGTAACTTGTGGAGGTAATATTCCTCTAAATGCTTATGCAATCCCTCCTTCTAATCTAGATGGAAGGATGGAAATTATCCGACAAGGTAGCTGGACAAATGGATCCTGGCCATCTGCACTCAATCGATCCTATAATGCTGGAGGAGTGAGTAATACAAGCTGTAAGTGGGAATGTAATGCTGGTTTTGAAATCAATAGAAACAATAACTCAGAATGTATGGCAAAAACGATCACCGTAGCTTGTGGTGGTAGTATGCCTTCTTCTGCAAATAATGTATTGTGAACAAGTAGCTATACCCAGATTTGGAATGGTTACAATTATACTCCTAGCAAAAGCTGGACTCAAGTGAGTGGTACTCCTGGAGAGTGTCAGTATAGAGCAAAAATCATCTCTCAGTGTGGTAGTGCGGATGGAGTAGCATCAAAATATAAACCTACAGTAGGACTTTGTGATGCAAATGCTACAACTACTCCTGTGGTATCAGAGTCTAGTACTCAGTGGAGCTGGACCTGTAGATCTAGTGATAATGTGACTCGTTCTTGTGCAGCTCCTAGATTGGCACTAGAGTGAGGAGCATGTAATCCATCTATCAATGGAACTACTCAGACTTCACTTTCATCCTCTCCAAGTCTCTGTGCACAGGGAAGTGTAGTTGGGTTTACTGAAAATCCATCAGCTTCAGTTTATATAAACAAATGGACTTGGTCTTGTCAGGGAGATGTGGGCACTCCAGAGGTAAATTGTGTGGCACATAAGCAAAATAATAATAAGCGATTGTGTAGCAGGACTACACCACTCAATCGTTGTACCAAAGTTGGAGATCCGACTTCTCCAAAGGTTTGAACTCTTAGCTCACCATTTGCAAATGGAACACAATGGAAATGTGAAGAGGATGTGTACTGTACAGTATGTAATACAGGATATACCGCTACTGTCTATGATACTCAAGCTCCGGCAAACTGTGTAGCACTAAATGCATCTAGAGATGAAGATTGTCCTGATGTAGGTAAAAAGAGCGGTGTAGCATACAAACTTGGTGCCAACAAATATCAGCAAAATAGTATTGCAGGAGGTCCATGGACTCCGGTAATTAATGGATGGAGCTATACTAACAATAGCAATCCTGGAGCTTGTCAGTATACCTGTGCAAGCAATTACACTTGGAA
>CAYIZS010000079.1:0-3450 GCA_964367985.1 uncultured Candidatus Peribacteria bacterium
TATGAAAAATAGAAAAAACTCAACAGGGGAGGATTCTGATTTAATTATTGTTTATCCGATATTTTCAGATTGTTGCTTTAAAGAAAATCGTACTACTTTATTGAAATTTATCTCTAAGTTTTTGTAGTTTACTGAAACTCTTTTTTTCTTTTTTGCTGTATAAATGAGTGGTATAGATTCCCTCTCCAAATAAAATAAAAAACAAAATATAAACCAAAAACATAACTAGTCATGGTCGATTTCCGTAGGCTAAGGAAAAAATTTTACTACCAAGAAAAAATAGAAACAAGACAATAGCAGATAATTTACTTTTGTGATAAATTCATCGAGTCAAAAAGAGGATTACGATTGCTTCCAAATACCCAGTATAAGAATAATCATAAAGTTCAAAGTAGGTAAAAAGACTAATCATCAAGGTATAAATGATTCCAAACTTTACTACTCTCAAAATGTTTTCTTGACCTTCTCTGAGTTCTTTTTCTTGATGAGATTCTTTTTTGTTTTGACTCATAATGAGGGCTCTACATTGATCGCAGACATTGCCACTACCATCGCTAAATTCTTTTCTACAAAAGCTACAAACTTTCATTATTGGGTATGATAAAGGGTTTAAAAACTTAGTATTCAATTTTATCAGATTTTTTTTCTCGTTCTTCAAAGACTTTGATCGCATTTTCTCTAGAGAGTTGTTGGATCGGGATTTTCCTTTCCTCGAGTTTCTTTTCTAGTTCTTGGTAAATAAAGTGGTCATCAAATCAGATTTTTGCTGCATCTTTTTTGTCATTTGCATAATAGATTTGTTCTATTCTAGATCGATAGATTGCTCCCAAGCACATTGGACAAGGTTCGCAGCTGGTATAGATCGTACAATTATTGAGCTGAAAGCTATCTAGATTTTTGCAAGCATCTCTAATCGCTACCATTTCTGCATGAGCTGTGGGATCTTTGTCTGAAGTAACATGATTTGCTCCAGATCCAACAATCTTTCCATCTTTTACAATAATAGCTCCAAAAGGCCCCCCTAATCAGTTTTTGATATTTTCTAGGGAGAGTTCAATAGCTTTCCCCATAAAATAGTGATGATTCATCAACGATTTTAGTTTTAAGGATAAAATTTTTATAGAAATAGATCAAAATAGATATAGGATTTTTCTCAGTATTATCAAGTCAATTAACTCACCTTGACAAAAACAATGGTATTCTTAGTATCTCAGTTGTTACAATATCTCTTTACATTGCTATTGATCTTGGATCAGATGCTCTTTGAGGAGATGGCGGTCTTTTATTTCTTTTCAAGATTTTTACAATGAAAAAACTGAACTTTTTAGTTTTGGCTATGATGCTCTCTTCTCTTATTTGAGGATTTGGTTTTGCTCAAGATGCAGGAATTGCTGAGCTTCCAGAACCAAGAATAATACTCGAAGAAGCTTTCGATGAAATGTATGATGAATCTTATGATGATCTAGATGTTTATGTTGTTGCAGACAATGAATTAGATCAAACAACTTATTGAGATTACGATGCACTAGGAGATAATGAGGTTATGCCAATTTCTTTGGACTATGATGAAGATTATGATGATATGTGGGAAGCATATGATGATCTAGATATTTCTGAACTTATGAGAATAAATGAAGAACTAGGAGCTTTAGGCTTGGATTCAATGGGAGTAGATTCATTATTGCCAAATATTGGAGTAATGATTGCTACTTTTTTTGGAGCTGCTTTGATTATCTTGCCTTTTGCACTTCTTGGGATTTTTTGGCTAGTAATGTTGATCGATGCTGTTGCACATCAAAAAAAGAAAAGAGGACTCTGGATTTGGTTACTTGCAGTACTTCGTTTAGTGCCAATTATCCCAGAAATCGTTGCGATTATCTACTACTTTAGTGCAAAGAGACCTAGAGATAAGGAAGCAAAATAGAACTTTAGCATAACATCTTTATTATTCAAAATATTCAAAAAGAATCCTGAAGTCTGACTTTGGGATTTTTTTATCTTGTATTTGAAAGGCAAAGAAATATGCTTCAATTATCTTTTATTTTATTATATCATTTTTTAAATGAGTTACACTATTAGCAAACTGCGAGGGAGAGAGGTTTTGGATTCTAGAGGCAATCCAACAGTAGAAGTTGAATTAACTTTATCCAATGGGGTAATGCATAGAGCTTTGGTGCCTTCTGGAGCTTCTACTGGAGTACATGAGGCATTGGAAATGAGAGATGGAGATACTCAAAGGTACCTAGGAAAGGGAACTCTCAATGCAGTAAAAAATGTAAATACCATCATTGCTCAGGCAGTCGAAAATCAGACTTTTGAAACTTTTAGAGATTTGGATCAGACCTTACTGGATCTTGATGGCACTCCCAACAAATCAAAGCTCTGAGCAAACGCAATTTTGGGAGTGAGTATGGCTTTTGTAGGAGCTTGTGCAAAAAGTGAAGGAAAATGGATTTATGAATATTTGGGAAATGAAACAGGGAATGTGCTTCCTTATCCGATGATGAATATCCTCAATGGTGGATCTCATGCTGACAATAATGTAGATATCCAAGAGTTTATGATCGTCCCAGTTGGAGCTCCAAATTTTCGTGAAGGATTGAGATGGGGTACTGAAGTATTTCATCATCTCAAAGCAATTTTGAAAGCAAAAGGATTGGCTACTTCTGTAGGAGATGAGGGAGGATTTGCTCCCAATCTAGGATCCAATGAAGAGGCACTACAAGTAATTGTAGCAGCAATTGAAAAAGCTGGCTATACTGGTCAGATTTCTTTGGCTTTGGATGTTGCATCGAGTGAATTTTATCAGGATGGAAATTATCATCTAGCAGGAGAAAATAAAACCTTTTCAGCGAATGAATTGATTACTTTGTATCAAGATCGATGTCAAAAATATCCTATTATCTCTATCGAGGATGGGATGGCTGAAGATGATTTTGCTGGATGGAAATTATTACAAGAGCAGCTAGGAAATCAAATCATGACGGTAGGAGATGATCTGTTTGTAACGAATATTGAGAGATTGAAAATGGGAATTGATCAAAATTTGGCAAATGCTATTCTTATCAAACTCAATCAGATTGGAACGGTATCTGAGACCTTGGATGCCATCAATATGGCTCATGAGCATGGGATGAAGTCAATTTCTTCTCATAGATCAGGAGAGACAGAAGATACCTTTATCGCAGATCTTGCAGTGGCGATGAATACTGGATTTATCAAGACTGGTTCTGCAAGTAGGACCGATAGGATTGCTAAATATAATCAGCTTTTGAGGATTGAGGAAAGATTGGGAGCTGATGCGAGGTATGGGAAATAGTATATAATTGTGGGTCTAGAGTAGTTGAAGTGATTTAAATAATTGTTTATTGATACCAAAAAAAATTGATCCTGTAATATGGTCAGTTTTTTTATAAAGAAAATAAAATTCTATGCTAGAATGTATTTTTT
>CAYIZS010000080.1:0-3378 GCA_964367985.1 uncultured Candidatus Peribacteria bacterium
CCTTTATAGATGATATCATTCAAACCCTTTATAAACATGATGAACGATTTTTATAAAATTTAAAATAAGAATAAAATCTGACTTTTATTTTTCTTTTTTTAGATGCAATTGCTCAAAATCTTTCAAATGCCAGAAGATGGAAATTATATTCAAAAAACAACAAGAGAAGCCTCCAGAGGAGTTATTTTTGATGAGAAGGGAATGATAGCACTGCTACGAGTCTGAAAAGATCAACATCATACACTACCTTGAGGTGGCTTGGAATGAGATGAAGATCCAAAACTTGCTTTTGAAAGAGAGGTACTGGAAGAATGTGGATGCACGATTGAAAATATTCATGTTATTTGAAAAGTAGTTCAAGAAAATTCTACCTGGCAACAAACTTCCTATTGCTGTTATGCCAAAATTACTTGAAAAGCTTTACCTCATTTTACAGAAAAAGAAATCAGTCTAGGTTTTGAACTCAGGCGATATCCTCTAGAAGAAGCACTCAGTATTTTACAGAAAGATATCCCATCTTATGAAGGAGGAAAGTATATCTTAGAAAGAAATATTTTCATTTTAGAAAGGATTTTAGCAAAAATAAGATAAAAATGCCGACAAACTACTCAGATTATTTTCTCATTCATCATCCAAAAAATCCTAGTGATCAAGCACTACTCTACATTCCTGGGATTAATTTTGATCCTCAGAAGATCGATCGACTGATACAAGTAGCTACTCAAGAAGGATATCATCTTTTTATCCTACAGTTTCCCTATCATCTAGAAAAAGATACTTTCACTGAGCGAAATATCTCAAAAGAACAAAGTTTTTACTCTGAGGCACTAACTCGGCTTCAAAATCAGTTTCCTCATTTTTCTTATCAAGTGATTGCAAAAAGTTTCTGAGCAGTCAAAGTTTTTTTAACTCCTCAAGAGTGGATCAAATCCTATAGTTTTATCGCTCCAGCTAGTTTCTTTGCCGAGATAAGTAACCTTGAACAGATCAAAAATGCCAAATATGAAAATATTGATCAAATAGATGAAATATTTCTATCAAACGATATACTCTATCATTGGACAGCTCCAACTCTCTTGATCCATGGAGATCAGGATCAGATCATCAGTATCCAAAATTCAAAAAAGATTCTGAATCAACTCACTAGTGATGCACAAGGGATTGAAATTGCAGGAATGGGACATAGTGATACAACAACATATCATCAAAAAATCTGATCTCAGCTTTCAGTTTTTTTAGCCAAACACAAATAGATTTTTTAGCCAAGCACAAATAGATTTTTTAACTAGAGAGATAAGCTAAATCTTTCCTTCTTTTTTTGCCAAGGATCTAGCACTTTCTGTCAGATATTTTTTTCTCACTCTAATATTTTGTGGAGTCACTTCTACCAATTCATCATGCCCAATATAACCCAGCGCATCTTCTAGACTCAAAGTTCTGATTGGATTGAGTCTCATCGCCTCATCATTTCCACTGTTTCTCACATTATTTTGCTGTTTATTGATCGTCAGATTGACTGTCATATCATTGTGGCCTTTGAGATACTCTCCCACGATCATCCCCTCATAAACCTGCTGAGCAGGTTGTACAAAAATCGGACCTCTTTCCTGCAGTTTAAAAATCCCATAATTCATCGCTTGGCCATTGGCAGAGCTAATCATTGATCCGACTTCTCTTTTATGAATTTCTCCTCTCCACTCTGCATAATATGCAAAAGAAGAATACATAATCCCCTCTCCTTTGGTCATCAAAATAAATTCTCCTCTAAATCCGAGCAAGCCTCTGGTCGGAATCTCAAACTCAATCGTAGTCAGTCCATTGATACTTTGCATGCTTTTCATCACTCCTTTACGATTGCTGATAGCTTCGATAATCGTCCCAGAAAGCTGATCCTCTATACTGATGACCAACTGTTCAATCGGTTCTAATTTTTTGCCCTGCTCTTCTTTGAAAATCACTTGAGGAGCAGCTACCTGCAGTTCTCGTCCCTCTCTCCTGATACTTTCGATCAAAACTCCTAGATGAAGCTCTCCCCTTCCACTGACGATAAATTTTCCCTCAGAAAAATCTACCTCCATCCCGACATTAGTTTCCAGTTCTTTTTGGAGTCTCTCTTCTAGATTTCTGGTGGTCATATATTTTCCCTCTTTACCTGCAAAAGGAGAATCATTGACGAGTAGCTCCATTTTTAGGGTCGGTTCATCAATAGCGATACTTGGGAAGGGTTCTACAGGACCGACACTCACTGTCTCTCCTACAAAAATAGAAGGAATCCCAGAAATCGTAATAATATCTCAGCAGTTTGCAGATTCTTGTTCGATCCTCTGGATCCCAAGCGTAGTGAAAATTTTTGCTATTTTACCTGTTCTAGCTTTTCCTTCATTATCATAAATCATTACTTGAGATCCAGCTTTGACACTCCCTTCATACACTCTCCCAATCCCGAGTCTCCCTAAAAAATTATCATATCCTAGATTGACAATCTGCATTTTGAAAGGTTGATCAGATTTGTTTGGAGCTTCTGGTACATAGTTTAAAATCGCTTCAAAAAGCGGAGTCATATTTTTTTCTTTGCTCGCTAATACGGTAGGAAGTACATCCAGATTATTGATTGCAAATCCTTGTTTGGCACTGGTATAAATAATCGGAAAATCTGCCTGCTCATCCGTAGCTCCTAGCAAGATAAAAAGGTCAAACACACTATCAATCACCTCTCTGGTTCTAGCAGTAGGTTTATCAATTTTATTGATCACGAGCAAGGGCTTGAGTCCAAGTTCTAGAGATTTTTTGAGCACAAATTTGGTCTGTGGCATGGGACCTTCATAAGCATCAACCACGAGAATCACACTATCTACCATCCTCAAAACCCTCTCTACCTCACTCCCAAAATCAGCATGCCCAGGAGTATCCACGATATTAATTCTCTCCCCTTTTCGCTCAACTGCGGTGTTTTTGGCATAAATAGTGATCCCTCTTTCTCTCTCTTGGTCATTATTGTCCATGATCAGATCATTACCTTCAAGTGCCTTGAGGGTCCCTGATTGTTGTAATAACTGATCTACCAGACTCGTCTTTCCATGATCTACATGTGCGATAATCGCAATATTTCTAATACCCATCTCAAAAAAAACAAACTAAAGTTGCTTGAAAAGCTGATTGCTATACTATTTTTGCTCAAAAAAAAGTGAGAACCATGCTCCAATACTCCTGATAGTATAATAAAAAGTCAGCTTTTTGCTAGTAATTTTTTATTAAAATTTTTTTTGTCACTTTGACTTGACTTGTGATTTATTTTGTGTAAATTGTTTTTCAACGAAAAAAAAATAATTAAACAAAACAAACATGAAAATACAAAAAAATTTAAGAGCTCCACCACTC
>CAYIZS010000081.1:0-3344 GCA_964367985.1 uncultured Candidatus Peribacteria bacterium
CTCCTATATTTAGGGTGTTTATAGTGTATCTAAATTATTTCAAAAATCAAGGAGAAAATTTTGAGATTATCAGCCGTATTTGATAAATTTTTCTAGCTTATCACAGTTTCACTGTTGAATCCTTGCATAGTTTTCTGATAGTGTAAAACAGCTACTAATTTCTCCTTTGGTTTCATAGTAGAGATAGATTTTAGGATAGTTCTGTTCATTTTGATCTGCAATACTTCCAGTGATATAAAATGGAGTCAGAGTGATAGTAATTTTTTCCTCTTCTTCAAATGGGGTCTCAAATGCTCCTTTAGTGATAGATCCTAATTTTAGTTTTTGGAGTCAGAGGATTTCTTCAGTAACCCAGACCTTATCTTCTTCTTTAGTTTCTTCATTTGTCTCTTTCCCTCGATATTCTAGGAGGATATTACTTTCTCAAAAAGAAATCTGGATTTTATCATATTTTTTCTTTCCGATATATTGAGAGCTATTGATGCGAGCAAAAGCATTTTCAAAAAGATTGATCACTTTTTCATTGGTTGTTTTGTTTTCTAGGAGGAAAATATTTTTATTATTAAATCTCGCTAAAGCAGCCAATAATATTGCTATAATAATGACTACAATAATGATCTCTACTAGTGTAAATCCCTTTGTTTTCATCAGAGCTCAAAAGATAAAATACGATATTTTTTCTGATTTTTATTTGATATTTTTTTACAGTCCAGCATTTTCCATCACAGCAAAAATCACTCCAAATACTCCAAATGCTACAATAGAAACAATAGCTCCCATAAAGACCAAAATAATTGGTTCAATCACTTTAGCAAAGCGAGTGATATTGTTATCCAACTCTTCTTGGTAAAGTCCAATGATATTTTCCATAGATTTTTCTAGATTGGCGGTTTCTTCTCCGACCTTGATCATCGCAGCAACATTAGAATAGATCAGATGATTTTCATCTTTTATCGAATCATAAATGGTTTTACCTACTTGGAGTCCTGCCATCACATTATCGATCATCTCTTGATAGATTGGGATATTGAGGATCCCTTTCAAAATACGAAAAGTCTGAAGATAGTCAAGTCCTGCTCCAATCATGAGTTTTACATATCTAGCCCATTTGATCAGATAATAATCCTTGGTCATCTGACCAACAAGTGGAATATCCAGTAAAATTTTCATCAGCTGATTTTTCCCTTTATCGGTAGTTGCATAGATTGTGGTGATAATGGTTCCTACTCCCACGACAATCAAGATATTTATCCAATGAGCAACAAAAAAATCTGAAATTCCTTTGAGAATAAGTGTGAGTTTTGGTAGTTCTACACTTCCATCAGAAAACATAATCAAAATTCCTGGTAGCACTGAAGTAAAGAGAAAAAGTACTGCAGCAACCGAGATAATGATCAGGATAATAGGATAGGTGAGAGCAGTTTTATATTTATTTTTAATTTGATTGATATAGCTATATTCGTTTGCTAATTCGTGGAGTACGATATCTAGATTTCCAGTACTTTCTCCAGATCTGATGATCGCAGCATCTCCTTCATCAAAATATTCTGGTAATCTCGAAAGAGCATAAGAAAAACTTTTTCCCTCAGAAAGGTAATGTGCAATACTTGCTGTAATTTTTTTGAGCGCATAGTTGTCGGTACTATCTTTAACACTTTCAACTGCTTGCATGATAGAAACTCCTCCCTTGATCATATAGACCAGTTGTTTATAAAAGAGAATCTTTTCCTTTTCTGCAAAGGATCATTTGTCCATATGATAGACTAGAGATTCCACCCCTTTGAAAAAACTGGAAGTTTTTGCTTTTTGTTCCATGATGTTGATTTATTTAAAATAATAGGCTATGAGTTCAATCGTAGATTCTTGTTTTTGATCATAAGACATCATATCATAGTTGATGGCTTTGATGGCGTAGAGGATACGATCTTCTGGATCCAAGATAATGCTTTTTTCAATATTTTTTACAAAAGAAACCAGATTATCTTTTCCATCAAATTCTATCTTTACAGACACTGGCAACTCCATCATACTTTCATCGTTTTTGGATACTTGTTCATCTCCGATATGGATCGCCAAGATCATCCCATTTTTCATAGAGCTTTGCTGACTAGGATCTCTTTTGATGAGATATTGGTCTAGATTTCTGAGAATTTTTTTCTCATCAATTTTCATTTTATGAGATTCTAGTTTTCCCAGCTGGAGAAACGCCATAACGGTATCAATTTTTTCAGATATTTCTGGAGGGAGATCTTCACATTTTTGATTTTGATTGATACAACTGAGCACTGCGCTTTGATATTTTTCAATATTGAATAGGAGTAGTTTTGTCTTTTGATATTTAGCTATTTCATTATCCAGCTGGAGGATCTGTTGTTGGCTTTTTTCAAATTTTGAATTAGCACTATTCTTTTTTTCTTGAACTAGAGGGAGAATATTTAACCACAAAATCATTCCAATCAGCAGTACAAAGATCACATAGATTTTGTACTTTGCAGTCAGAATCCTAGCAAAAGAAGCTTGTTGATTATTTCAGATTTCTATTTGGATTTCTCTGAGATGATTTCCTCCTTTTTGTCACTCCAAGAGTGTATCGATTACTTCATTTGGATGTTTAGTTGTTTCCATCATTTTTTTCGATGTTAGCATGTAAAGTGAAATTGAATCCTCTTTGTTCTTTATCTTTTTGGTATTGGTAGGTTTTGATCTCGATCTCTTTGAGAAAATCAAGTTGTTCAAATCTATCTAAAAGTGAAACAAATCCATCAGATTTATCAGAATTGTAATAGAGCGTACTCAAACTTCCTACAAATCCATTTAATGAGAGTTTTTCTAGATCTACTTTAAAATCTGAGAGAAAAATATTTTTTGATTCTTGATCATCTACTGCCTTGATTTTATTCAAAATTTCCAAAATTTTCTCGATATATTCATTTCGAGGGAGAGAGTCTCTCTCAGTAATCATTTGGTCAATGCTAAGAAGATGAGCAAGTCAAGTCGTTGTTTGGTACTTTTCTATTTCCTGCTGTTTCTGAGAGATTTGGTGTTGGAGGACAGCTTCCTCTCTTTCTTTGAAAAAAGCAGTAGTATAGTTGTATCCTACAAATCCTAATAAAAGAATCAGGAGAAAAATGCTCACTAAATACCAGATTTTTCGCTGTTTACTCTGTTTTGATATTTGCATGAAATCTTATAGTAAAATAAAACTTAGTATAAGTATAATTTTTTATTTCATTTTTGCAAATTATGCTACTTTATTTTTTTACTGATTTTGATGATTTGTTGTTGTAATGTTGGAGTAGAGGGGTTTTCTTTTATTATTTTATTGGATTCGTGGAGAGTGTTGA
>CAYIZS010000082.1:0-3010 GCA_964367985.1 uncultured Candidatus Peribacteria bacterium
AAAGATAATCAAGAAGTTGCTGAAGAAGTTGCAGATATTTTCAATTATTTAATACTATTTTGTGAAACAACAGGCATAGATTTAGAAAAAGCTCTTTTAGAAAAGTTAGAGAAAAATTCTATAAAATATCCTGTAGAAAAAGCTAAATGAAAATCAGACAAATACAATAAACTTGGATAATCTTTTTAAATGAAATATTCATCTATATTATGCTTATTTACAACAAAACAAAAAAAGATTTTTGTGATGATGTATTTACTAATGATATTGCTCAAATAGTTCTTAATTCTATTATTGAGAAAACAGGGCATGGGGTTTGAAAGAATGAATTAAACTCCTTTCAAAACTCTCTATGATACATGGAAAGAGTTGTAAATGACCCTGAAATACCAGATACTGCCTGAGTATCTATTGAATATCATATTCCATGAACTTCTAAAAGAGTAGATTTTATTATAACAGGAAAAGATGGTAACAAAGAAAATGTTATTATAGTTGAATTAAAGCAATGGCAACAAGCTAAACTAACAGATAGAGACTGAATTGTAAACACTAGATTTCAACACTGAGAACATGATACTAGTCATCCATCTTATCAAGCATGGTCTTATGCTTCACTTTTAGAATCTTTCAATGATACTGTAGATCAAGAAGACATTAATCTATATCCCTGTGCTTACCTTCATAACTATGAACCAGATGATGTTATAACCAACGATTTTTATTCATATTATACAGAAAAAGCACCTGCTTTTCTTAAACCTGATGCTTTAAAGCTAAGAAATTTCATTAAAAAATATATTAAAGAGTGAGATACATCTAACATTATGTTTAAAATTGATAATGGTAAAATTAAGCCAACTAAGTGATTGGCAGATGTATTGGATAGTATGATGAATGGAAACAAAGAGTTTACCCTTATTGATGATCAAAAAGTAGTCTATGAAACAGCTCTTAAACTAGCACTAGAATCTACAGAAAAGAATAAAAATGTATTAATTGTCGAAGGATGACCTTGAACATGAAAATCTGTAGTAGCAATAAATTTATTAATAGAATTAAATAAACTCTGAAAACTTACACAATATACCACAAAAACATCTGCTCCTCGTGAAGTTTTTATAGAAAAACTAAAAAATGGTAGAAAATTATGACGATTAAGAGCATTATTTCCTTGAAGTGGTAGTTTTATAGATACTCCTAAAAATGCTATTCATGCATTAATTGTAGATGAAGCACATCGTTTAACCGAAAAAACAGGATTCTTAAGAAGATGAGAAAATCAAATACAAGAAATCATGGATGCATCATTATTTTCAATATTTTTTATTGATGAAAGTCAAAGAGTACATGTAGATGATTATGGAAGTATTGATGAGATAAGTAAAATAGCCCAATGAATATGAACCAAGGTTCATAAAATGGACTTACAATCACAATTTAGATGTAATGGTAGTGATTGATATCTTGCTTGGATAGATAATACACTTCAAATCAGAGAGACAGCTAATTATAATTTAGATGATTTAGATTTTAAATTTGACTTTAAAGTATTCGATAATCCTAAAGAATTAAGAGATATTATTTTTGAAAAAAACAAAATTAATAATAGAGCAAGATTGGTTGCATGATATTGTCGACCATGGGATAGTAAAAATGATAAAACAGCATATGATTTTAAAGAGGAAGACTTTGGATTTAATATGCGTTGGAATATGACGGACTATTGAGGAAAATGGGTAATAGATCCTAATTCTGTAACAGAAATATGATGTATTCATACAGCACAATGACTAGAATTAGACTACATATGAGTTATTATATGAGATGATCTTGTAGTTCGTAATGGTGAAGTATTGGTAAATCCTGCAGCTAGAGATAAATGAGATAGAACTATTTTTTGATGGAAAAGTTGAATAAAAAAAGATCCTAATTATTGGAAAGATTTACTGAAAGATATCATCAAAAATACTTATCGTACATTAATGACAAGATGAATGAAATGATGTTATATTTATTGTACAGATAAAGAAACTGCTGATTATTTTAAATCTAAAATTTGAAACTAATTTTTTATTAGAATTTTCTTTACTCTAAGACTTTAAACTCGATCTGCAAATCCCTCAACTCCTGCTCCAAACTCGAAGCTAAAGCGGTATTGACCGAAACTTTTTTCTGGATCACTCCTCCATACTGATCATCCAGGATCTTGAGCCCCAAGGTATCGATCACCTGCTGAATCGATGCAATTTTCTCATAGGGATAATCGATCTGATACTGGCTCAGGATTTCTTGAGCAATCAACAATCCCTGCTCCTCTGCGAAATTGAGCGCTTGCTGGACACTCTCAGTATAAGCCTGGATCAGCCCCCCTACTCCCAGCAAAGTACCTCAGAAAAACCTCGTCACCACTGCCAATACATTAAAAATTTCTTTTCCCTCTAGCACGGTCAAAATCGGCTTTCCTGCAGTATTGGTCGGCTCGCCATCATCATTAGCTCTCTGATTTTGGGGTTCCACTTTCCACTCAGCAAAGATATCCTGATAAGCATGAGCTGGGAAGCGCCAAGCGTAACAATTGTGTGTCGCATTGTGATAATGATTTCTGAGTTTAGCTAGCTGCTCCTCGATCTGCTCCTCTGCCGTGATAGGAAATAAGGTTGCAATAAATCTGGATCCTTTGATCTTTGGGATCTCGTATTGAAAAGATTTTTTGAGTGTCAGGTAGGAGAGTTTTTGCACGAGGAAGAAAAATCAATCAGGATAAAAGATTGCTCCTACGATACGTATTTGAGAGAGATTTGCAAATATAAAAAAAGAGTCATGGCATCCCATAACTCCAAAAATTGGTTGTAACTAGCGAGTGGTTGTTTTAAACTTTTAAACTAAAGGAGGATTAGAGAGTAAAGATCGTTTTTTTATTTTTGTTTTTGATCCCTTTAGTTCACAAGCTAGTTTTGACACTTTTTTTGTCACAAAATGATTTTTAATCTTGTAACAATCTGAGTAT
>CAYIZS010000083.1:0-2951 GCA_964367985.1 uncultured Candidatus Peribacteria bacterium
AAAAAACCCTCAAAAAACGAGCTCAAGCTCTAGAAGCTACCAAAAATCAGGTGGTACTTTATCAGAGTTATCTACCGATTTTACCTTATTTCAACTGTTCTGCTGGGTTTACAATTTCTGCAAAAGAAAAGCGAGGATGGGAAGATACTCCTTATCTCAAGTCGATGCTAGATTTTGGTCCTTGTAAAGACTTTAATGGACATGGAGTAGGATTGGCTGGTCAGGGAGCAGAAGTACTTTCTCAGTATGGTTGGGGTTATGATGAGATTATTGAGTATTATTATCCAGGAGTAGGAGTCTATGATCTGTAGAAAAAAGACTTTGTTTATCAGACTTTGAGGAATAGAGAGGTAATTATTATTGAATAAGGTAATATTTTTTTCTCCAAAAAATAAATCTAAATTTCTTTTATTTTATCCACAGTAATCACTCTATATGTCTGTGAATTAACGGTAATTCTGATCTTCTTTTTTAGATTTGTAATATAGTAATTTTTCCCAATCTTCTCAAAAAATCTGATTTCCGTTTCTTGAAGAGTATTTTGAATTAATTGCTCAATTTCTTCATTTGAAAGCTGAATGTCCAATTTTTTACAAATTCTTCCGTATACAAGCGGAGAATAACAGATGTTTTCTAAAATAACAGTTTTATCTCTATTTTTCATTATACAACATATTCTAAGAAAAGATAAATCAGACTTTTTTCTTTTTAGTTTACTTATCAATACTTTCTCTTTGAATCAATTGTTTGCTAAAAAGATCGTAAGTAATTTTTTCATATCAATTTGGATTTGGAAGCTCATCACAACAATAGGGTTTTTCCTCGGTTACAATCGTGTTGCTGATTCTTTCCAAGGAGAAAATCGGATAGGCATCTTCTTTCAGATTTTTTTCCATATATTCTTCGTGAAAATTTAGTATCTCATTGCTCTCTGGTAAATATATATTCCAAATATCCTTACTTTCTCCTCAAGGTTGTTTGATAAAAATTACGCCATCCTCAAATACTTTCATTTCGGTTTGCAGTCCTACGAATATACTATCACAACGTAATTGGGTTTCGGTTTTTGCTTCTTTTCATTGGTGAGAAATAGTTAATATTCCCGGTTCTCGGAAACTTTCCTTAAAGGTGTTTTGATAGGAAATTTTCGTTCAATTTTCCAAGGTCAACGTTTGTGGGCCAAAATAGAATCGATCAAATCAAAGTGTATATGTATCTTCGCCAGAAAATATTTCTGATGAATAGGTGCTCAGACAATGGGGAACTCGACAAAAAAATCATTCCGAAATACAAGAACTATTTGGATTTTTATTTAGATGTATTTTTTCTAATGCTTTTTCTGGAGCATGCTCATCAACCAAAAAAAGTGAGAAAATCCTTTCATACACTTTATTTCCAGCATATCCACGAATGAGATAATTATTTTCTCCATATTTGATATTTCCTAGTTTGAAAGAGATATTATAGGCAAAATTCCCATTTTCAGATTTGAAGTTTTTGAGCAAATAGGGTTCAGCCCCTTGATCCCAAAGTACTTCTATTGTGTCCACATTGCTCATAATTTTCCCTTGAATTTGATATACATCATCTTTTATGATAAATTCATTACTATTATTCTCTGTGTCAAAGAAAATATATGACTGATTTGTGCCAACAGGAAAATTTCAGTGTTTTTCTTTTCCAGAAAGTAAATTCTTATTAGGCAGGGGGAAAAACTGATATTTTGAAGAAAAATTATAATTCCGATGCATAATACAAATCTCATTTGGAAAAAGATCACAATCAAAGCCTCCTTCTGAAAATACAAATCCCTGACATGATTCCCCAAACTGACAATTGTGTTTGTAATTCGTTTTGAGTGAAAATAGAGGGAGATGGTAGATTTCTTCATCTTCTCAAATTTCGTTTTCGTTATTTTCAGAAGAAATAGTGTTTTCAAAAGGCTGATGTCCTTGTTCAGATTTTTTTTTCTTCATTCACAACAGGAGTACAAGCAATTAGCGTCATGCTTCACAATAAAACAAAAGAAATTAGAAATTTTTTCATAGTACAAGTGTAAGGTAGTAAAGAGTCTGATTTTGTTTTTTCCTCTGTGATGATATTTGGAAATATTGAATTTATACTGACTAAACATGTAACAAAACTTTTACTGCTGATACCTAAATACCTCAGCCACCATCCATTCCTCCAACCTTATAATCGGCTCTAAGGTTCTTTTTTCTATCCAGCGATAGATCGCTTTCTGCCCCAAAAATGCTGGGACGAGGATCCCAATACTAGCTCCTGCCAAAATATCTGTCGTCCAATGAACGGTCGTTCCCACTCTACAGAGACTCATCACCATTGCTACGAGAAAAAGAACTCCAGCCCAGATTTTGAGCTTTTTATTGTTACTTCTAGTAGCTACAATGAGAGTTGCCATCGCCATAGCAAAAGAAACTACTGCATGATCTGAAGGAAAAGAGGTGCTTGGCAAAAAGGAATGCAAGAGAGTCTCTTCATAATTTTCTACAATCCCAAGATCGTAGATCGGTCTGAGTTTATCAAAAAAAGTCTGAGAAATGATCGTAAAGAGTACTGAAAAGACTGTCGCAATAAAAATAAAGAGTGCATTTTTTTTTGCAATAATCTTTTTTTTGAAAATTCCGGAGAGATAGAGTACTACCAAAAAAATTGGATAGATAAAGACAAAAATATCTGCTCCAATAGGATAAAAATTCCCCAGTCGGGGATAACGATGTCCCAGATCTACGAGAAATTTCATAAAATCATAGCCCCACTGAGGTTCTATCATACTGAGTTTTGGGATATTGAACATGCTTTGTGCTTAGAAAACAAAATACCCCTTTATAGTTATTTTTTGCTCTAGTTGCAAGGAGTTTTTTTCTCTAAATTTTGGTTTAATCTTCTGCTTGATTGAAAAAAGATTTTATATAGATTGATAGTAATGG
>CAYIZS010000084.1:0-2879 GCA_964367985.1 uncultured Candidatus Peribacteria bacterium
CAGAATAGCATTTCTCTTGATGTGTTTTTTTTGAAAAACAAAAAATGAACTCACTTGCATTTACTAGAGAAAAAAATACATTAGCATAAGTCAGATTTTTTGCTTATTTAATCCCTACTGCTTCGATGAATCTGGAGAAATTATTTGGTAGTAAAACAAAAGTTGATATCCTCAAATACCTGATCTTTAGGAGACAAGGAGTATCTATGAGAGCATTGGAAAGTGAGATCTGATGGACCTTTCCCGCGATCAAAAAACAAGTAGATTCACTAGAAGAATCTGATGTTGTCACCATCAACAAAGAAGGCACTGGACGAGCCATTCAGATCAAAGAAGATTTTTTTGAGCTTTTCAAAGAGTTCTTTTTTCAGAGTCTCAAACATGATCTCAAAAATCTCTTTAATGCCCAGGGGACGATCAAACATCAGTTTTGGTGAGATAAATTTGGTACCGCACTGGGGATAGATCTGATCATCATCCATGAAGCGATGGACAAAGAGCAAATCGATCCTCTCAAAAGTCAGATCAATGAAATTTTTAGAGAGTATTGGATCGAATCAGTATCGATGGTCTTTATGTCTGCAGAAGAACGAGATAGAAGATATAGACTCGCTGATAGATTTGTCTTGCAAGTGATGAGACACTACAAATAACTATAAAGATAAAAATAGCTCACTATGAGTATTTTATTTAGCTCTACAGAAAAAAAAATTAATGGACTACGAACAGCTTTTGGATGAAATCATGCTCATGACGCTCTCCGCAGAGAGATTTATTGGAGATCAGCTCCAACAAGCTCAGCAAGTACTGATTCCTGCTAGTTTGGAACAGTATAGCAAAATTTTTCTCTCTAGTAGTCTGCTCCTCCTTCATCCAGAAAAAAGTACCACCATTCTGATTACCTTACCGCAGTTACCCGATGATGCGGAGATCTTGCAATTTTGCGGGACGATCGGTCCTCATTTTGGGAGGAGATGGTTTTTTCCCTCTAAGTCTGATCAAAACTGGGAAAGCACCGACGATCAAAGCATTTATCCTTATCTAGATCAGCTTTTTTCCTATCTCAGTGTACTGAGGACGAGCGAAAACTGTCAGCTCATCTTTCTCAAAGCAGGCCACTTTCCAGAAGCATTGAAAACACATCTCAGCAAACAAGAGGATCACAATCTCCTCATCGTCTCAGATTTTTTTCTCGATATGGAACAGAGCCAAGCAGAGGTTCAAGCAAACAAACTCTTGGAAGGATTCAGCAACCTGGAATTTGATACTCAGCTAAGTAGTAGCTATCCGATTTTGAAGCTTTTGAGAAAAAGATCAATGGAAGGAAGTGAAAATCCTGAACAATCTCCCCTCATCTCCCTGACCAATACTGGCAATCTCGGCCTCAACTCAAAAAAAACTAAAACGCTGGTTTTTTATGCAAGATAACCTTTTATTTTGATCAACCTTTTATTCAAGTGCAGATCGCAGGAGTACAACAATCTACCATCGTCGATTATCCAGGCAAAATCGCTTGTATTGTTTTTACGATGGGATGTAATTTCCGTTGTCCTTTCTGCCACAATCCTGAATGTGTCCTCCCAGAGCAGATCAAACTTTTTGGAGATAAACTGGTCAGTGAAGAAGCTTTTTTCAATTTTCTCGAGATGAGGAGAGGTTTCCTAGATGGAGTGAGTATCTGTGGAGGAGAACCTACCTTGCAACCCGATCTCTATGATTTTGCTCAAAAGGTCAAAGCGATGGGGTTCCTCGTCAAACTCGATACCAACGGCAGAGATTTTAAAATCGTCAAAAGAATGGTAGATGATGGGGTTCTGGATTATGTTGCGGTAGATCTCAAACATACGATTTTCAACTATCAGACCGCCACAGGAGTCAAACATCAGAGCAGTTTTTTCTACAACTATGATCAGCTTCTCCAGTTTTTGCTAAAAAGGAATGTGGACTACGAATATAGAAGCACGATTATCAAAGGAATGCATACTGCAGAGGATATTGAAACGATGGCGCATACGATCCGTGGAGCTAAGATTTTATATTTGCAAAATTATAAAGAAGGGAACACCCTTGATCCTAATTTCTGAGGAGAGCCCTTTGGAGAAGAAGAGTTGGAGCAGTTCAAAACTATCGCAGAAAATTATGTAGAGAAATGTGTGATTAGGGATTAATGAACCAGAATAGATAAATCAATTTAAAGAAAGAAGAAAGTTTAATCTTTTCTGCAATAAACAAAAGGATAAAAAAAATTATAATAACGATAATAGCAGATTTTTGTTGGTATGATCACTTACTGAAATATTTTCTAATTCTGCCTTAGAACACCACTGATATTCCTCATAGACTCATTCTTCTAGAATGATATCAAATGGAATATCGAAAGAAAGTAGGTAAAATATATTTACTACACCATCAAATTGTCCTCACTTGGGAAAATGTTTAATTTCTACATAGAGAAGTTCTGGTTTTGTATTTCAAAGGGAATGGCCCATCTCTTCCAAAAATTCTCTTTCAATCGTTTGAGGAATCGTTTCTTCATAATCAACTCATCATCCTACGAGATTAAACACTTCTTTGTTTTTAGCACGGATAAGAAGAATTTTATTGTTTGCCATACAAACAAGTTTTACAGATGCCCTATGTGAGGCATTTTTTAGATCTCCAATGACAGTATTCATTATTTCTTTGTAAGAAAGTAATTAAAACTAAAAAGTTCTGTACCAACTATTTCTTTATGTTTAATTTTTCTTGATGTTCTTGTTGATATTGTTGATAGGTATCTTTAATGGCTCAAAGAGTATCCAGAAGATATGGTTTATGGTGTTTAGCTTTTTCGATATAGTGATAAAATTGAGCGAATGGAGCGATATTTCTAAATTTCC
>CAYIZS010000085.1:0-2839 GCA_964367985.1 uncultured Candidatus Peribacteria bacterium
ACATCTAATCGATACGGATGATATGGATTAGAGTAGTCTAGGAGCTAAATTCCCTGGATTATCCGTTTATTTGACCCTTTGAGTTCTGTCTGATGCTTTTCTGATTTTGTTTGATGTGATTTGCTATTATTCTCTAATCTCAGAGTAGTTGGTTCAAATGACAGAGAAATCTGAAAAAATCTGGATTTCCTCTTTAGGATTTAAAGTTAGAAATACTATGCTCACTCAATCTGTTGTTGGTTTAGACTGTAATCTGGAGATGGATTAAAGCTTCTTTCTCTCAACATGCTTTATCACTGGTAGTACTTTGTAGCCCGAAAAACTATGAATACTACACATATTTCAAAAGGATCAAGGATTGATGCAGAGACGACATCTAATGTACTCTTCTAGGATTGCCTAGAGCATTAGATAGCAGATAGTTCAGGTATCTGTCTCTAGTCGATATCTATAAAGCAAAAGATTTGTAACTGAAACAAATCTAGCTGATATTCTTTACTGAGTATGAGCTCCAATCTTTAAAGCATTCTTCTTCCTAATAAAAGGAAGGGGTCAAAGGTTCTTTGGTCTCTTTTTTTGTTTTTGCGAAAAATTGTTTTCTAAAAAATGACTTGACTTTTGTATTAATTTTTGTTATATGTTATTACATAATATAATGTTATTTATATCTTTTTTGATTAAATAATGGGTAAATTTGATTTTGAGATTCCTTTACCTTGGAGTAAAGATTGTGTTGCTGGGGTAGTTAGGGATGCTTTAAATGATTCAACTGTTACTAAATTGGAGCAAAACTTAAACTCAAAGGATTCTTTAGAGAATAAATTTCCTAGATGAAAGACAACACTTAAAGAATTTTCAAGAAAATCCTCAACAATAAATAAAGAACTATTACTAGAGCTAAAAGATCAAGAACCAGAAATAGTAGACCTTGTAGTAAAAATTTTAGAAAATCCTGAAATAGAACTGAGTTCTAAAGAGATAGGTTTACTCAAAAAAATGAATCTAGGGAAAATTTGATTTGCTAATGCTTTCAAAGAGATCGTGTCTCTAAAATTAGGACGATGAGACAAGATTCAAAAACCAGACTTTTATGATTATGCAAATATTCTTTTAAAAACTTTACGCAAAAGTATTGCACTACATAGATTTTCTTCTCTGAATCTGAGTTGAGAACTTCAGGGCAAGGAAAAGGAAGTGCAGGATCTTTGGATCAATGTGTTTGAAAATCCAGAAATTGAATTAGATGAAAACCAGCTTAATCTCTTTAAATTGATGCATAAACAACAAGAAATATTTAGAAAACTTTATGAAGAAATGAATTTTTTTGGTACTATAACCCATCAAAATTTCAATTCGTTCCTATACTTTAAAATTTACGAACAATATTTCCTGACCATTTTGATAAATAATATTGTAGAAAAAACTCCTAAAGGACATACTATTTACTCCTCGGGGCCTAAAGATTCAGACGGCTGGGAAAAATTACAGGTTATCGTAAATGATCCTAGTACATTTACCTATTCCATAATAGATGGGTTTTTGATAGATGGAAAAGAAGAAGTCTATGATAAGCATATTCCTAGTTATTTAGACAATATAAAGTTAAATATTATAAAGAAAAAGACCATCTAAAACTTTCCCTCCCTTGATATAGGGAATGTGAGAGAGACTTGAGAATAAAGTATTATGAGATTTTTCTGTTCAAGTTTAAATAACAAAAATGATGTTCTAGTTACGGGATTTTTAGATCTTGTGATATTTTGTTGTTGGATTGTTTCGGGATTCCTCGACTTCGCTCGGAATGACAAGTTGTTGGGTATTGGATCGCTTCACTGCGTTCGCGATGACAAGACTTTATTCTACAAATCCCTCCTATCCTCCCTCTCGCCTCGCAGAACTGCGAGGTTATCAACTCCGCAGTAAATGCGGAGCTAGGGGAGGAAATGCTCTAATTATTTTCTTGCTAAAGTTCTCCTCTCTTGGTAAAGAGGTGGCAGGGGAGATTTGTTTTTATTGTCTGATTCGGGATTCCTCGACTACACTCGGAATGACACTGTTCCGTCATTGCGAGCGAGTGTAACGAGCGTGGCAATCCATTAGGATAGAATATTAAACACTGGATCGTTATTTAAAATACTTTTCCTCATTGTCCAAGAAAGCTTGCAATCTATTTGGCAATATATATACCATTTTTATTTTATTTCTTAATTCTTCTCTTCATGCCTTATTTATGAGCTTCCAATCTCCTCCAGTTAGGATTCTTTTTTGTAGTTCCAATCCTGCTTTTTCTGATTTTATTTGTGCTATATCAGCATTTTTATGCCAAAGATCAGAAAAAACCAAGATTACTTTTGATCTATTCCAAGATAGTTATCTGGGGTAGTAGTTTTTTGCTATTAATTTTTTTGGCAAAAATGGGAGATGAAATGATCTATAGATGGCAATCAGAGCAGCTTGCATCCTTGCATCAAGAACAAAACTATTATGTAGATCTTTATGGCTGTAATCAAAAATTTGGAAATTATGATTATCAGTGAGGAGAATCTACTCTCAGCAATGAACAGATAGAAGAATGCCGCACCGATCAAAAAGAGCGTGATTTGAAATACACTCAGATTGATGGAGAGATGAGAATGTATCAAATTCTGTATCGTTTATCTTTTGTGGGATTAGTATTGCTTACTCATATCGGGATTTTCTTCCTAGCAAATCGCAAGAAGGACTAAAAAATCTGATTGATTGTTGTTTTTGTAGATTGTTTCCTGCTCTTGTTTTTTTCCCCTATTTTTTTAGACTAGAGCTATGGATGCAAATTATTCACTAGATCATATCCCTCAGA
>CAYIZS010000086.1:0-2815 GCA_964367985.1 uncultured Candidatus Peribacteria bacterium
CTAGATTTTGAGAAAAGAAAAACAAAGATATCTCAATATCTAATTCTGCTTTTATTTATATTTTAGAACTATTGATAAGTTTTATATTTAATATTTTTTAGTAAAGTTTTGTCACAACGACAGTATGATCCGTCCCATCTTCAAAATACTCATCTTTGATTCCACCAATACAAGCTAATATTTGTTTAGGATTATTATCTTCATCCATTTCTAGATCATACAGGTGATCACCAGTTTTGTCTATTTCTACAAATTCTGCCCCGACATCTACATTACAAAGACAAGTTCCACAATATCCTTCTGAACAAGATTGTAAGATTTCCACTCCCTGTTCTTCTGACATATCTGCGATAGATTTTTCATTTTCTGCCTGGAATTCAGTCAAAAGAGTTCCTTCAGAATCTTGGATTTTTACAGTTACAGTCATGAGAATAGTATTAATAACTAAAAGTATAATAGTAATTTATTTTTGATCTTTATACATGAGATGTAATAATTCTTGGATTACAGGAACATTTATCAAGAGTGTAAGAAGAGCAGTAATAACAATCATTGTTCCAAACCCTTTAAACATATTCATTCCATAAAAATAGAGGAGGAGTCAGATCAAAAGCGTTGAAATCTGCCCATCTCTAATTGCAGATCGGCTTCTCGTTTTCCCTTCATTAATTGCTGTAGTCAGAGATTTTCCTTCTTTAACTTCTTCGTTCATTCTCTCAAAGATCAAAATATTTGCATCTACTGCCATACTAATTGCTAGAATAATTGCAGCAATTCCACTCAGAGAAAGTGCATAATCAAAAACTTTTACAATTGCCATGAGTACTAGCATAAAGAGCGCAATAGTAATTGCAGTAACCGTTGCTTTTTTGAATCCATAGATAAATAACATATAAAGCAAGATAGTAATAATTCCCACCAAAGTAGCAATCAAAGCTCCTCTAAATGCATTGCTTCCCAAAGTTGGACTCACTTTTTCTTCTTGAGAAAGAATCAAAGGAGCTGGCATTTTCCCAGAGTTTAACTCTTCTGCGGTAATTTTCGCTTCTTCTTTCCCAAAACCACCTGAGATTTGAGCTTCTCCATCACAGATCGCTTCGTTGATATTTGCAATAGTTACCGGCACTCCTCCAATAAAAATTCCCATACTTTCATTGACATGAGTTTTGGTAACTTCACAGAAGATTTCTTTTCCTTTTGAGTTGAGTTTGAGACTCACTGCTGACTGTCCAAATTGAGTACTAGAAGGTAATGCACTCTCAAAATAAGCACCGTTGAGTACACTTCCATCTTTTCCTTGAGCCAGTTTCCAGTCTACTTTATTTTGTACAAAGATCTCTTCTAAATCGAAATAAGTCTGATTTCTCAAATCATTTTCAAATGCAAAAACATTTTGAATCCCATCCAAGCTAGCAAGTTGGAAAAGCTGATCTCCAGCTGCTTTAATATTTCTCACCAATACAATAGTGCTTTTACCCAGTGTGGTATAATCATAAACCCCTAACTGAGTATCTGCAGCAAAATTACTAACTAGTTCCTGGATCTGTGTTAAACCAAGATAACCATTATAGAGTTCTTCTCCAGTAGAAATATCTGCATCAAAATTTTGTTCCAAAACACCCTTGATCTCGTTTACTTCTGTAGTAAATGCTGCATTTATCTCTTGTACTTCATTTGGAGTTTTCCCTAAAGTAGTTGGTTTACTCAATGAAATAATCCTTACATCAAATGCCACCTGGTCTTGCTCTACAATCTCTCAAAGATTGAATGTTGCCTTTCTCCCTATTATTTCGTATTTTCCGGTTTCAATGCTAGTTTCTGGTACAATCTCTACACTTGGCTCGATTGCTAGTTGGTTGGAAATCATCGTTACATCACCAGCAGCAAAAGTATCTTTCTCAATCAATTCTTTTTTATTTACTTTGACCATCAAAAATCCTTCCAAATTTTGTGCTACTAGATTTCCTTCGGCATCTACTCCATACATTTCATACTCTCCTTCGATAATAGGACTAATCTCTCCTGGATTGAGTGCAAGTAAGGTATCAGTATTTTGTTGATAAATTTCTGGAAGCTCTGCAAGTGTAACTGATGCTAAACTTCTCGCAAAAATATTATCAGACTGCCTAGATTCATAACGGTCAATCACATTGAGGGGATTTTTTTCTATATCTTTCTTGATCGATTCAGCCAAAAGTTTTCTCTCTGCAATACTTTCTGCTGTAGGCAAATCAGTATTTTGGAGTCTAAATTCTAGTTCAACAGTTTTTCCAATAATTTCTTTCGCTTGATCAAGATCCGCAATTCCTCAAATCTCAACTACTACTTGAGTCTCATCCTCCATACTTTGGATATAAGATTTGTAGTCACTAACTCCTAATTTGGAAATCCTACCATCAATATTTTTGATGATTACATCTTCTATAAGTTGTTTTGCTTCCAAAAAATCTAATTCATTAGGATAAAGATCTTTGTATTGGGTATAATCTATTTTGTAGACTAATTTGGTCCCTCCAGAGATATCTAGTCCTTTTCTAAAATGCTGGATTCCTTGTGTTGTAAAAATCCAATTTCTTTTGAGACTTTCTGAGTCAAATTTTCTCCCTACAAAAAACACTACAATAAAAGAGAGTACAAAAATAGCTAGAAAGGTTAGCTTTTTGGTGCCTAGTTTTGATTTCATTGCAATAACAAATACTAAAATAGATAAAGAAAAATAATGTATGAACTATAAGCTTTTGAGTAAAAAATACAAGAGAAAAGGGAAAAAATCTGATATTGAGTCAAAAGTTAAATTAACAATAAATCCCTTGCA
>CAYIZS010000087.1:0-2715 GCA_964367985.1 uncultured Candidatus Peribacteria bacterium
CGCTTCTGCTAAATTTGAAAACATCAATTCTTCTAATTTTCTAGCATCATTATTGATTTTTCTCATAGTGATAGCAATTTTCCCTGACTCAAAGAAGGCATTTACTCTATAAGAATAACCATCTTTTGTTTCATAAGAAAAGTCGCTTTCCTTATCCGCAATAAATTTATCAAAACTCTGAGGGTTATTTTTAAATAACTGCCTAAGAATCGTTTCCATCGAATCAACGGTCAGAAGAGGAAGTTGTTCGTCCCTTACGATATCTCCATTCATTCTATAGGAAGATGGAGCATCTGTTCTCAAGTGCAAATCCGAAATATTGAGATTTTCATTAATCTGTCAAAGAATTGCATCAATATCTATTCTAATATTATTTACGACACTCATTAGAAAGTAGTTGCTAAATAAAAATTCTACTACAAGTATACAGAAAAATATTGCTTTTGTCAAAAAAATGGTAAGTTTTTTTATCTAAAGATTAGAAAAAATATTTTTCTAAAAATACTTTGAAATTCTCAAAGACATCCTTATAGTCAAAGAACCAATTAAATTGGTTATCATAAAAGATAAAAAATTGACTGAATTTTGCATTTTGATCCATCAATATTCTCATGAAAAAAAAACTGATTTTGTTTATAAATTTTTTGCTCCTGATCGGTGTTTTTGCTGCCTGTAGTCCCAAACCATCAGACAATATAACATCTTTCATTACACTAAATAATATCATCTCCCTCTGGAACCAAGGAAGCAAAATTTTGCCCAGTTCTGGCACTCAAGTGTCAGCAAAAATAGATATTTTTGATAGTATGTTGGCTAGTGGATCTTTAGAACTATCTGGAGTTTTTTATGGGTCAGAAAAGATGATTCAAGCAGGAGAAATTTTTGTAAATTTTCAAGAAAAAGACTATGAAAACTTTAGTTTTCTGGAATTTGAGTCTCAGTTTCCTTTTCTAATCCGCCCTCCCTTTATCTATGCTAATCCACAAAAATTATATATTTCACTTGGAGATAACAACATTCAAACCAAATTTATCCAACTATTGACCGAAGGACTGATTGGATCTTGGACAAGGATTGAAAATCCCAACTATACTAAACCAATCCCTCAGTTGAAATTACCCTTTTTTGAGAGAAGCTTAATTCAAGAAAACGAACTAAATCATCAAATATTTGAAACCTTTTTTGCCCAACTCTGAGACAATTATCAATTTATCAACTTTAATGGTAAAATCAAAAAAAATAATTTCTTTTTTGAAAATCTTGAATTTAACTACAACAAACAACACTTTTCCTTTTCTGGGAGTCTAGAAAACAATATCTTGAAAGGGAATCTTTACAATTCAACCGAAGATAGTTATTATACAATACGAATAAAAAATGCAAAAAAGAATAAATTAGAATTTAAATTTGAAAGTGGTAGAAATCAGATTTTTGGGACTTTTGTCCAAGAAGGAGAAAGCCATAACTACCAACTTAGCTTTCAAAAAGATCAAAGCAGAATCAACATAAAAGCTCAAATAATACCTTTCTCAGAGAAGTTTGAACCAATTTCAGAGCCAGAAGATTTTGTAGAACTCGGATCTTATCTACAAAGTGTAGGGTTAGTTGATTAATTTTATTTTCGAAGATTTTGAGCTTAATGCAATTACCATAATAACAAAATAAATAGCCCCATTTAAACGATTTAAATAAATCAATCCAACATGATGACACCAACAAATAACGAACCATATGAACCACATCAGAAAAAAAACAAAAAAAGTCTGTTTTTTTTGAAACTTTCTTTGGTAATTATTCTGCTGACAGCCATTGTTTTAGCAATCAGGCCTTTGGCACAGTGGGCAAAGGAAAATTCTCCTGAAATCGTGAGAAATACCGTAAAAATTGTCAGTAGTACTGCAGGGACTAGTATGCAATTAGATGAAAATGGAAATGTAAATGTACTCTTGATGGGATATGGAGGTGCTCAACATGCAGGAGGTTTTTTAACCGATACCATTATCGTTGCATCTTGGAATCCAAAAAAAAATGTCGTTTCTATGATCTCTTTCCCTAGAGATTTATTTGTAAAAAATACCTTTGGTGGTCAATCTAGAATCAACACTATTTTTACCCAAATTTATGGTAAAGAAAAAGATATTGCTAGTGCAGCAATTGGGTTTGCCCAAGAGATGGAAAAAATTTCTGGACTCAATATCCCTTATTATGCTACGATTGATTTTTCTGGATTTGAAAAATTAATTGATAACCTCTGAGGGATTGAAATAGATGTCCCTCATGCAATCCATGATACCCTCTATCCAAACAATAGTCTTGGTTATGAAACCTTTTATATTGCAGAAGGATTACAGCAGCTAGATGGTGCAACAGCGCTCAAATATGCTAGATCTAGACATTCTACTTCTGATTTTTCTCGTTCTCTGAGACAACAGTTAATTATTGAAGCGGTAAAAAATAAAATCCTCTGAGAGAGACTCAGTATCAATAAAGTCAAAGAACTTTATGAATTTTATACTCAGATCGTCAATACCAATATTTCTCTAGATGAAATGCTTTGGACCATCCAATATTTAGATAAGATCAAAATGAGCTCTCTAGGACTCAATACCATGTGTAATTATAAAAATTTCAAATATACTGATCCTGGATGTTTTCTCTATAATCCTTCTAGAGAACTCTTTGGTGGTGCTGCAATCATTTTACCAATTTGAGCCA
>CAYIZS010000088.1:0-2713 GCA_964367985.1 uncultured Candidatus Peribacteria bacterium
TTGCCTGCTCCGATAAAAAATACGATTGCTAGTTGCATTTGCACGATCATTGTCGTAGAAATGGTGATGCGATGAGGCGGTGCTTTGGGAGAGTCCAAGATTTCCAAAAAACCTAATGCTGGCTCAGAGAGGAGCGCATGCTCAGGAAAGAGTGAAGCAATATGTCCATCTTCTCCTACTCCAAAAAGTGCAATATCGATCTGTGCTACCTTCTGACTATAGTCCTGTGCTGGCTGAGGATGCTTAGGATCAATAGGGATGATCTGCTCGGCTCTGATGAGCTGTTTTGCTAGTAGAGGAGCAAAAAATTTCTGATACACGGCTCCATAGTTACTCTCTGGATCATCTAGTGCTAGGACTCTTTCATCTACAAAACAAAATCTGATTTTTTCTCTACTAGTGCTAGGTAAGCTTTCTAGTCCTGCTATGAGATGAGGATAGCTCGTATCTAGAGATCTCCCTCCAGAAAGCCCAATAAAAATCTGATCTTGCTCTCCTGCTAAAGTGCTGATTTTTTGGAGGAGGAGATCGCTTACTTGATTAGTTTTGATTTGCTGCATATCGCTGGATATTATCGGATAAAAGGAGTTGTTCAAATGCCTCTGGACCGGTGCTTCCCTGAGGATAGCGGTGGATGAGAGGACAGTTATTTTTACAGTGGATGAGTTCATCTACGATTTCCCAGGATGCCTGGAGAAACTCAAAAGAAGTAAAGAGGGTTTTATCTCCGAGGATGACATCTTCTAGCAATTTTTCATAGGCTTCTTTAGAGTTTTCACACTTTTCAAATTTGGATTTGATACTTTTTACTTTATGAGATTGTCCATTTTCTTTGATATTGAAATGGATATGGATGCTCTCATCTGGCTGCACTTCCAAAATAATTCTGTTTTTTTCTACTTCTTGATTTTTTTGATAGAGAATATGAGGAATAGATTTAAACTCGATCACGACTTGAGTGCTTTTTTGGTCCAATGCTTTCCCAGTTTTGAGGTAGATGGGGATCCCTGACATCCTCCAGTTATCGATCTGGAGTTTGAGTGCCACAAAGGTTTCAGTGCGAGAGTCGAGAGCGACTCCTGGTTCCTGGAGATAGCCTTCATATTGTCCAAAGATTGCTTCCTCATCAAAATTGCTAAATGCTTTGACCGATTGCATGACTTTGAGTTTTTCTCTTTGGATACTGAGAGCATCGAGCTGAGCTGGGGCTTCCATAGCGATGAGTGCCATCACTTGAAAGAGATGATTTTGCATCATATCTCTGAGTGCTCCAGATGTTTCATAATAAGGGCCTCTACTTTCGATCCCGATGCTTTCACTAGCAGTGATCTGGATATTGTCGATATAATGATTATTCCAGATCGGCTCAAACATACTATTAGCAAAACGAAAAGCCAAGATATTTTGGATGGCTTCTTTCCCGACATAGTGATCGATTCTATAGACTTGCTCTTCACTAAAGGCGGACATAATCTTGTTATTTAGCTCTTGTGCAGTCTGCAGATCTACCCCAAAAGGTTTCTCAAAAACGATTTTGGTCTGAGGATCTAGGTCTAGATAAGATGCATGATCGATAAATGCTCCAAAATATTCTGGTGCGATAGAGAGATAGATGATGACCTGACTTTTCTCTTTTTTGATCTGTTTGATCTGTTTGGCGAGGTCTCGATAGTTTTCGCTCTTGGAAAACTCTAGCTGACTATAGTGTATCTTTCCCAAAAAATCAGAAAAATCAGACTTTTGATCGATAAAATCTTTGGTTTCTTGGGAGATATAGTCTCTCATCTGCTGATGGTCAAATTCTCTCCTTCCTACGGCGATGATGTCTAGATCCTGCTTTCCACTACGATGGATTTGATAGAGTGCTGGGAAAAGTTTCCTCTTTGCGAGGTCTCCCGTCGCTCAAAAAATAATAACAATGCTTTGCATACCTTATCTATAGAAATAATTAAAAATAAAAAAATCTGATTTTTTCTTATGTATTTGATCTTAGAACTATTACTAATTTTCCATCCATTCGTTATGGAAATCTCCTGCTCTATCGATTCTACGATAGCCATGTGCTCAGAAAAAATCTCTCAATCCTTGGATAAAATTAGCACTAGAGTTTGCATTACTGATCGCATAGAGATAGTTGAGTCCACTCGAGAGACTCGGAGTAGCAACCCCTTGCTGGAGAGCTAGAGTTAGTACCTTTTGATAGTGAGGTAGACTGGATTTGATCTGATCTCTGATCGCATTGAGTTCTAGAATATTTTCTACTTGAGTATCCTGAGCATATACTTGGGTCAAAAATTCCAAAATCCTTGCTCTGATGATACATCCTCCTTGCCAAATCCTGGTGATTTCTGCCATATTGATACTTCGTCCTTCTGCTGTTGCAGCTTGTTGGATGAGATGGAGTCCCTGAGCATAGCTGAGGAGCATCCCTGCATAGAGGGTTTCCTCTAGTTGAGGGATCATTGTCTGCAATGGAGGAATCTCTCCTGTTATATTATTTCCCAGCTGATAGTGTGCATCGAGTCTGATTCTGAGATCTTTGTGTCCTGAAATATTTCTGGCTTGAGTTGCTGCGATGATGCTTTCTACTCCACTGGCTCTTTCTAGTCCTTCGATCGAACTTCGTAGTCCAGTTCCTTTGGCTCCTGCAATATCCAGAATATAATCTACTAGTGATCCCTCAGGATTAAACTCATCTGCTCTCTTGAGCATC
>CAYIZS010000089.1:0-2687 GCA_964367985.1 uncultured Candidatus Peribacteria bacterium
GTATTGTTATAATCATCCCAACCAACTAATAGGTAAGATGGAGATTTTTTAAATCCAGCACCAAAGACCTCATCAATAAAACTATCAGAAGTAATCGTATCAATATTTTCATAAAAATAATCTTTAAATTTTTCTAATGCTCAATGGACATGTTCTGGTGCTTCCCCCTGTCCCTTTCCATCTAAAACGGTTCCCACAAAAAAATACCACATCATGCTTTTCACATCTGAATTAGATACAGAACCAATAGTTGGTGTCCTTCATTTATCATTTACAAAACTTTCCACCCTTTTGGTTGTAGGATTATATTTATGAAGTTTTCAGACAAAATCTCCTGATGCTGTTTTATCTTTATAATTTTTTATAGTTTTCAACTTCCTTACCAAATCTGGATAATTATTTTCAGAGAACCCAGCATCATCAAACCAATTGAGGAATAACTGCATCACAGATTTTACATTTTTAGGTGAATTATCCAAGTTTTTAAGAGAATTATTCACTCCTTCCCAAAAATCTTTTTTACTTTGCTTCTCATCCTGCTCTTTTCCACCATAAACATTATTTTTATAGTCCAACATCTGTTTGATATTCGTTCTAGAGATTCTGAAAAGAGAATCAGTTGTTAAACCATCATTTTGATCCCATTCTGAATTGGTATTCACATCCGAATTATCTTTTACTTTATTTTGTATCGCTTGTAGCAATGGATCTGCTGAATAATCTCCATTGATCAAATCAGTATCAAAAAAAGCATTTATTTCTTTTGCATTATTATCTTTGAACCATCGATCCTTAAAATTTCCCAAAAATGCTTTAAAAGGGATATTGGTTGAAGAAGAACTAAAATCTGACAAATGATATCAAGTCTCCTGAGCAAACCTTCCCTTTGTTTCAGTAGCATTGTTGAGTAAATATAAAGTTTTTGATTGATGTTTTGGATCTTGTGCAAGTAAAGCAGGTGGAAATGAAGAAAAACTCCTTCATAATGCTTCAAACCATTTTTTCTGACTTTTACCTCCACAATGTTTTAGTACACCACTCAACATTACATAAGTAAGAGCCATTTTCACCTTTTCCTTTTCTTCTGGAGATCTTGCCAATACCCCCATTTTCAAGATACCTGCCAATCCGACATTGATTCTTCAAGAGGTAATTTTCTTGAAATCTTCATAAGCAGAATCAAAGTTATTATGGGTCATCTTTGAATACTCAGTTTCTATAGAACCTTTTTCCGTAAAACCAGTATAAGCTTCTTGTAAAGCACCTGTATAAGCATCTGAGTAAAGTTTTTTTAAAGTCTGATCACCTCCCGATGAACCCATCAAGGGTTTACCATCCTTTCAAGTAGCATTCGATCCTCTGATATTGTTTAGAATATAATCAATCTCTGAATTTACCAACATATCTTCATATTCTTTAGATCTAGGTCCTCCATTGTCGATCTCTTCTTCTAGTTGTTTCCTATGAGATAGATATCTCGCATGATGCTCTGGTCCAAATAACAAATTAATCCAAACTCCTTGGGTAATTTTTCCTGACATTCCACGATAAGGGCTTTTTCCTTTTTTGATCAAAGCAACTAGAGCTGCAGCCATGATTGGTCTCAATTTGTCATTATTGACTACCGTTTTCCCAGAAACCACAAAATCCATCAAGGACATTCACTTTCCTAGAAGTGTTTCCATATAGGTTCATTTTTTTTCAAAAAAATCAGCAAAATCAGGATCTCCCGTAAATTTATTGATCCGCTCTTCGATTGTTTTCCAAATTCTCGTATCTCTTTCTTTAAATGCTTCTAAATCCATTTGACGAGCTGCTTCCCCAACAGAAGGAATAAATCAAAACGTATTTCCAATCATTTTCCATATTCCAACATCATCTACCAAAAAATCATGCAATTTATCTTCTTGACCTTTTTGATATTTATCCATCCCATCCTGCAATTTTTTCCACAAACCTTTTACCGTATTTTTGACTGTCAACAAAGACCATCGATTCCATTTCCTTCATTTTTTACTCTTTACATCATCTAGATTCTTTTTTACGGTTTCATAGTCAGATTTTGATCTAGGCTGGAGTTTTTTTGAAGTTACAAAAAGAATAAAATTATCGTAAGTCATTCTTTTACTAAAAGATCTCATCTGTTGGTTTTTATCCTCAAATTCTGAGCTAACAGTAATTGTTTTATCTGGATGATATTCGAGTTTATAAAAAACATTATTTCTCTCAGACTCTCCCTTATCATTAAGTGTATGATCTATATATCATAGGTATTCAACTTTTGAATCTTGAGTTTTCCCATCTTCGTCAGCAAGTTTAGAGATCAATGCTTTTCCATTCCATTCAATGGTATCAAAAACTTTGTTATCAGACAATCCCCTATTTTTATATTTTTTTAGATAAGAAGAAAAATCTTCATTGGGATCAGGTAGCTTGATTATTTTTCAAAATTTTGATTTTCGATTTTTTAGAGTTTCTTTGTCCATAGGAAAATTATATTCAGCTCCTTCTGGATCAAAATCAACTGCTCCTCCATACAATTTGAATTTAAATGTCTTATTATCTAAATCTACTTCCTCAATTCTTGCCTGGATAAAATCATCCCCACCAACCTCAAAAGGCGGAAGTGGAGAAGTTCCTACAGAAAGCCAAAGGCTAGTCCCCTTTTTGAATCCATAATTTGGATT
>CAYIZS010000090.1:0-2648 GCA_964367985.1 uncultured Candidatus Peribacteria bacterium
AACTTTAGATAAAGCATTTCCTCCCTTGTCAAAGGGAGGATAGGAGGGATTTGACTTTAAACACAAATCTCCCCCCCTCACCCCCCTCTTTCTCAAGAGGGGGAACTTTAGATAAAGCATTTCCTCCCTTGTCAAAGGGAGGATAGGAGGGATTTGACCCAAAGGGAGGGATTTGACCCAAAGGGAGGGATTTGTCCCAAAAGTGAGGAAAACAAAAAAGTACAAAAAAATTTGCATTATCCCCAAATATTTATATACTTAAAGAGATACATCAGTACTCAGATTTTTACTCATTTTTATCCCCCAAACATTACTACCATGCTACAGTCATTTCTCAGAGTAGTCCAATCCCTCAGCCGCAAACAGATGACCCTTATCTACCTCCTGATGGGACTCACGACTCTCACAGCCCTCGGGATCCAGCAGGGACGAGCTCAGCAGATCAATGTCAAATCTGATATGTCCAATGCCGTGCAAAATATCGGAGAGATTAGATTTGCTCCAGGGGGGATCAGAAATGCAGACCCTAGTCTAGAAGTGGTGCTCAAATCCATCAATGGAGTCCTCACCCTCTCAGGAAATGTCCTCGTAGAGTGAGCAGGTACTTTGCAAGCTCCTGCAGGAGCCAATGTGACCCTCGTAGGAGGAACGAACAATAGACTTTTTTGAGCCAAAAAATCTGCAGTTATTTGAGGATATGAAAATTGGATGTATTCAGGAGAAAATAATGCTATTGTGGGAGGACAAGAAGCTAGAATTTTTACAGGTTCTAAAAACTCTGTGATCGCTGGAGGAGAAAGAAATGAAATCACAGGAGACTGAAATGTCATCCTCGCTGGGGAGAGAAATGAAATCGTTGGCTCCCATTCCACGATCGCTGGAGGTCAGCTCGTCCAGCTCAGCGGAGACTACTCCTTCGCCGCTGGAGCAAATATCCAAGCCACTGCAGATGGAAGCTTTATCTGGAGTGATAGCCTCACATCACGCCCACCTAGTTTATATTACTATAATCCAGATTCTGGAACTTTCGCAGTCAGAGCTTACAATGGGATCTGAGTAAATACCGCGACTCCTCAAGTCTCAGGAATGGATGTCAATGGACTCATCCATCTCAGCTATGATGGTAGTAGCTGTAGCACAAATAATCTCTGAGCCATCACCTATCTAGATCGTGGAACCGTAGGTTCTGATGGTGGTTGCTTTTGTGAATGTAGTAAAGATAATAATGGAAATACTGCTTGGAGACTCCTCAGCAGAAAAAATATCTGCATCAATGCTTGTGAAAGCGCTGGAAAATAATTAAACCCACCCGGGTAATCCTACCCGGGTGGAAATAAAATAACAAAAAAGTCCCCTCCTTGCTCAAGGAGGGGTTTAGAATGGATTTAGAAAAAAATCAAAAGCTTTTATTCCCTTATACTATACTATTACATGACAATCAACGTAAGACAATTCGTCTTTGACCACATCACTCCTTATCATGGAGATGCTTCTTTCCTCAGTGGACCGAGCAAAAAGACTCAAGCACTTCGAGAGAAAGTGAGCCAACTCCTCAAAGAAGAGAGAGACAATGATGGATGTAGAGCCGTAGATGCCGAGACCATCTCAACTATTACTTCCCACCAACCTGGTTATATCGACCAGGAACTGGAAACTATTGTCGGACTCCAGACTGATGAACCGCTCAAAAGAGCTATCAAACCTTATGGAGGAGTCAGAGTGGTAGCTGGTGCCCTCGCAGAGAGAGGCCATGAGCTCCCAGAGAGAGTACAGGATATTTTCCAGTATACCCAAAATCACAATGATGCAGTATTTTCTGCCTATGATGCAGAATGTAGACTCTATAGGAGCAAACATATCGTGACCGGACTCCCAGACAACTATGCCAGAGGAAGGATCATCGGAGACTATAGGAGACTCGCACTCTATGGGATCGATACCCTCATCGCAGAAAAAAAGTCTGACTTTGAAAAAATTTCTGGAGACATGTCTGATGATAAAATCAGACTCAGAGAAGAGGTTTCCAAACAGATCCAAGCACTCAAAGAGATCGCTGAGATGGCCAAAGGTTATGGTTTTGATGTGAGTAGACCTGCAGAGACTGCTCAGGAAGCGATCCAATGGGTGTATTTTGCCTATCTGGCTGCTGTCAAAGAACAGGATGGAGCTGCGATGTCCCTAGGAAATGTTTCTAGTTTCCTCGATATCTATATCGAAAAAGATCTCCAATCCTGAAAGCTCAACGAAGAGCAAGCTCAAGAATTGATCGATCATTTTGTGATGAAACTCAGACTCGTGAGACATCTCAGACCAGGATCTTATGATGAAATTTTTGGTGGAGATCCTACTTGGGTGACAGAATCCATCGGAGGAATGTTTCATGATGGAAAAACCAAAGTAACCAAAACTTCTTTCAGATTTTTACAGACTCTTTACAATCTCGGCCCTTCTCCAGAACCCAATCTCACTGTCCTCTGGTCTCAAGATATGCCACAGGGATTCAAGGATTTCTGTGCTCAGGTTTCTATCGATACCTCCTCTATCCAGTATGAAAACGATGATCTCATGAGAGACTGTAGAGGTGGAGATGACTATGGGATCGCTTGCTGTGTTTCTTATCAAGAAATCGGAAAGAGAATCCAGCATTT
>CAYIZS010000091.1:0-2612 GCA_964367985.1 uncultured Candidatus Peribacteria bacterium
AGCTCGTCATCGCGAACGCAGTGAAGCGATCCAGTACAAATCTCCCCCTGCCCCCTCCCACGCCTCGCAGCACTGCGAGGTTTATCAACTCCGCAGTAAATACGGAGCTAGGGATGGGAACTTTAGCGCAATATTCCCTCTTTTCACCTGCTAGAATTACCCGGGTCGGTTAGATAAGATAGGAATGATTTGCAGAATAGCAGAGTTCTTTTACTTGAAATTTAAGAAAAAATAGATAGAAAATCTTATAAAGATTCATAATCTATAAAACTTTAGATCTAAAAATTCCAACCCATGAAAGAGCATAATATCGCTTTTGTAGATGGTCAGAATCTCCATCTTGGAATCACAGCAGAAGGATGGAAACTTGATTTCAAAAAATTTAGGATCTATCTACAGGAGAAATATCAGGTGGATGAAGCATATTTTTTTCTTTGATTTTTGAATGAGGATCATCAAGATTTATATAGAAAACTACAAAAATCAGGATTTATCTTAGAATTTAGAGAGCATAATGCAGAGATGCTTGGAAAGAAAAAATGAAATGTAGATGTAGATATTGTGTTTGAAATCATGAAGACTTTAAAAGATGAGCAAGATTTTGACAACATCCTGTTGGTATCAGGTGATGGGGATTATATCAAAGTAGTCAAATATCTCATACAAAAAAAGGCACTAAAAAAGATCTTGTTTCCCAACAAAAAATTCTCATCTCTTTACAAGGCAATTGCTACAGATTATGGAGCAAACATTAGTCTACCTGATATTAGAAAAAAACTAGAATACAAGGGAAAATAAATTTATATAAAAAAAGAGGTGCCCTTAGGTATTTCTCCGTTCGGTCCCTCTCTCGTCGTGATACATTAATTAGTATAAAGATTTTTTTATAAAAATCAAGAAAAAGTGGAGAAAATTAGAACATCGTTATCACTAGCTGCAGATAATGGTGGCAAATCTGGTCCTCAGCCGGATTTAATCACAAATCTCCCCCCTCACCCCCTCTTTTATCAAGGAGGGGAAGATTAGTAATAGCTCGTCATCGCGAACGCAGTGAAGCGATCCAGTACAAATCTCCCCCTGCCCCCTCCCACGCCTGGCAGCACTGCGAGGTTTATCAACCCCGTAGCTAGTACGGGGCTAGGGAGGAGGAACTTTACCGCAGCATTTCCTCCCTTGATAAAGGGAGGATAGGAGGGATTTGTACAATAAATCCCCTGTCATTCCGAGCTTGTCGAGGAATCCTGTAGCAATCCAGTGGTCCTCCTTTTCCAAAGGAGGTGGCCAAAGATCGGAGGATTTTCTAATCACAAATCTCCCCCCTCACCCCCCTCTTTATCAAGAGGGGGAACTTTAAATAAAGCATTTCCTCCCTTGATAAAGGGAGGATAGGAGGGATTTGTACAATAAATCCCCTGTCATTCCGAGCTTGTCGAGGAATCCTGTAGCAATCCAGTGGTCCTCCTTTTCCAAAGGAGGTGGCCAAAGATCGGAGGATTTTCTAATCACAAATCTCCCCCCTCACCCCCCTCTTTATCAAGAGGGGGAACTTTAAATAAAGCATTTCCTCCCTTGATAAAGGGAGGATAGGAGGGATTTGTAGGATACCTCTTTATTCCAAGTGAAGTCTAGGAATCCTGAAACAGTGCTGTACTTGGTATGATAATTGATAAAGACAAAACTTGATTTAGGGAAATAAATCAGTATTATATTATATATAATATATATTCCTCTTTTATTCTGCAATGCTACGTATGATTCAATGCTCTGAATGACTCAAAAACTGTCTCTGGGATTATGATCTGAGTGCTATCAATCTGAGTGATGATGCAATCATTTTGAGAGCTTTGCAATACGGTGAAATGATTGATATACAGAATATTCAAGCACAGATAGGAAAGCAAAAAATTATTAATATTTTACAAAAAAATACCTCACTATTTGATATAAAAACACTTAATTTTTGGAGCCAATATTTCCATCTTGATAATCTTCATCCTTGACCAAGTATCTATGAGCAACTCAATACACCTGTATTTTGCAGACATATTGGATAGCAAGAGATTAGAGCTCTTGCCTTCATTGTATAGCTTTACTCAACAAGGATATCTCCTTTGATGAGGAACAGCTCTTGCTCTTGTCTATGGGCATAGAGAGAGCATTGATTTTGATTTTTTTATCAATCAAGAAATCGATACGAAAAAACTTTTTCAAGACTGCATTACGATCTTCAATACTCATCAAATCGTGAAAATTTTTGAGGCAACCAACACGCTCTATATTACCGTTGATGGGGTCAAAATCAGTTTTTTTTCTTATCATTATGAGCATATTGATAAAATCATCACTAGTGAATATTTAAATATCTATAGTATCAAAGATATCGCAGCTATGAAGCTTCGAGCCATCCAAAATAGAGCAACTACCAAAGATTATGTGGATCTCTATTATATGATCAAAGATATATGATTATCTCGTGTATTAGAAAGTTTTATGGATAAGTTCTGACCTGTAGTTACTGAGAGTTATCTGCTCAAGTCATTGATATATTTTGATGATATTCTCGATGAGCAGATTGTACTCAAAGATAAGAATTTACATTTTGAAAAGGTAAA
>CAYIZS010000092.1:0-2605 GCA_964367985.1 uncultured Candidatus Peribacteria bacterium
TGATAAATTTATAAGGCAATGGATAAGAAGAATTCCGATAGATTCTTGAAAAAAGGAGGAGAACTTCCTTCTGATTCTTTGAAAACTTCTACCAACTATCAGTTTAATCATCTTCCAGAAACTATTGCAACAAGAGTTCTTTCTTCTTTATCAACGGAATCTAGTATAAAAAATTATAATCCTAATTCAGTTCCAATAGATCAAGAGAATCAAAATTTTCTCAAACAACTCAGAGAATTTTGAGATAATCTTGATTTCTATGCAGATGGACTCAAAGATGAAGATTTAGATGTATTAGTAATCTTTAAAGATCTTTGGATAGATTATGTCATCAAGGCCACTAAAAATTCAGAACTCAAAGATATTGATAGCTCTTTTATAGATGTTATACATTTATCTTTGAAATCACTTTTGAATACTACTTTAAATCAATTTACTTTGGAAGATGCTCAGAAAAAGGAATTTTTAGAGCAGTGTAGAAAAACTTATCCTCAAGCAGCTCTTGGTATCGATCATAAGATAGATAGCAAAAAATTTATTCCTACCACTAAAGCGCATTTTTTAGAAAGCTTTCTAGCTACTTTTTTGATGCAGGCGAAAGATGATTTTTTGGAAAATATTGCATCAAATTATACAGGAGGGGAATTGTTTGTAGTATGTTTAAAATATGCGAATAAAAAGTCTAGAGATTTCCTAAAAGAATATGAAAAATTTTTATTTAATCAGTTGATGCTATTATTTGAGGCAGATCATAGTAAAAAACTGAGCAAAAAAAACTTACAAGATGTCTCTCAGAAAAAATTAGCAGCTCAAGTAAAAAATAATTCGGCAACTATAGCTACTTCATTAGATATTTCCCCAAAAAATAAATTATCAGAAGTACAAAAAGAACTTTTGAATACCTTGATGCTTAGTTTTCCTTGACTAGATAGTAAAATAAAAAAATCAATCAAATCTTATGTAATGAGAGTAATAAAAAACAACTGGGAATTAAATAAAGAATCTTTTTTGCAACAATACCAATTGACAGAAATTCCTCCTCAAGCATTAGATCTTTTAGAAAAATTATGAATCGAGGTATTAGATACTAGAGATGAAAAGATAGAAGATCTTCCTGTAGGAGAGGAAGTGCAAGAAAAACAATCTTTTCCCTTATGATCTAAAGCTGAGTGAGAAGCTGAAGCTTTTATCTCGGTCAATCGAGAAAGTCTTTCATCAGATGAGCTTTTAGCTCTTTCTAAAGAAGATGTAGCATTGGTTCCAAAAGATTTTTTACTATCCATTACGGACAATCAGCTTTTATTAGAACTTTTATTAAATCTGATTGAGAGTAAATATCGTTTTAAAAATAAAAATCAAACAAGAAAACAGATCGAAAAGTATTTTTTAGAAAACAACAACAGGAATCTTTTTGTAGAGACAATTTTGCGTGATAATTTTGATAAACCTCTAGCTAAATATGTGGGAGCTTATGCTTTAGATGTAGGACTAAAAATGAGATTTCTTCTAATTAAAGATGAGCAAGGTTTTCAAATAGACGGTCTATACTCTCATCATGGCTATGAAAAACGTCTAAAAGAAAAAAAACGATAGATTTCCTTGATTTTCTTACTAAAATGTACATAGTAAAATGATATTTTACTGGTGTCAAAAAAAGAATGGAAATCAAAAAAATCTCCACAGAGACCAATAGCAACAAGATTTTTACTCAAAGACCAGATAGTTTTGATCTTTTTGTAGGACAAGAATCTATCAAAGGAGTCCTTGCCACAGCGATTGATAGTGCCAAAAAAAGAGGAGGAGAGCTTGGACATATTCTTTTTTCTGGACCTAGTGGATTTGGTAAAACTACTATGGCGAGTATCATTTCCAGAGAACTTTGAAGCGATATCAAAATTGTTACTGGATATGCATTATCCAAACCAAGTGAATTGATCAGTGTCCTTAATACTTTGGAAGCAGGAGATTTGCTTTTTATTGACGAAATCCATAGACTCAAGCCTACTTTAGAAGAAATTCTCTACATTGCTATGGAAGATTTTCTCGTAGATATGGTCATGCCAGAGGGGACAAATGTGAGAATCCCTATCAATCCCTTTACTCTAGTTGGAGCTACGACCAAACCAGAAACGATGTCTCAGCCGATGAAAAATAGATTTGTCTATCAGTTTCATTTTATGGATTATACGGATACCGAAAAAGCTAGAATTTTGCAGCACTATTTGGATCTATATGAAGTGGGGTATGATTTTTCTTTGCTCTCTAATTTTGTCCAAAAAAATTCTTGAGTCCCTAGAGAGATCCACAATTTTGTGATTAAATTGAGAGATTTTGTGGTAAGCAAAAAAATATCCAAACTAGATCAGCATTCTTGGCTTGATTTTTTGGAGCATGTGCAAATTGATGATGGAGGGATGACTCTTTTGCACAAAAAATATTTACAGATATTGTCCGATTTCAATCGTCCAGTAGGACTCAAAACCTTGGCTGTTCAGTTAGGAATTCATGAACAGGCCTTAGAAGAAGATATTGAACCTTTGTTGCTCAAGCTATGAAAAATAGAAAAAACTCAACAGGGGAGGATTCTGATTTAATTATTGTTTAT
>CAYIZS010000093.1:0-2570 GCA_964367985.1 uncultured Candidatus Peribacteria bacterium
AATTTATTATCTTATGATCAAGATAGTTTTATTTATGGAGAATTTGATAGAATTTTTTGTACTGATCAATTGGAAAGCAAAATAGATAAAATTATGCAAATAACAAATATTTATGAAATCCATCAAAACTATCCTACCTTCTTAAATAATAGCTGAAGTCAAGCTCCAAGAGATCAAATTAATCAATACATTGGAAGTAAGAATATTAAATGTGTTTGCATAAATGGTGTATTTTGAGAAAATAATAAATATTTAGACTTAGAACTCTGAAAAGACTATCAAGAATATAATTTTTATAAAAAAACTAATACTAAACTCTTAGAAACAATAAATAAAATATCGTATTTTATAACTTTTTCATTTTTACTAACTATTCCTTTTCTGTTACTAATAATTATTTATTATAGAGTTATTCTTTATGTTATTTATTGAAAAACAAAGAATAAACCAAACAAAAGGAAAAATAATTAAGCCAATTTTATTTATATTAAGAAAGATCTAATAGATTGCATTAAGATTGCATTAAGATTGCAAAAAACTACTATACTTAATACTCATTTATTTATCTTATCTGATGCAAAGTCCACTTATAGAAAAATATTTTCAAAAAAGTACTAAAGAACTCGAGCAACTCAGCAAAAAATCTAGCTGAAGTTTTCTCGATCATCTTTTAGGAAAAATTGACCAACATATCGCTGATCAGGGGAAAATCCTCATCATTACTTTGACCAAAAAATCCTCTGAAGAGATTACCAATTTTCTCATTAGTGAAGGGTATAAGGCCTTTTATCTCCATAGTGAAGTTTCTACCATGGATCGCTGGGAGATTATCAAAAAACTGAGAACAGGAGTCATTGATATTATCGTGGGAGTCAATCTTCTGAGAGAGGGGATCGATCTTCCAGAGGTAACCTTTATCGGAGTACTCGATGCAGACAAAGAGGGATTTTTGAGATCTACGACTTCACTCATCCAAATTATTGGTCGTGCTGCGAGAAACCCTAAAGGAGAAGTAGTGCTCTATGCTGATAACTTTACTGAATCATTGATCAAATCACTCTGGGAAACCTATCGTCGTCGCCAGATCCAAGAAGACTTTAATATTCAGCACAATATTACACCAGAAACCGCATTTTCCAATGTCAAAAATCTAGAAACAGTAAAATCTGATCTTGGATTGACGGAACAGGGTTTTGATCTTTTGCCCAAAACCAAAGTAAAAAAACTTAAAAGAGCTACCAAAGCAGAAAAAGAGATTATTCTCAAAGATTTAAGAATTCAGATGGAGGAGGCAATCAAAGCTCGAGAATTTGAAAAAGCTGCCTTGATCCGTGATCAAATCAAAGAAGTTTCTGGAGAATAAGATATTTTTTAAGCGATAATTATTTCAAAGAAAATCTGATTTTTCTTGTTTTTTACTTTTCTATTTTTGGATCAAGCTGAATCAAGACAACCTCACTCCTTGTACCCAATCTAAATGGCAAACCCCAGACACCAATCCCTTGCGTGACAAAAAAGCTTTTCCCTCCCTCCTGATAGAGTCCATAATTATAGTCATTTCCTAGTGCTACGAGCTCACGAGCTCCATAAAACTGTCCTCTATGGGTATGCCCAGCCAATCCCAAATCTATCCCAAAGGGAGCCAATTTTGCTAATGCTAAAGGTTGGTGTGTGAGCAAGATATTGTAAGAACCTGTATCTACACTCAGAGGAGAGAAAACGGACTCCAGAGTTTGATTTCTCCATTGAGATTTGTCTGGAATTCCAAGTAAAGAGATGTTGCTATCAGCTAGATAAAGTTGATTTGCTTCATGAATTGCAAGAAATTTGATCGGACTCAAGTTTTGGATGGTTTCTAGTGCTTCAACATTTCCCATCATATCATGATTTCCTGCTACAGCATACATCGGAATTTGCTGATTTTCTGGAGTATTGAGTAAAGCAAAATTCTGAGCCAAGCTGAGATCAGCTTTATCAAAAGAATCTCCACAAAAAAACACTACATCAGGTTTGAGTTCTTTAATTTTTTGATTGATCCTTTTGATCTGCCAACGAGCAAAGATGTTATTGAGATGGAGATCTGAGACAAAAAGGACTTTGGTTGATTGGATAATTTTAGGATCAGAAAGCTTTAGCTCTGTAGTCTGTGTACTAAAAGCATTATAAAACCCAGCTCAAAGAATAGCAACCACAATCGTTCCAATCAAAAGATACTGTCCAATAGCTATTTTGATCGCAAAATAACCAAAAAGGAAAGAAATCAGATGTCCTATTCCAGCCAAAATTCCTCCGACTACGATTCCGATAAAAATCCAAGTTCCTAAAGTCCCAAGGATAGAAAAGAACTTATGATCAAACCACTGAGGGAATATCTGTAATAGAAAGGGAAGAAATAATAATCCTAAAGAATAAATAAAATAACTCCCTGTAAAAACAAGAGGTTGTCAAAAGAGAACAAAAATCCTTGCTACCAAATAAAAATTTAATCCCCCAAAAAGAAAAAATGCTAAAGCAAAACCCAAAATCATCATATTTATGAGAAAATAATTTACTAACTAAAAAGACTACTC
>CAYIZS010000094.1:0-2498 GCA_964367985.1 uncultured Candidatus Peribacteria bacterium
TCATAAAGAGTTTTTGTCTGCCGAATGAGAACCGTTTTTCCCTGATTTTTAATTGTTTGAATTATCGATTTTGATTCTTTGATATCTCAATATTGAACTTCTGAGTCAATTACTAGAACAATACCATCTACAGCAGTAACAATCGATTCTAAATTTTTTCGTCCGGCTTTTGTTTCTATTTTTGCTAGAACTTTAACGTTTTTTGCATTATTTTCAGCCAAAAAATCTTTGATACTTTGATAATGCTCTACAGAAGAAGTACAACTAAGCGAAAACGCATGAACTCCATATTCTAAACCTCGGAGTATATCTTTCTGATCTCTCTCAGAAATTGAATCAACATGATATTCTAAACCTGAAAAATCAAACCTATCATATTGATAGATTTTTCATTCCGGAATCTGAATAATCTCCCCTTCTAAAGAATCTGTGGAAGTACTAAGCACACGAACTACCGCCTTACTCCTGATGAAATGCAACTCTGTCCCTACAGCGATATCTTCCAAAAAAGCATAATCAACATAGAGTTTTTGGTCTCCATCCTGTGCATATTCTGAATACTCCAAAGTGATTTTGTCTCCTTTTTGGAGGGAAAGATTAAGAGTATTTTTGACTCTAATGTCTTTTCCTTTGGTTTCAAGAATGATGGTTTTGCTATTATCCAGTTTCATGATGGTATCAATATATTTTTTATTGTTATCATCAAATCCCATAGATAAAGTAATGGTAAAAGCATCTACCATATTTACCACTTTTGAAAGGATTGTTTCTTTGGCCAAAGTAGGTCCTACTCCAGCAATGATTTTCGTAAACCTAAAGTTATTCATTCACAATGATACAAAACTAAAAATAAAATCCAGATTCTCAATATTCACATCCTCTACAAAATAAGTGAGCTCTTATTTTTCTAAATCCACAAATAAAAAACCAGATTTTTTGACCACATTGATCGTTGTCTTATCTTTGAGAACAATGTTTGCGTTTCTATCTACCTGAGTATAAACAATATCATCATTGAGCAAAAGAGGCAGTGTTCTAGATGCATACTGAGCTGGAAGAGAAATAATCAAAGGATCATTTTTGCTATGTCCTCAAGCAACATCTACTTTAAGGTCTAGGAATGGAAGTTCTGCAAAGGTTTTAACCTGAATAGAAAGTCCGATTTCTTTTTCTAGATTGGAAATACTCGCTCCTCCTTTACCGATAATTTTACCTTTGTAGTATTCTGGGATATAAAGATATAGTGAAGTCCCTTTGATGTCAATGAGGAAATTGCAAGGTAAAGCTTTTGAGAGTTTTTTCTGGATTCCTTCTTTGGCATACTGAGAAACTACTTGCTCTCTAGTAGCCTTGGAAGATTTTCCTCCCTCATCTGTATTGATCGGCATCACTACAACCTGTTCTCCAAAGGTATAAATTTCATAAAGAGGTTTCTTTTGGAGAAAACTTGAGATCAGAATCACTGGTCTGGCTAACTCTTCTGAAAGCATCCCATCTGGCACTTTTGCAGTAAGTTCGAGTTGTAATACCTCAGAAACCTGACCTTTATCGATAAAAATTACCGTATCGATAATCTGAGGGATCATTCCCATTTCAATCGTTCCAATAAATCTCTGGATCCCATCAACTGCTTTTGTTGCATGGATAATACCCACCAAACCAATTCCCGTCAATCTCAAATCTTTGAAAAGTTCAAAGTCTGGTTTATTTCTGACCTCATCATAAATGGTATAGTCAGGTCTAGAGAGCAAGAGAATATCTCTCACCTCATCGTGAGAACCATGTGTAAAACTATATTGGACGATATCATCATCTAGCATCAAGTCTCTCGGAGATTCAATAGTTTTGATAATATTTTGACTCTGATGATACTCTCCAATCAATGCTGCAGCAAAGGTAGATTTTCCACTTCCTGGAGCTCCAGAAACCAGAATTCCTTTTGCGGAATTTTTAAGGAGATCAAACAATTCTGGAGAAAGTTCATACTCTGCTAAAGTCATTTTTTTAATCGGCTTTACCACAGTCATCTCTAATCCATCAGAAAGTGGGGGATAAACGATCACCACTCTATAAGGTCCTACTTGTAATACTTTGGACATTTTCCTATCAATCTCCAGAAACGCATCGTCTCTAGATTCCATTTCTTTGTAGAGCTGATCGATAAGCTTGGCAAAAGTTTTTTTGTCCATAATTTCATCTGGATTCATCACTGGCTGCCAATTGCCTGGGAATCCCTTTTTTTTGAGGATAGGTCTATTTTCTTTGAGGTGAAGAGACATCGTAGTCTCATCAAAATACTGATCTAGTACAGAATTTCAGAGGATCATCGTCATCGAAAAAATCAAAAGAAAATAAAAAAACCTGCTTGTATCCCAAGATTATCTTAGCAAATAAAAGGGAAAGCAGTACACAGAGTTTCTATAAAAAAAAGAATAAACTTGCAACTATTTCAAGGAAAAAATTAAATCACAAGACATGCAAAGATATATATATTGATT
>CAYIZS010000095.1:0-2494 GCA_964367985.1 uncultured Candidatus Peribacteria bacterium
TTATTATTTTATTGATGATTTATTGTTTGGTTCGTTATTAGTAATTTTTTTGCATCTTCTTATAGTAAAGTCCGAAAATTAGCATAAAAAGAATCAGAACATAACTATAGAGATCCAAAGAAATATTCCCAGAAATAGCGATCACTGCGTGTCTAGGAGTATTCCAAAAGGGGAGGAGTAGCAATAATAAAAGATTGAAGAGAGAAAATCCTAAAATTCCGATTCCTGTCTTTTTTTTGATAATCTTGATCAAGGTAATGAAAATATTGAGCAACAATGCTCCTAAAGATAGGAAAATTCCAAGTGGATAGACTCCATTGTATTTATTGAGTGTGCTTTCTAGATGCATTGATTTGACACTCATTCGCCCTTCGTGAGCTTTCCCAAGGAAATTATCTCCCAATAAGAGGAATAATCCTAGTATAATCACTGCATTGATAAATGCCTGAAAAAAGATATCAAACCAGATTTTTTTACTTTCTTTTCTTTTTACTCCTTTCATAAAGATCCAAATTGCTAGAAAGAATCCTAGCAAAACTCCAATCAAATTGAAATGATAGCCATAGGGACTAAAAAGCTGAATAAATGCTTCAATTCCATTTGGGAAAAAACTCCCTCCTTTGAGTACAAAGGAGAAATAAAGTCATAACACATACATAAAAATAATTGGGAGTGGGAGCCAGAGAAATATTTTGGAAAAACTTTGATTGTATCTTTTACTAGAGATATAACTACTGATGATAAAAGTTAGAAAAGCTACTACGATACCGATACCGGTGAGATAGAGTTTTATCCCGAAAACCTCAACAAAAGGAAACATGGATTGACAAATAAACTAAAAATATTAGGCCAAAAAGTCAAAATTATCTCAAATAACTTACGAGCTTGTTTTCTCTGAGTGCAGTGATTCTCACTACTCCTGGATAATCGAGTTGATCTTCTATTTTTTTACCAATAGTTTCAAGTGTTTTTTCTAATTCAATATCTGAAACCTCTTGAGGATTTACAAAGACGATAATCTCTCTTCCTGCTTGCATGATATGTACTTTATCTACTCCTGCTATTTCGGAGATGAGTTTTTCCAGTTCTCCCATCTTTTCAATAAAGAAATCTTTGGTTTCAAATCTCGCTCCTGGTCTAGAAGCAGACATTGCATCCGCAGCAGCTACAATCCAAGAGATTGGATCAATCATCTCAACATCATAATGGTGAGACTCTGCAGCATTGATGATGACAGGATCCATTCCTCGTTTTCTCAGAGCATCAGCACCGATTTTGGTATGAGATTGTCCACTTTCTACCAATACTTTCCCTACATCATGGAGAAGTCCAGCTCTCTTTGCCAATCCAGGATCTAATCCCAAATCGAGTGCCAACTGTTCTGATATTTTTGCTACTTCGATACTATGGTTCCAAAGGTTTTGTCCATAGCTATATCTGAGATAAAACTGTCCGATAGTATGTACAATTTCAGGTTTCATCATAGGAAGGTTGAGGAGTGTGAGAGCTTCTTTACCTTTTTCATTGAGCATGACTTTGAGGTCTGCACTTACTTCATTGTAAACCTTTTCGATATAGAAAGGATTGATCCTTCCATCTTTGATTAGGATTTCTAGCATTTTTGCTGCTACAAACCTTTTCTCACTATCAAAACAGGAAATCCTCACAGAGAGAGGAGTATCGTCGATCAAAAGCTCTACTCCAGTAGTTTTTTCAAAAAGGGAAATATTTCTTCCTTCTCTTCCAATAAGTTTCCCTTTAAATTCTTCACTTGGGAGATCAATGAGTTTTGTTGTAAACTCACTAACCGTTTCAGAAGCTAGTTTGGGTAAAGATTGTACCAAAATCTGAGCAGCTTCTTTTTCAGCTTCCTCTGCTTTGATTCTTTTGAATTTTTCGATATATCTGATGATTTCTTGTTGCTGTTCTTTTTCGACCATAGCAAAAATTTGTTCTTTAGCTTCTGCTGGTTTGATTTTTGCAATTTCTGAGAGTTTTTCTTTTTGTTGGAGAACGAGATCTTCTGCTTCTTTTTGTTGATCAAGAATTTTTCTCCTTTCTTCTTCGAGTTTTTCGAGTTTTTCATCCATTCTTTCTTCTCTGGTCAAGAGTCTATTTTGGATCTCTTCCATTTTTGCGAGTCTTTGTTCTTCGATTTTTTGGGCTTTTTCTTCTGCTTTTTCGAGGATTTTGTCTGATTTCTTTTTAGCCTCATCGAGCATTTCTTCTTCAATTTCTTTGGCTCTTGCCATCTTTTCTTTAAATTTTAGTGCTCTCTCTTTGAGCGTTTTTTTGTATCCAAAAAACCCAGTAGCACTTCCAATTCATAGAAAAACTACTGCTGTCAGGACCAATAATCGTGGTGACATGATATACTCGGTGCTTATAATAAATAAAAAAATTCCAATCTTTAGTAGAATTTACAAGTTTTAGTATAAAATTTTGTCAATAAAATGCAAATAGAAATAATTTTCGTATTTCTGATACATAGAAT
>CAYIZS010000096.1:0-2428 GCA_964367985.1 uncultured Candidatus Peribacteria bacterium
TGTAATAAGTTTTGATACTGTTTCATTTTTTTTATTTTTTTTGGTTAGACTTTTACTTAATTCTCCTGAATACCTCGTATACTGCAGGATATTCATTTTTCTCCCATCTGATTGGTTTTTTTATGCTTTCAAACCCTTCGAGAAAGTTTGCTCGAAAAGCTGGAGAGAGGGAGATAGCATCTGCTCCGTGAAACTCCTGTTCTACGGTTGTGAGATGCCACTCATCAATGTAGGGTTCAAAAGTTTCATAAACTTGAGCTCCTCCAATAATAAAGGTCTCTAGCAGACTATCTTGAGAAAAACTCAGGATTTGATCAATAGTATTGATCAGAATCGCTTCAGAGTTGAGTTCTCTTTCTCCTCTAGAAAGTACAAAATTTAGCCGATGGGGTAGAGGCCTATTTGGAACACTCAAAGACTGCCAAGTATGCCAGCCCATGACTACAGCTTGATCTCTAGTCAAGTTGCGAAAATTTTTCCTATCCTCAGATAGTTTCCAAGGGATGATAAATTCACCTTTTCCATTTTTTTGGCCAATGACTCCATTATCAGAGATGGCCATGATTGCTTTGATTTTTCTTTTCATAATTTTTTTTTATTTTGTGAGACATTTTATTTATCTGCCAAATATAACTATTTGTTTGTTGTTGTCAATAAGTATTTGAGGGAATTTAAAAATTCTTCACTACTAAATGCTATTTTAGCAAAAAAAGTAAAGAGAAGTCAGCTTTGAATTGCTTTTATCTTTCTTTTGTAAAGTTTTTTTTTGACGAGAGTTTTTTCTTTTATTCTTTGTGCTTTTTTGAAATAATGGGGTTTTGATAGACGAACAAATCCAGCTTTTTGTCAAGTCAATCTGATGGATTGAGTGTAAATATTCTTGCAAAAGAAAAGGAGATGAGTATTGCTAGGGCGTTGAATAACCTTTTTATTTCTTTATTCAAAAAATTGATGAAAAAAACAATGCACAAAGCGTTTACGCTGGTGGAGCTGATCATCGTAGTGGTGATTATCGGTATCTTGGCTGCTGCGCTTTTACCGAGACTCCAAGGAGCTCAAGGATCCGCCAGAGATGCTGCTAGGAAATCAGACATTTCTCAGCTAGGATCAGCAATCGTATCCTATCAGGCAAACAGAGGATATTTCCCTCTAGCTGGACCAGATGTTACTCAGGAAGGAAAAGAAGCTTCAACTGGTGCTGTTAAAAGAGTTGTTCCTTCTAGTATGCTCCGAGACCAACTTTCTGCTGTAGTAGATCTCTCAAGTATGCCAGCAGATCCACTCAAAGCAAACCAATTTACTGGTATGGACGGTACTACAAACATCTCTGGTGGACAGTACTCTTATATTGTAATGAATAAAAATTCGGTACCAAGAGGATGATTTGTGGTAATGGCAAGAACTGAGACAGAAGGAGGTACAAACTGGGTACATACAGGAGGTGATGTGACATCTTTGGATATTACTAAGATTAAACCATGTACTTCTGTTACTCCAGGTAATGAAACTAAAAATGAGGGAAATGGAACGTGTACTTATGCAAATAAAGCTGATTTGAGATATATCTATATCTTCTAGTGTTCTGAATTTATCAGACCCAAAGATCCTTCCATCCTCGTGATGGGGGGATTTTTTTTAGTTGTCAAATCTCCCCTATCCTCTAACCCACCCGGGTGATTACACCCGGGTGGAAGAGGAAATGCTTTATTTAAAGTCCCCGCTCCCTAGCTCTGTATTTACTGTGGAGTTGTCAAACCTTGCAGTGCTGCGAGGCGTAGGAGGGGGTGAGATTTGTTAAGTACTGGATCGCTTCGCTGTGCTCGCGATGAGAAACGCTTCCGCTACGGAATTACTTTTGGCATTGCCCCAAAAGTAATCAAAAGGTCTAGTCAAAACAAACTGCGCGTAGTTTTGACGGGGATTGTTGAGTCGATGGGTAGGATTCCAGCGTTTTGCGGGTGATTCGTGATGGGTGGGAGGACTTGTTTTTTTCTCGGGTGCTATGGGTTACTTTTGGTATCGGATTCGGTGGAATTTCGGATTTTGGTTTATTTATCTAAAGTTCTCCCTCTTTGAGAAAGGAGGTGGCAGGGGGTGGATTTATTGTTTAATTACTTCGTGATTCTTTGGCTTCGCTCGGAATGACATACTTTTATCAAATTTCTTTTGACTTATATTTACAGAATCCTATAGTGAAAAAGAATTCAGATTTTTTTATTTTTTTTGGTTGAAAAATGAGCAAAACTATCGTCATCACCTCAGGATACTATAATCCGATCCATCCTGGGCATATCGAGTGCCTAGAGCTTTGTAGGGAATTAGGAGATGAGCTACGAGTAATCGTAAATAGCGATCATCAAGCAAAACTAAAAACAGGAAAATCTGAAATATTTCAGGATGAAAATTTTAGAATGAGGGTTGTGGGAGC
>CAYIZS010000097.1:0-2419 GCA_964367985.1 uncultured Candidatus Peribacteria bacterium
CAATAATGATGCTAGAAAATTAGAAGAATTGATGTTTTCAAATTTAGCAGAAGCGATTAAGCAAAATATCCTTTCTTCTAAAAGAGGACTCTTTTTGGTTACAGGACCTACGGGAAGTGGAAAATCTACGTCTATTACCGCAATGCTAGATCATATCAATAAAACCAGAAGTGAAAACATTATTACTATAGAAGATCCGATTGAACATATTTTCAAGCCAGATCGTTCTATCATCTCCCAGAGGCAGGTAGGACAAGATACTTGGTCTTTTAAAAATGCCCTTAGGGCTGTAATGAGGGAGGATCCTAATATTATTTTTGTAGGAGAGATTCGTGATACAGAAACAGCAGAAACAACTTTGAGTCTCGCAGAGAGTGGACATCTGGTTTTTAGTACTTTACATACGAGTTCTTCAGCTCATACTTTGAGTAGATTTGTCTCTTTTTTTCCTAGCAATATGCATCAGGCGGTGGCAGATAGATTGTCAAATATCTTGATCTGAATCCAATCTCAGCTTCTAGTGAAAAGAAAAGACGCGAATGCAAGGATCGGTATTTTTGAAATCCTTTTGAATACTACTTCTATAAAAAATAATCTAAAAAAAATGGATTTAGCCCAGATCCAAACAATTATAGAAGCTTCGAATCCTATTGGGATGATTTCTTTGCAACAGTATGCAGAAAAGTTAGCAGAGAGAAATATTATTGATATCAGCAGCGTTGAGCGACTCTTTAATTTATAGTTTTTTTTAGTTTTTGTTTTTTGAGATATAGAAATGGTTTATGAACAGTATTCTTCAAGATCTAGAACCAAGAGACTCTCAGTAGCAGAATTGAGAAAGATGAAGGAAAATATGCAAAAGGTGCCAGTGATCAAAGCAAAAGAAAAAAAATACTGAACCCAGGAGTCTTGAAAAATAGAAAATTTGATGCAGGATTTGGAAAATATTTCAACTCCTCAGATCCAGACTTCTTCAGATCTAGTAGAAAAAAATGCTTCACCAGGTATGTTGCAAAGGATAAAAAAACTTTTATTTAAGTAAATTGTATATCAAAAATGATCAGCGAAACTATCAAAAAATTTTTACCAGAATCTTTGCGAGAATTGGCTTCAAGTTTTAGTATTGAGGATAAATTTATCATCCAAAATACTGAATTAATCCAGTTGGTATTAGAGTCTAGATCTATCGCAGAAAATTCAGAAAAACAGTATTGGTTTAACTTATTGCCCGTGATGTCTGAGGAACAGATCGCAAAATTGGATGATATTTTGACGAGAGAAAAAAATAAATTGGCAGAAATTGAGCAAAAGTATCAAAAAAAGCAAGAAGAAATTCAAAAAAGATATCAAGAAACTTTTGCTTCTCCTAATTATCAAAAAACTCAGGAAACGATCCAAAAAAGAGAAGAAGAAAAGAGAGAAGAAGAAATGTCTCATGCAGAAAATCTTTTGAGTCAGATTTAGTGTATTTTATTCAATATTTGCTTTGAAATGAAGGTTTTGTTGAAATTTTTGGTGCTGTTGCTGTTGTTTCCCTTTGTTGCTAATATTTCTTTAGCAAATGAAAATTCTAGTGCAACAGAATTTATTGAAAAAGTGTTTGATCCTGCGATAGATGCAGATCATATTATAGGAGGAGCAGGTGTTGGTACTACAAAACAATCTGTTGGAAATTTTTTATTAAAAGATGGTTTAGATGTCTCTATTGGAAAAGATGGAATAAATATTGAAAAAAAACCTTCTTTTATCATAATGTTTACCCAGTTTATCCTCAAAATGACGGTAGCAATTTGAGTTACGATGGTAATTTTAAATGGAGTCCTATATATTGTTAAAACTCAAAAAGGAGAGCATGATAAAGATACCGCAACCAATCTGATTTTGGTGGTAGTTGGGATCGTCTTGGCACTTTCTAGTGTTATCTTGGTTAGAGTGATGAGATCGGTATCAACCACTTTATTAAATGAGGTGGTAACTCAACATACGATTTCTTCTCAGATTCAGCTCACGAGTCTTGGAAAAAATATCACTCAATTTAATTCTTAGCAATCAAAAGATGATAAAAAGAATAAAACAGATTTTTTGTGGATTTTTATTAGGAATGGTGGTTTTAATGCCAATTTTTGGATTAGAAGTTAGAACTCCGGTTCCTGGATCAAATCCAGATTTACAAAAAGAAGATACTGCTAGGGTAGGAGAACATACGATAGTTGGAACACTGAATAAAGTTAATGAATATCTTCGATGGTCAATGGGGTTGATAGCTTCAGTGATGGTACTTTATGGAGGATTTAATTTAGTCACAGCACAGGGAGACAAAAAGGCGTTGAACCAAGCAAAATGGTCTTTTATTGGTGCTGCGATTGGGGTGATTATTGCGATGCTTTCCTATGTAATCGTAAAGATTGTTGTTAATTTG
>CAYIZS010000098.1:0-2378 GCA_964367985.1 uncultured Candidatus Peribacteria bacterium
AACGAAGTAAAATCCCGTGAAACGGGACAGCGTCACTAACGCTCCTCGCAATGACGGGACTTTCGTCATCGCGAATGTAGTGAAGCGATCTAGATAGCTAAAGTTTTATCCTAAGAAATGATCAAAATATAGTGAAAAATTGTAAAAAAGTAATTAGAGCTTCTTTCGTTATTCTCAAGAATAAAATTCAGCATAAAAAAAAGCATCGGATTCAATCATAATTGTCGATGCTTTAAGTCCTGATACAGAAGGCACTATCCATAACGGTGGCCTCCTTGCTTTTTTAGTTTTTTCCTCAACTTGGCTCTCGCCTCGTTGGATTTTTTCAAGGCTTCTTTTTTTTTGATTTTTGCCTTGATCTTTCTTGTTAAATTTGATTTTCTCATGATGCGTCCTCCTTTTATTTATTTGTAATTTCTTTTTAATTTTCACAAAAACAATATTCATTTGAAAACAAAAGTCAAGCACAATTTTCAAAAAAACATAAAACAAATAATTGACTTTTATTAAAAATACTATTGTATTTTATATCTAAATAAGTATATACAGTTTTAATAAAACAAAATAACTAAAAAAATTTAAAGAAAGGAGGATCTTTAACATTTTAAAAATAGGGTATGGCAGTACCATGTAAACCTATTGTATTTTCTGCTAAAAGATACAATAAAATAAATACTTAATAATATGAATAAGATCAATAAAAACAAAGGAGTATCAAAGAAGATTTATGTAGTGGACACCAATGTTCCATTACATGATCCTTTTTGTCTCCAGAATTTCAAGGAGAATCATGTTACGATCCCAATCCCTATATTAGAAGAATTGGACAAATTCAAAAAAGGAAATGAGTCTATAAACCATAATGCCAGGGAATTTGTCAGAATTCTACAGAGTTTAAGCTCTGATCACCTCTTCAATGGGGGAGTTTCTCTCGGGAAAGGGATGGGGAAACTCAGAATAGCATTGGGGGTAGATTACCCACCAGAAATGGAAAAATCCTTTTCTGAGGATACTCAGGATCATAGAATCCTGGCCATCTGCATAGATCTCCAAAAACAAGGAGAAAATGTGGTATTGGTCAGCAATGACATCAACCTCCAGATAAAGGCGAAAGCATTGGGAATACCGGCAGAATCCTATAAGGCTGATGCAGTAAAGGACATGAGTAAAATTTATTCAGCTATTGAAAAAAAAGAGGAAGCAACCTTGATCCAAGATGTTGCTACCAATAATTATTCATTCCCTGAATTAGATAATTATCCAAATGGGCAACAATTTCTCTTTGGAGAAAAAGCTTTCCGAAAGAAAGATAATGCTCTAGTTTTTGTTGAAAAAGAACAAATAATGGGACTAAAGAGTAGAAATATAGAGCAAACATTTAGCATTGATGCTCTATTAGACCCTCAAATCCAATTAATTGCTCTTACAGGAAAAGCTGGAACTGGGAAAACACTTTTAGCACTAGCTGCGGCTATGATGCAAAAAAAGGAATTTTCTGAAATTTTAGTAGCTCGTCCTATTATGGAAATGAGTGATAACACTATCGGATTTTTACCAGGAAGTAAAGAAGAAAAAATAGATCCGTACATGTATCCGATCTATGACAATCTAGCTGTTATAAAAGAAATCCATGAAGGATCTCTGAAGCGTGGGAATAAAAAAGTCAAATCAAAATTGAATGCAAAAGAGGAAATGCAAACAAACTCTAAAGGAAGTTCCAATCATAGCAATGCAATCAAGGAATGGGGTAAAGAAAACTATAATATTGAAGTTTTGGCCCTCAATTTCATCAGAGGTAGAAGCCTAAACGATCGCTTTATTATTATTGATGAAGCCCAAAATCTGACTCCTCATGAGGTCAAAACAATAATTACCCGTGCAGGAGAAGGGACCAAAATTATATTTACAGGAGACATCAAACAAGTTGATTCTCCTTATATGAACGCACAAAGCAATGGACTCTCCCATGTAATTGATAAATGGAAAGGTGAACCTGAATTTGTTCATATCCACCTTACCAAGGGAGAAAGAAGCCCTCTAGCAGATAAAGCTGGAGATATTATGTAAGTATTTAACAGATTTAAAACCGACCAGTAATTCTGAGTCGGTTTTTTTATTACAAAAAAAATCAGGTTATATTTCCACCCGGGTGGACTCTAAAACAACCCTGTCATCGCGAACGTAGTGAAGCGATCCAGTACTTAAAGACAAATCCACCCCCTCACCCCCTCCTACGCCTAGCAGAACTGCGAGGTTTGACAACTCCGCAGTAAATGCGGAGCTAGAGAGGGGAAACTTTACCTCAGCACTTCCTCTTCCACCCGGGTGGTAAGTACCCGGGTGGGACTGAATAACAACAATAAAAAAAACCCAAGCAC
>CAYIZS010000099.1:0-2318 GCA_964367985.1 uncultured Candidatus Peribacteria bacterium
GCTCTACATGGACTCGTTTAGCTTTATTTTTTTTGGCGATAATCCCTCAGATAAAAGATTGTAAAAAAAATCTGGTATGAGTGACTACTACATCAGGATTAAACTTTCTAACTTCTTGAAAATGTTGCCAGTAGGATTTTTTCCAAAACTTTGGGAAAGGAAAATTGTAGACGAGATCACAACTAGGAACAAATATTGTATCAGGATATGCTTCCAAATCCTTTCCTGCTCCTCTCCTAATATCACTTGCCATGATCATGGTCTCTACTGCATAATTTTTAGCCAAACCATCAGCTATCGTTTGAGCAATTTTTTCCAATCCTCCAGTATGGATATGATAGCTATAAGGGAGATAATGAACTATTTTCATCTAAAATTTGGAAATATAAAATTATTTTTTTGTTCTCAAATCGCTAGATTCGCCAACTCTCTCTTTAGATTGCATAAAAAAATCTGAATGCATTTTCACTATAGCATTCTGTAGAACTAAGTCAAAAGAAACTTTCCCTAGCTTCTGCCCTTTCCACCCGGGTGTGATTTTAGGGAGGGGAGGTTCTTCTCACAATCCTACTATAAAACCCCCTTTACTCCCCCTTCATAAGGGGGACTGATGAGGAATCTCAAAGCAACCCATTCCCAACATTCAAAACCCTGCTACTCTCTGTCCAATGCAATATCTTATCATAGCCATAATCGATAGTTTCTCCAGAATAAATAAGGAATCCATTGTCCATCTTTTTATGAGTATCATCTTGAGTATTTTTTTGTCGATATCTAATTCCAGAGAGAAATTTTTGATTGAAGGTGCTACTTGATTTAATCTCGATAGGAGTTTGATAAGATGCCGTATCGATAATCAGATCGACTTCGTTATGATTACTATCACGGAAGAAGTAGACTTGCTCGGTAGTATGGTTATTATTTATTTCCTTGATGATATCTCCTATTACCATATTTTCAAACAGATTTCAGATCAGATAATGATTTCTCAATTCTTGAGGTGAATGTACTCATAATAAGCGACAAACCAGACCTGTATCAGTAAAATATATTTTTGAAGATTTTATTACTCTTTTCCCATAATTTTTGTAATAGGGTTGTAGTTGAAAAATCAGATAACTTGCCTCTAATATGGAGATCCATCTTTCTATAGTCTTGGCATCGACTCCTACATCATTTGCAAGGGAGCTGAGATTAGTAAGTTGTCCAATTCTTCATGCTAATAGTGAAAGAAATTTACGGAAAAGTGTTAAATTCTGAATCGTTGCTATGTTTCTCACATCTCTTTCAACATAGGTAGCAAGATATTGATCATAGTATAGAGAAGCAGGAATATCCCTATCATACAGTGCAGGCATACATCATTGAAAAATCTGCTCTGCGAAATCGGTATGAAGCATATTTTCTCTACGAAGTTCTGCAAATGAAAGAGGATACAGAGTGAGATATCAAACTCTCCCAGCAAATGACTGCGATATCTTTTCTGACAACAAGATATTCTCAGAACCAGAAATGATAAAATCAGCCATCTCTTTTCTCTCATCAACTACCTCTTGAATATAGGATAATAATTGAGGAAATTTCTGCACTTCATCGATAATAATATGATGTTGATTGTGAATAAATGCCTTGGGATCTGATTCTACCATAGCTAAGGTGGAAGGTGTCTCGAGATTATAATACTGATATTCTTTGAAAAAGTCTTTCAAAAAAGTTGTTTTCCCAGTCTGTCTTGCTCCAGTAATAGCGACAACAGGAAAAGATTTGCTCAATAGTATTACCTTATTTTCTATATCTCTTGCAATCATATTTTATGCAAATTAGGAATATAAAACCATATATACATAAACATTTGAGCATAAATTGCAAGTTCTTTTTCAAAATTTTTGCACATTTTTGCATAATATCTCCCAATCGCCTCTGTAAAATACGGAAACAATATGCTTATCTTTTCTTGAATTTCAAGAAAAATTTCCTGCTCTATAATATCTTCTCTTATTTTTTGCCTCCTGCAGGAGTTTTTGCTCTCAAATCACTACTATGGTGAGTCTTTGCTCATAATCAATCTCTAATTTCAATTCCTAATGTCCTACAAACTTGTACTTCTGGAATATTTTCTGCAAATCTATCTCCTCCTTTCCCAAAAATTATATTAACACTATCTCAGTATTTCTCCTTAATTCTATTCACAACATTTTCAATACTTGCTACTACCGATCAGTCCTGATCAATGGCTAAAACTACTTCATCCACGCCCTTGATTGCTCCCACAACCCTCATTCTAAAATTTTCATCCTGAAATATTTCAGATTTTCCTG
>CAYIZS010000100.1:0-2263 GCA_964367985.1 uncultured Candidatus Peribacteria bacterium
AAATTAAGAAAATAAATTAATTGAATCATATAAGTTTCGCTTCCTTTTTCAAAGGAAGATTGCCCCATAAGGGCAAACACCCCCGAAATTTTTGAGATAGCTCCCTAGTATGTCTCATAACGTCGGCTATCGTCTGACGTATGAAATATGCTCAGACAGAGGGATGTTGTAAGATGTTCAAGAAAGCTAATAATCTGGAGATAAGATTAATATACTTAAAATTTTCTGCGATTTCTTGAATGTATCACAACGTCCGCCTCTGGACCGACACGAGTCGTTCCGCTGAATTATTTATGAAGTCAGGCGAGATGTCGCGTCAGAGGCTGTTAGGCGAATGAACGAAGTGAATAAACGTACATTTTTATAAATATTTCTCTATTTTTTTATATTCTTCTAATTTCTCTTTTGTTTTATCATTATTTTGACTTGACATTTTGTTTTGTACTATTATGCTCCTTTTTGGATGATTTTATGTCATAATTTTTAAAAAGGGCAAGTCTATGGAGATGATTCTTATCTCAAAAGTAGAGGTTTTAAACAAAAATCAGTATAATTAGGGGGAGAAATTATTTTAGATTCACTAGTTGTATAACTATGGCAATCAACAATGTAGAACAATACTCAAACATCTTTAAACCTAAAACAAAAAATTCAGTATTAGGTTCTTCTATTGCAGATCTTTTTTATTTATTTTTACAAAATGCACCAGAAAGTTATACTCCAACAGTAACTTTGCGTGAGTTTGTCAATAATTATAGCTCAGATGAAAATGGTATGCTTAGTGGGATTTCTAGATTACTAGGAAGATCTGTGTCTTTTGATCAAATAGGATCAGAAATGTATAGCATTGATTTTTTAAAAAAAATGGATATCCATCGTGTTTTGCAGTTACCAGAAATTTGATCTTTAGGAATTTTGATAGAGCAAGCTTTGATTTCTTTGTTTGTTGGAAAGTTTTCAGCAGTATTGTCTGGTTCAGCAAAAGTAGATTTTGATGCCACATTTCCTCATCCAAGTATAGATACTTTCCCAGTTTTGCTTTCCAGATTAGATGATTTTCAAAGTACTCTTGTAGATGAGGAGGAAAAAAAGAAATTTAAATCTGGAATGGAAAATTTTTCTATTTCAAATCAAGAATTAAAATCAGAACTGGAAAAAGATCCTACTTTGAATTTAAATATTGATGGACAAGAGTTTCAGGATTGGAATCCAGAGATTGCAAAAACTTTTGATGTGATGACGACTAAGTTGGTAGTAGATAAAACTCGTGATAGTGTACGTAAAATAGAAGGTTTTACTCATCATATTGTAGGTATTTTTTGAAAAGCTCCTTCAGTTTTTGCCTCGATTTTTGAACGTTATCCTATGAATATTCAGGGTATGTTAGATGAAGATCCGGATTTGAAAGAACAGTCTGAAGCACTTTGGTATCAGAAAAAAGATGCAGATGCTGCCAGAGCAAAAGAACTAGAAAAAGAAATTGATGAACTCTATTGGAAGGCGTATATTAAAAAACTTAAGTTACAAAATATTACTTTAGGAGTTATTATAGAAAAACTTTATCAGTCAGATTTTGATTATAGTGTGCTCTCTCCTCATGAACAGGATTTTTTAATTCAAGAGGTGGGAAATATTTCCCTGAATCGTATCAACTGACTCCCCGCATGAGAATCTTTTGTGGATATGATGAGAATAGATACTGCAAAATTTAATACCTTTTATCAGAGTATCTTTGATCTAAATCAAGAGGAGATAAAGATAGGCCATGAGATGGTAAGTTTGAAAAAAAGAATTGTCCCTGGATCCAATCCCTCTTTAAAAAATCTAGATGCCATAGAAAATGTAGATCACTTGCCTTTAGAGTTTACTTTGGATTTGAGTTTCCCATGACTTTCTCCAGAGGATCGTACAGCTTTAAACATTCTTTTTGCAGAAAATCTCTCTGCAGACAAGAAAACAGCAACTTTTAGGCAAGATGATTTATGAAAATTACTGTATTTATTTTTTGTTGGAAATGGAACGACTCCCTTGAGTCATTTGGATAAATGATTACAAGAAAAGGTTACAGAATTTTTTGATCATCAACAAAAATATTTACCCAAAAAGTCTGAATTGGAAAAGTGAGTAGAAAATAATAGCTTATTGCAATTTTATGATGCATGGAAAAAATTAGCTTGATATAATTTTCCAGAAGATAGTACGGGAGTCAATCCAAATTATGGATTCAAAAAGGGGACTAGCCTTTGGCTTTCTGTAGGAACTT
>CAYIZS010000101.1:0-2248 GCA_964367985.1 uncultured Candidatus Peribacteria bacterium
ATCTAACTATAATTATTTGGTGGTGCTTTTTGAATTTTAATTAATCAAATCTAAAAATGACTTGCTTATCAGAGAGTCAAAAGTATAGTAAAAAAATCAGAATCTTTTATTTTTTTATGACTTGCTCATGTTCAAAATCACCTATTCACCTAACCTCAAAGGAGAAGTAATGATTTCTGGAAGTAAAAATGCAGCACTTCCTATCGTAGCAGCCAACTATATTTTAGATAACGAGGTAATACTAAAAAACAAACCTCATATCAGTGATGTTGCAAATATGGAAGCATTGGCAGAAACTGCATTAGCCACTTCTGATAAGTATTTTGATCTCACTAATGACCTCGCAAAGAAATTTAGAGCTTCTATTCTCTTAATTCCTTTAGGACTCATTAAATATGGAGAGGTAAGATTTATAGGAAGTGGAGGATGTAATATTGGAAAAAGACCACTAGATATGTTCGATGATGGACTCATGAAAGCAGGAGTAGAAATTAGTTATGAAGGAGAACATAAAATCTTTAAAGTAGTAGACAAACCTAAAAGAAATATTATGATGAAAGGGTTTTCAGTAACCGCAGTAGAGGCACTCGTCACCTATCTTGCATTCCTTAAAGGAATTGATTATGATGTCACCATTTACCAAGTTGCTACAGAACCTCATGTAAAAAATCTTGTAGAATTTCTTAATAATGCAGGAGCAGATATCACTTGGGGAATTGATCATACCTTAACGATCAAACCTACAAAGAAAATAGAAATACAACATTCTGAATTTACTATTATCAGTGATTATATTGAAGCAGGAACCTATTTTGCTATTGGAGCAGGAGCAGATAATTCTGAACTCATCATCAATAATATGCATGTAGATGATCTTTCTGCAATGTATAATATCGCAGATGAAATAGGGATCAACTTCCGTATCTTAGATAAACATACCATCAAGGTAGATTCTTACAATAAACCTAACTACAAAGCAGTAAAAAAATTAGAAATCAGAATTTTCCCAGGATTTCCTAGTGATTTACAGTCGATCTTCGGTGCGCTCTTTACTCAATGTCACGGAATCTCAAAGATTTTTGAAACCCTCTATGAAGGAAGATTTTGATATTTATCAGAGCTAGAAAATCTTGGAGCAAAAATAGAAATCCTCAATCCTCATCAAGCTCTTGTGCTAGGAGCCAGTAAACTCCACGGAGGATATGTTTCCAGTACTGATCTCAGAGGAGGAAGTGCAATGGTATTGGCAGGGATTATGGCAAAAGGAGAAACGTTTCTCATGAATGAAGATATTATCGCTAGAGGATATGACGACATCGTAAATAAACTGACTACTATTGGAGTAGATATCCAACAAATCAACACAAGAGAGTAGAATATTAGATCTCTATAAAAAGAACAATGCCAGAACCTATTATCTGAACACAATACCAACACTTCAAAGGGCACATTGTAAAAATTATAGGTATCGCAGAACACACAGAAACTCAGGAAGAACTTATCATCTATAAACATATCGATTGAGCAGATTTTGCTGATAATTGAGAAAAAATCCGAGCCAGACCGAAAGAAATGTTCTTAGAAGAAATAACAAAAGACTGAATAACTTTCCCTCGCTTTACTCAAATCACAGATGGATAATGAATAATGAACAAATAGAACACCAAAAAACTTTCTTTGAATTTATAACAATGACACAACAGCTCAGGAATATTGAACGCACAATCTTTTACAAGGACTCTCCAGCCCTAGAAAATGATCTAGAACATGGATATCAACTGACTCTTTTAGCTTGGATGATGATAGACTACCTAAAGCTTCCTCTAAATAAAGATCTTGCGATCAAGTATGCACTTGCTCATGACATCATAGAAGTTTATGCAGGTGATACAAACCCTTTTGATCCAAAAGATTTTCACGATAAAAAAGAAAGGGAACTACAATCCCTAGAAAGACTTAAACAACAATTTTGAAAAAGTGATATTTGGGAATATATTAAAAAATACCAAGAAAAATCAGAAGAGGAAGCAAAATTTATCTATGCCTTAGACAAATTAATCCCTGAATATAATGTTTTCCTCACAGAAGGAAAAGCATATCAACACTTCCAGATCAAACGCGAAGAATTGGTTCAACATATCTCTAAAGCAAACATCTATGAACCACTTAAACCCTTTATAGATGATATCATTCAAACCCTTTATAGATGATATCATTCAAACCCTTTATAGATGATATCATTCAAACC
>CAYIZS010000102.1:0-2095 GCA_964367985.1 uncultured Candidatus Peribacteria bacterium
TTAGCATTTCCTTTTGGAAGAACCAAGTTTTTAGCAGAAGATTCTGCATCAACAACCTTGAATCCAATAGTTCCTGCAGCATTTGCTCCAGATTCAACATCAACAACTACTACATAAGTAGCTTCTTTTGCATCTCTAAATTCTCTTTTGATTACAAGATCAACCTTATCTTTGTTGTTAACTGATTTTGGAGTAGTAACAACTTCTCCATTTTCATTTTCTAGCCAAACAGATTCAACATCAGCATAGTTAGAGAATCCATATCTTTCCAAAGATACTTTATTGAGAGTAATTCTCTCAGATCCTTTGAAAGTAATGAAGTCAAGTTCTGCAGCTCCTCCGATGAAAGCAACTGCTCCATCGTTTTTAGCAACAGTAACTGCCAAATCACCAGATTTTACAGTAACATCACTTCCTGTATCTTCCTTGTCAGCTACACATACAGCTGGACAGCTATCAAGCTCCAATGCACATGCAAGCATTACCATAGGATCTCTACATTCAGCGTTTCCTGCCAATCCATCAAGATTTTCAGCAGATCTCTGAAGCATCAACATAGTCCATCCTCTCATTTCAAGAGCATCAGGATTTGAGATGTTAGTCATGATTCCTGCATCTTTAAGAGCAGCAAGATGATCCTTGTAGTAAGGAACAGCATCTGTGTTGAATTTGTCTCCCCAGATTGCTCTAGATAGAGTAGTTCCAAATTCACCTCTAGTTACTGTGTCGTTTGGTCTGAAGTTAGTAATTCCTACTCCCATCAATCCCATCTGACAAGCTTTTTTAACATAAGTAGCAAGATCTCCTTCTGCAGTATTTGCATCAGCAAATTCGCAAGTCAAAGTCTCATCTACTTCTACACCAAGTTCTTTTTCAGCCCAGTTTGCAATCATTTTTGCAAGCTGACCTCTAGTCAAATCTCCATACATATTAGCATTGTCGATAGAAGTCATTGTTGTAACTTCTGCTTCAAATGCATAGTTGTATGCAGTTTGTAGTTCTTCACTGTAAGTAGTTGCTCCAAGAGCAGCCATTGGAACAGTGTAGGATGCAGTTACTAGCACTCCAGCTAGCGCTGCGAACAATTTTTTAAAGTTCATTGTTTCCATTTTTTAGATATAAAAAAGCATTTAAAATGCTGACTGAACCACGGTAAAAAAGGTGATTCAGGGTTTAGGATGCTCCGTGCACCCTTTCGATAAGCATCGAATGTGGATCCATTCAACCCCTAGCGTCCTCATTTACCATGCTCTCTCGAGCGGATAAAAAAACCCACCAGTTACTGAATAATCCAGTTTGATACCTATGTTAAAGATCACAGAGTCAAGCCGTTCCTGTATCTCCATACAGACAACTTACCTTCGAGCTTAGGAATCTCTGGTATAAATTCAAGACAAACTTGGACCTTGTCGACATTTTCCCATTTCTCAGTCCCCATCAGTAGACTTACTACCTTTGGTCCCTCAGTAATGCGAGTTATGCTCGACATTCCCCGTTTTCGTGATAAATTCATGCCTAGAATGCTCCTTGAGCTTTTTTGGTCACCCTGCACATTATGGTCTACGAATCAAAAAAAAATCTGTGACAAACTTTTCATCCTTCGACTACTCTTTTTCCCCTTTTGTGATATAATCAACACTTCCACCCGGGTGATTACCACCCGGGTGGGATAGAATAACACTCATCACCAACCACCCGCAAAACGCTGAAATCCTCCCCATCCACTCAGCAATCCCCGTCAATATTTCAACTCAAAAAAAACCGAAATTCCACCGAATCCGACCTCTAACCAATCCTTTCAATGCAAATCTTCACTCCAGCGAACGACCCCAGGGACCCACGGAGTGGGAAGGGAGAGAGCTTCGTATTTTCTCCATCCATCCCGATAAACAATGAGGATTTTTGGAATTTCTTGATCTTTTTATCCAATATTTTTGTATCAAGACAAAAATATTGGTCGTGGTCCGCTGGCGAAACAGCGGTATCTAATGCAACGCCAAAAGTAATTCCCCAGCGGAAGCGTTTCTCATCGCGAGCACCGCGAAGCGATCCAGTACCTAAACACAAATCTCCCCCCTCACCCCCCTCCTTTCTC
>CAYIZS010000103.1:0-2036 GCA_964367985.1 uncultured Candidatus Peribacteria bacterium
AAATAGTACTAGAGAAAATGTCATTCAAATCAACCAATTTATCAAAGATCATCCTTTGAAGCTTACAGAGGGAGAAGAGAAATTGCTTTGAAATATTTTGATAGATTTACAAGACTTTGTAACTCTTTCTGCAGAGGGAGAAAATGCTTATGTCCTCGCAAAAAATGAGATTCTTTCTTTACTTCCTCTTGAACTTAAAGGAAAAATTCAGAACGTTTTTCAGGATTTTGATGTGTTGGGGGAGGAAGGATGAGTTGATGTTTTGGATAAAAGAAAGGAACTATTATTAATCATCTTTGATGGAGTAGAAAAGAAGATAGGGAAAGGATCTAATATCCAAGCTGATGAAATTTTTAAAGAAGATTTTGATGAAACTTTTGTGCCAAATTATTGTAAAATAGTAGATTATTTTTCTATTAATGATAATAGTTATTGTAAAAGCTATTATAAAGATTGAGAAATTAAAGATATTCCACAACAAACAGATAAAGATACTACTAGCAAATCAGCATTTAAAATGCCACTTTTGGTTAAAATTCTTATCTGGGTGGTAGGAATCGCTGTTTTATCATTTGTTGGGATTATCGCATTCTATGCAATAAAAGCAAAAATGAAACAACCAGAATCAGAATAGTTATTTTTAATTTTTTATAAAACAAGATGTACCATTTGCAGTATAAGAAAAAGGATAGTAAATTACTATTTATATTTGCTTTCTTTTGAATTTTTGGAGCTATGATGTTTTTCAATAATTCTTTTGTAAGTGCTTCTGGAGATCGAGGACGTCATGGAACAGATCCGATGGGAATTCTCCATAGTGTAGTTGAAGGTGCTACTGAGGATTTTAGTACCCAAGAAACTAAATTAGATAGAGTGACAAGTAAACAATGATCGTATTCTATCCAATATAGAATTACTAATACTTTAGAATTTTTTAGAAAAAATATCAATCCCTATCTCCAGCGGACAGTATATATCGGTTTAGTAGGGGCAACAATTCTCTTGATTTGGAATGGATTTCAATTGACTACCAAGGCAGTGAATAAAGGGGCTGATATCAAAAAGGCCAAAGAAAATATTATGAGCATTGCAATTGGAGTGATTATTATGACAGGATTTATGGCAATTATTAGATTAGTTGTCGCTGTTTTAAATTATTTTTTTCTTTAGTATGAATTACAAAAAATTATTCTGATTTTTGGTACTTTGATTGGGATTTGTTTTTGGATGATTTAACATAGTTTCTGCAAATGGTAGTGCACCTAGTTATGAAACTCATTTTGCTAAAAAAATAGCAAGTGAGGGATCAGAATCAGTTTATGATATTGCAGGAATAAAATCTGAGAATACTTTAAAGAAAAATATTGAATGTCTTTTTTATCCATCAGAGTTTACTATCACATGATGTGGGACAGTAAATTCTGGATATTTATGGAATTTGATAAGATATTTTGCTTTTGCTCTTATTTTTGTCTTTATTGTATATGCAGCTGTAAGTTTATTGCTAAAATCTAACAAAAAAGAATCATTTAAAGAAGCTGCAAATAATTTACTTTATATTCTGATGGGAGCAACTATAATTCTTTTGACTACACGATTATTTGGTAGGGTATTGATCTTACAAAATATCGAAGGGACAGAAAACTTTGCTTCAGAATTGATCAAACCTAGTGGTATATTTTTTGTTGTGTTGAGCTTTTTGAAATCTTTGGCTTTTATTTTAGCAGTGATTATGATTGTAGTTACTTGATTTAGAGTGATGGCTGCTGGAGATGGAGAAAAAGGAAAGACACTTTCAAAAGGGGTATTAAATGTTGTGGCAGCATTAGTTGGAATCAAGGTAATTGATTTTATCTATTTATTGGCTTCTCAGCAAAATTTTGCACAAAATGCAGGAGCTTTTATTGTCCAGATTATGAAATTTATGGGTTATGTCTCTGGAATAGCTATCGTTACTATGGTAATTGTGGCTGGATATCTGTTTGTGGTAGATGGTGGTTCTGGTAAAAGTTTCCAAAAAGCTAAAGGAATTTTGA
>CAYIZS010000104.1:0-1970 GCA_964367985.1 uncultured Candidatus Peribacteria bacterium
CTTTAATCTTTTATTGTTAGTATTACTCCCCTTTTGGAATACTCCTAGACATATAGTAATCGCCATTTCTGGGAATATTTCCTTGGATTTATATAGTTATGTTCTTATTCTCTTTATGTTCATTTTTGGGCTTTATTATAGAAAAATGCAAAAAAACTACTAATTATAACTCAAAAAACACCTATCTATACTTTAATCATTCTACTTTAATTAAATCCCTGAGTCGATCCAAATATGGAATTCTTTTTTACCAAAAATGATGGTCTCTATCAAATCTTTAAACTTTTGGAGAAACTACCTTCACAGAGAAATGTAGAAATTTTTATCGATCCAGAACATGGTTTTTTTGATAATCTCCGATGGGGACAACAAGTCAAAGAAATTATAGACAAAAGAAAACTCAATATCACTTTTAGAACCCAAAAAGATAAAAACCGCAAATTTTATCTCCAAGCTGGACTCAAAGTAAATTATCAAGAAGAAAAACAAATCGTCAAATTTTTTAATATTGTTGGGCTTTTTTTTACCGACATCAAAAGATTTCACCTCCAAACCTTTGATAGACAAAAATATCTTTTTTTCCTCGTGTTTTTCTTTGAATTGCTTGCAGGAATATTGCTTTTATGATTTCTGATTATGTTAGTCGTACCTAAAGCAACGATCACCATTCATCCTGCTCAACAAAATGAAAGTGTAATCTACAATTTTCGTTTTTATCCTCAACAAGAAGAACAATATCTGGGAGCAATTAGACAAATCAGCATTCCTTATTATACCGGTAGTGTAAAATACCATTATGAAATGACTATGGGAACTACTAATCTTAAATATATTCAAAGTCCTTCTAGAGGTTTGGTAAATATTTATAATAAATTACCTAGAGCAATTACTCTAGTACCAAACACTAGATTTGTAACTAATGATAAACTCGTTTTTTTGATAAAAGATACCCTCATTCTCCCTTCAGGATCAGAAGAATCTCCTTCAGAAACCAAAGTAACCTTACATGCAACAGAAGATGATGAGAATGGAGAAATCATTGGCATGAGAGGAAATATAGAAAAAGGAACTCCTCTATTAATTAGAAATCTCAAAGAAAGTTATTATCTCAAAGAGATTTGGTGAGAAAGTCTAGAGAAATTTGAAGGGGGTAAAACGGCTAGTACAGGAAGTGTGACACTAGGAGATATCAAACTTTTGGAAAATAAGATCAAAGAAAACATCTATGCAGATAAACTAAATATTGTCCGTAAAAATTTTCGTACTCCCAATTCTCTCATTGTGGCGTTTGACTCTTTGGTCAAAACTCATTTTGATCAAATCAATATCCCAACTCAAGTAGGAGAAAATAGCACAGAAATCAAAGGGATTGCACAAACCAGATTTGATTTTTATTATCTTTTATGGGGAGATATTTATGATGCATTCAAAAGATATGTCTATGAAAGACCCTCTGATAATAGAGAACTTGTTAGTATCGATCAAAATAGTTTTGCATTTATCGAAGAACCTTCTTTTCTAATTCAAAATGAGGTATTTATGATTCCAGTAAAAATCAATATTTTACAATCCTATGACTTCAATAAAGATCCAAAAAATATTTTAAATAAAATCAAAGACCGTATTCTAGGAATGGATGTTCCTACTGCAAGAAAACATATCTTGGATTATCCAGAAATTGGGAGTGCGGAGATAAAAATCTCAAATCTCTGAGGGATAAATATTCCAACTCTCAAGTCTAGAGTAAAGATAAAAATCTCAAAATAAGAATATCTTGAATAATATATTAAAAACCAAAAGCTATTTTTTATTGAGATGCTTTTTCGATATAATTATCATCCTGCGAATTCTGCAAAAACCTGATAGATCAAAAAGAGCAAGAAAAATAATGCTACCATAGCAATCAAGATATTGATCAAAATTCCTTTAGCTTTTTGGAAACTTTTACCAGAACCACCATCTACCACAAA
>CAYIZS010000105.1:0-1968 GCA_964367985.1 uncultured Candidatus Peribacteria bacterium
CTCTCTGCCAATCTTCGTATGCAGAGTCTGCTAAAGTCATGATGTATTCCAAAAGTGACTGGATAGGATAGCCTGCCTCAAAAAAATACTCTACATTTGCCTCAGGATCTTTTCTTTTACTCAGTTTTCTTTTTTTACCCTCTTCCATTTTATTGATGGGAGCAATATGGGCATACTGAGGAGCTGGGAGATCAAATACCTTGAAAAGCTGCAGATGCAGCGGCACAGAAGTCAGCCATTCTTCCCCTCTAAGGACTAAAGAAACTCTCATCAGACTATCATCTACGATATGTGCCAAATGATAGGTCGGCAAGCCATCCCCTTTGATCAGGACGATATCATTGTAGTTATCAATCATAGAAATTTGTCCTCTCAAAAGATCAGAAAAGGTAATTTTTTGTGTGGTATCTCCATGAGAGCGCAATCTCAAAACTGGGAAATGATCCCCTTCTGCATGATATTTTGCTAACAGTTCCTCAGGGGTTTTATCTCTCCAGAGAGAGTATTTGCCATAGATTCCTGGGATAATTTTGGAAGCAGTCTGCATCGCTCTCACCTCATCCAGTTCCTCCTCACTCATCCAGCAAGGATATGCCAATCCTTGAGAGACCAAATGTTTGGCAAAAACCCGATAAAGATCTTTTCTCTGAGACTGAGTATAGGGTCCATAATTGCCAACTTCTTTATCTATATCCAAAGGCCCTTCATCAAAAGTCACTCCAAATTCTTGTAATGCAGCGATCAAGAGTTCTGCTGCTCACTCTACTTCTCTTTTCTGATCGGTATCTTCGATTCTGAGGAGAAACTTTCCTCCCTCCTGCTGAGCATACTTTCGCCCTACAAATGCCGTAAAAAGTCCTCCAAAATGCAAATATCCTGTAGGACTCGGAGCAAAACGGAGGATGGTCTTTTCCTCTCTCGGAGGATATTTTGCCAAAAGGTCCTCAATACTTTGATCAACCTCAGGAAATAAAATATCTGCAAGTGCTGCTCGTGTTGTCATAGTAAATTTTATTTGAAAATAAATAAAAATCTGAATTATTGAGAAGAAAAAACTAAGAAGCGAAATAGGATCTAATCAGGATTTTTAGCTAGATAGACCTTCCATCCAGCAAAGTATCCTTTGATCGCTCAGCCAAAAATCTGCCATCTCTGTTTGCCTCCATGGATCAATCCTTTGATCGCCAATCGCACCGTGATTCACCGAGAGCTTCGGAGAAAAAAAATCAGCTTTTCTTTGCTATTTGCATGCTTTTTGACCCAAAGGAAGATATTTTTGATCTTTTGCTGAGCTGAACGAGGAGTGCCAATCCATGCTTGTTCTAGATAATTTTTGTCTCTCTCCCGATGTCTGACTTTGAGATCTGCAAAAACTACTATAGGATAACCCTGTTTCCAGATCGAGTAGACAAAGTCAAGATCCTCTGCAATCCAAGCAATCTGCTCATCGTACAAGGTTTGTTGCATAATCTCTCTCGCTCCCAAAATTCCATTTCCACTAAACATTTTGATCTCGGCATACTCCTGATCTGGAGCTAAAAAATGGATCTGGGGACGAGCGAGCCGATAATTGTAGCCAGCAAATCCCTGATTTTGCACCTGATCGGTATCTCTCCACATCAAACTGGGGGTGATCAAGACTTCTCTGCCATACTGCTCCTTGAATTGCTGATGATAGGATAAAGCCAATGCTAAATAATCCTCATCAACCTCATTATCATCATCAAAAAGCTGAATATAATCTCCTCTAGCTGCTAAAGTTCCCTGATTTCTCACATAACTCGCTCCTCCAGGAGATTGTGGAATAAAGTCTGAATTTTTCTCTGAGATCAAGATCAACTCTCCAAGTCAGGACTCTTGAGCCAAGCTAGTGATAGCCAACTGAAAATCTTGCCACTCTCTATCAGAAAAACTCCTATCACAAACCAAAATTGTCTCAAAATCCTGAAAACTTTGCCCTCCTAAACA
>CAYIZS010000106.1:0-1906 GCA_964367985.1 uncultured Candidatus Peribacteria bacterium
ATCTAATTATAATATTTTCCTGGAAATATCATTGGTTGAAACCTTAGAAAAGTTTAGAAATAAATCAACAATAAATACTTTAAGTGATTTAGAAGAAATTTTATTGTTTTTACACAGACTTTGAATCATCAAAATAGATTCCTGATTATTTATGTTTTGGACAAGATTCAATATACAGAAAAACAGCAGACTTGGAGATCAATTTACTCTAAAACACTATCAGGATTTACAAGATTTTTATACTAAAAAAATAGAACAAGTACATATCATGTGAGAATATGTTATCAGAATAGCCAATAATAATCAACCAGAACAGTTTTTGATAGATTATTTCAGTTTAAATTATGAAACATTTATCCACAAATATTTTAAAGACAGAAAGGGAGAAATTCAAAGGCCTATGACTTTAGGATTATATAAAGAATTATTTGGAGAATTATCGGATGAGCAAAAAAACATTATTGAATCTTCTTGAAATTCTTTGGTCATCGCAGGACCTGGAGCTGGGAAAACCAAAACAATTGTACATAAAGTTGTTTCATTGATTTTAAAAGAATGAATTAGAAAGGAAGAGTTTTTACTCCTCTCTTTTTCTAGATCAGCAAAACATGAAATCAAAAAAAGATTGATACAACTACTAGGGAAAGAATGATATTATCTAGATATCCACACCTTCCATTCCTTTGCTTTTAAAATTCTCTGAAGAGAAACCAACAAAGATGATACTGGAGAAATCATCAAAGAAGCTAATAAATATTTGAGAGAAAATGACATTTCTTTGCCTTATTCTGTCATTGTTTTAGATGAATTTCAAGATATCAATGATGAACAATATGAATTGATAAAACTTATCAAAAAAAGATCTTCTGGATCAGAAGATACAAGAGTGATTGCAACAGGAGATGATGATCAAAACATCTATTGATTCCAAGGAGGAAATATTAAATACATCAGAGATTTTAAAAAAGATTTTTCAGCTACTGAATATATTCTAACCACAAACTACAGATCCAATCAAAAAATCGTCGATCTTTCTAGTCAGTTTATTTCCCATGGGAAAAGTAGAATAAAAGAGGGGGAAAAACTAACATCATCTAAAGGAAATTCCTTATTTGCTGAAGCAGCATTGATCAAATCTATAAATTCCACACAGAATAACTACACAAATCAATTAGAAATCTATCTAAAAAAACTATTGGCTGAAAAAACATGAAACCAACAGATTGGAATCCTTTCTTATACTAATGAAAAAGTACTAGAGATAGGAAATCTACTAAAGAAGGCCGGATATAAAAACTTTGAGATTTTGCTCAATCAAAGAGGATATAAACTAGACCAAACCTTGGAATTTATAAGATTTTTGGAACAGCTCAAATCTATCCAGGGTCAGGAGGATATTAGTAAATCTGAGATCTGGTCCTCTTATCAAAAAATTGAAGATCGTTTTTGAATCAACAAAAATACAGAAAAACTAAAAATAGCCATCAATTGACTTTTAGAAACTCACAAAAAATTCTATCGAAGAAGTATTGAAGAGTATTTTGAAGGAATTGACGAGAATGATCTGATAAAAGAAGACACTAAAATAACGATCTCAACATTGCATAAAGCTAAATGAAAAGAATTTGATAGTATTATCTTGCTTTTTGATGAAGATCGAAACCGAAATCAAGGTTGGGAAAACCAAACCAAACAAGATGAAACCAGAAGATTAATTTATGTTTGACTAACAAGAGCCAAAGAACATCTTATTGTCTTATGAAATACAGAACATAATAAGTATTTCGAGCAATTACATCATATCTTTGAAAAAAAAGAAACAATAAACAATGAAACAAACGAAATAGAAAGCAAAAAACAAATAGAATTGATTACAGGGCTTTCAGATATTAGATTAGGATATAAT
>CAYIZS010000107.1:0-1861 GCA_964367985.1 uncultured Candidatus Peribacteria bacterium
TTGTTGATGCAGAATCTTCTGCTAAAAACTTGGTTCTTCCAAAAGGAAATGCTAATCTCTATACAACTGTAGATTACAACGGAAGTAATCTTACTTTGGCTGTAAAAGGACAGGATAGAAATTACTACTATAGCGAAGGAGATGCTTATGAGGTTGCAAGACTTCAAGTAAAAGCTGCTGATGCTGCTGTAGAGGTAAATGGAATGACCCTCAAGAATATCGGAACTTTGGATCTTGATAGATATCTTGATAGTGTTGAAGTTTTGAGAGATAGTGTTGCTATGAAAAATGTAACTTATACTATCAATAGAGATGAACTTAGAATCAACTTTGCAAAAGACACTGTTGAAGCTAGAAAAAATGTTATCTATATTGTAAAGGTTAAACTTGCTGGATTAGATAGATTTGGACAAACTATTACTCTAAAACTTGAAGATACTGCAGACTTTAATGCAGTTGAAGCAAAAACTAATGCTAGAGTAGTTGTTACAACTGGTCCAATGACATTCAAGGCTAATACTTTCAATGGAGACAAGATCAACTTGACTAACAAAAATCTTGGATCAACTGTATATGGAGCTAAAGAGTCTGTAGATGTAGTATTTGCAGAAGGAACTCTTACTCTCAATGAGCCAGTTAAACTCAATAGCTTTGAAATAGATGCTGATCAAGCTGGACTTGAAAATGTTAGAATCGTAGTAAATGGTGATGAATATGATTCAGTAGCAACTTCTGCTACTAAGTTTACTTTCAACAATGTATATCTTGAGAAATCAGGAACAGTTAAATTTATTGCTGATGTAAAGAGTACTGCTACTGTTGGAAATACAATCACAATAACTGCTACAAATATTGCTAGCTCTCCAACAGTTTCTAACCTCTCTTCATTTGGAAGAAGTCTTCTTACTGATGGAACAAATATTGGTAAATATGATGACTACAACGAATGGATTGCTGCAAATAACCTCGTTGGAACTATCAACTTTGCAAAAATTAAAGTTGAAGCTGGTAAAGGTTCTTTGACCAATACTAACAACAAAGACTATGAAGTAAAACAGTCTGAGACTGTAAATGGAATCGTAGTATTTGAAGGAGAATATACTGCTAGAAGATTGGCTGTAAATCTTAATGAATTTACAGTTACAATGAATACTCCTGCTGCACAATTATCTGCTAATGACTATATCACTTTCCATCTATTTGTAGCTGGAGAAGAAGTACAAACTGTTGATATGGATGCATCTAGTTTTGTTGCAGGTAGTCCTAATGTACATAAAGTAACAGAATTATTTGATGAGGTTGCTGTAGCAGAAGATGGAAAGGTAGCTATTAAATTAGTTGCTGATGTATATCTTTCAAGTGCAGTAAAACACGAATTTAATCTAGAACTTGCTGGACAAGATGAGAATGGAAATCCAGCTGGTATTGCAGATGAAGACACTAGAAAACTTGATGTGAAACCTCAAGGATCTGTAGTAGTAGATGATAATGTATTGCACCCAAGAAAAACTGTTGTTAAAGCTGACAGCAATGTTACTTTGGCAAGCTTTGTAATCAAAGCAGGAGAAAACTCTTCTCTAACAGATCTTGAAAGCTTTACATTTGAAGCTTATACAGGTACTAGTACAGGAACTTCTATCGCTACAAGTGATCTTAGAGTTAAGGTAGATGGACAAGAAGAAACTCCTGTATTTAATGGAACTAATGGATTGTTTACAGTAGATGGATTGAATGTAAGCCTAGAAGATGATGTTGTTGTTGAAATTATTAGAAAAGGAACAACTCCAACTGCAACATATACTGTTAATCTAAAAGATGTGAATGGATCTGCAAAAAATAGAGACTATATAAGAGAGGTAGT
>CAYIZS010000108.1:0-1794 GCA_964367985.1 uncultured Candidatus Peribacteria bacterium
TATTAATACTTCCATTTTCATTAAACAGCTGAATGTAAAAGGTGGCGCAGGTATGTTTTTTAAAATCATGGCTTATGGATACAGAATCATAAAATGCATCACTATTTGATACCTGCTGATCGCACTGCGGATATACCAGAATACCGGTATGTGCTCCAAAATGAACATTATAGGCAAACATCTGTTTTAAATCATCATCGCTGGGATTGCCATCATGAGGTCGCTTCCATTTAGTATCAATGATAAAACAGTGCTTACTTTGATTCAAGGAAGAAGTAAACTCACCCAGAATATCCGGCCGGATATTTCTGCTTTTCCAGAAATTTTTTGAGTATTGGGATGATAGTTTTAGTTTATTCTGCAGGTAGTGTGGTTCCTGTTTTTTAAGCAAGCGATATACAACTTTTTCATAGAGCATATTCATGTCAAAAAGCAAACCAATGACAGAATTCGTTCCTGTTTTGATATCCGGCGAATAATTTTGAATAATCAATCTGGCTAAGGTTATCGCTTTTTCATATTTGGCGGTATTTCGGTTGAACTTCAAATTATCAAAAGTGTTATCTGATAGATGGGTCTCGGAAATGTTGTCGAAATAATATAGCATGCCACACACTTCATTATAAAAACGGTTACTCTTGTTTTTGAGCTTCAGTATTTTAAGTGCTTTCAGTAAAATCTGATTCAATATATTATCATGGTCGTAGACTTGAGCTGCAGTGTAAAATTTCTCTTTATGCAGGTGGTTCCGGGCAATGTGTTTGCTGAATATTAATCGACCTTTTAGAAAATTCCGGTTGTCTGTGTTATAGCGGTATTTTCTGAGCAGTCCCTGATGGACAATCGCCTCTACTTCGGCAAGAAAGACCTTATAAAACAGATCGATAAGGGATAATTTTTGTATCTGTAAATCAGCCTGACTTATGCTGTCGATATTCAGGTGACCACAGATATAAAGCATATAGACAAGGGCATTGTGCCACTTGTTTTTTGCGGTTTCCCCTTCAGTCCGGTCGGCCTTTGGGAGTATTTCGATGGTGAGATTCCCGACCTGCAGAACACCTACATAATTTTTAAAGTAAACACGTCTATTCCCAATATTGAAATACTTATTACCGTGCGTTTCATTGTATTTGACAATCTGTTCAAAGTGCTTTTCAGTAAACTCTTCGTTTACGGCAAGACATGAATGCTCAAAAACCTTAATCATGGCCATAGATAGCCTTGTATTCATCCCAGGAGTCAGGGATATTAATTTTAAACCGTTTCTTTTCCTGTATATCAGAAAAGTCGGTGTCAAAGTTGCTGAAGAGTTGAACCATTTCTTTTTCTTTTAGAAATGCAGGACCTAAAACCAGACCGATCATTTGCGGCTTTCCATAGAAATACTCTTCTAATAGAGGAATAACTTTGTTTTTAAAGCTCATCATCAGGTCTTCGATGGATTTTATGCCCATAAAGTAGGAATGCCCTATGATATGATCCTTATCTAAAAGCAATTCAATACGGTTATTGATGGCCGTCAGCAGAGCTTGTAAATCTATGTGTTCCGATGAATATGCAGGCTTGGCGAGCAAGTCCGGCTCGGGTGCGTATTCAATAAAGGTAAATCTTCGGCGCAGGGCTGAGTCCAAAGCTTCAATGCTACGGTCTGCGGTATTCATTGTACCAATGAGAACCAGATTAGCCGGTACGCCAAAATCATCTTTTGAGTAAGGTAGATTAACGATGGTTTCCTGTTCAGCACCCAGGCGCTTGTCTTTTTCAATCAGGGTAATGAGTTCCCCAAAGATA
>CAYIZS010000109.1:0-1787 GCA_964367985.1 uncultured Candidatus Peribacteria bacterium
TTGTCGTATCTGCACAGTATCGCCGCTATGAAGATATGAACTACTATGCTAATGGTTTTGGAGAACTAGAAAAATATCCTCTCGTGGTACTCATCGATGGGATGACAGCAAGTGCAGGAGAGATCCTGGCATTAGCTCTACATGAACAAAACAATGCTCCTCTCGTGGGGACACAAAGTTTTGGAAAAGGTTCGATCCAGACGATGCATGATTTCCCAGGAGGGGAATCTTTGAAATATACGGTAGGAAATCGATACTCTCCTCGTGGAGTCAATGTCAATGCCCTAGGAGTGACTCCGAATGTAGAAGTAGTTTTTGATCTCACTGGATATGTAGAACAGCGCATCGATAATCAAATGGAAACTGCAAAATCCCTCCTCTTGGATCAGATCTTGGGAGGATCAGAATCAGAAATATTGGAAGAATGATTTTCAAGCAACAACTAACTACAAATCAGAATATTACTACCTTTTAAATACTTACTAGCAAAGAAAGAGATGCTCCTCTATGGTAAAGAATTGGCTCAACAGTGGCAAACGGAGCTCCAATCGCAAAGATTGGAATATTTTGGGGAACAAGAAATCTATTTGGCGATCATTTTCCTAGGAGAAAATCCTGCATCTAAGATCTATGTACAAAAAAAACAACTCTATGGACAAGCAATCCAGCTACCAGTACTCGTTTTTGGACAGGGAATAGTGTTTCAAGGTACAGAAAAAGATAACCTTCAAACTCAAAGATGGCAAGAAAAATCCTATCTAGATAAAGATGCTGTTTTGGAACTGATCGATTTTCTCAATCAGGATCCTCATTGTGTGGGGATTATTCTCCAGCTGCCTTTGCCTCAAAATCTACAATCAGCGCAGACGGAATTACTCTCTGCTATCAGCCCCGAAAAAGATCTGGATGGTATGAATGGAGTGCTCCTAGGGAAATCATTTTTGGGAGAAATTGATTTTACCCCTGCAACTCCTAAAGCTGTCCTGAAACTCCTCGATCACTATGAGCTTGGAGATCTCAAAGGAAAAAATGTGGTGATCCTCGGTAAAGGGATTGTCGTAGGGAAACCCCTTGCCTTAGAAGTGCTCAAAAGAGGAGGATTTCTCAAACATTTTGATATCCATACAGATACTGAAACGATCAAACAACATTGTCAGCAGGCAGATTATATTTTTTCTGCTACGGGATCCAATCATCTCATCGATGCAAGCTATCTCAATGAACAAAAAAATCAGATTTTGATCGATATTGGCTATGGATATTTGAATGGAAAGCCGGTAGGAGATGTGCAGAGAGAGCAAGTGCAAGACAAAGTATTGCATCTCAGTCCCGTACCAGGAGGAATCGGACCCTTGACCGTTGCTGCACTTTTTGAGAATATTTTTGATCTCTATAGACAGAAACATCTCCTTTCTGAAGAGAGAAGAGAAAAGAAAAAAGATAAAACAAAGGGGAAAGAATAAAGAAAAAGAAGATAAAATAAAGAAAAATACTCACTACTTTTTTTACTGCTCCTAGCTGATGATTATTTATTTGAAAGGATACTATGGATACCAAAACTTTGGAGATGAACTCTTTTTTTTTGAGCTAGTGAGAACAATCTTTGCCGAGTATCCTCAGCTACAGCAGCTCACTGTGGAAGTAGGAAATAAATCCTGGATGAATTCTCGAGTCCAGAGAAATCTGGATTTTATCCAAGAATATTATCAAGAGCAAAGAGAAGATTGAACGAATCCTGTAGATCGAGAGAAAGTGCAATTTTTTGAAGTGCCTCAAAATAAATGGCT
>CAYIZS010000110.1:0-1780 GCA_964367985.1 uncultured Candidatus Peribacteria bacterium
GCTTTAGAGGAATTTAAAAAAATTCTATTGGAAAAAAAGAAAAAAGCTTTACAAGAAATTGAATCAGCCAAGGGAGTATTCCAAAACTCTGATAGCTTTGGTAATACGGACGAAGAAGTTGTTTTAAAAGCGAGTATTACCTATGGTATTGAAGGTATAAGTACCAGGCAAGTTGATTTTTTAAAAAACATCAATAATGCCTTGCAAAGAATTGAAAATAAAACTTATGGTATTTGTTGCGAAACGGGAAAAATTATCCCAGAAAAACGCTTAAAAGCAGTACCAACAACAACAAGATCAATTGAAGTAAAAAAAAATACTAATTTAAAAAAAAGTCAAAATGGAAACTAAAGAAGCAAATAGAGTCAAAGAATCAAGTTTAACAACAATTCTTAAAGTTTTAAAACAAGGAAGAGGAAATATTATTTTACATTCCCATCCTCGAACAACAATTGATTTCTCTGAGACAGATTGCTCTGCTATAGAAAAAATAGGAGGGAAAGATCTCGTTCTTAATAACCAAATTACTGTATTTAGAATAGTACCTGGAAAGATTAAAGTTTATACCCCAGAAGCAAACAGCAATGTGGTAGCAAAAAGTTTCCGTCAAAATAGCGGAGAAGGAATAGAACTCTTTTATAAAAGAGTTCTTCAAGAAGTCTTTTAAGCAATAAATCATTTCAAAAAAGGAGTCCTGTTTATCTCGACTCCTTTTTACTTTACATCAAAAAAAAACTGCTTTAGATTTGAAATAGGGATACATATTACTACACTGAAAAATAGTGACAGTGATTTATTTTTTTATTCTTAAAACTTATGCAAGTAAGTATCGGATTTTCTTGACCAGCAGGGAGCTGAGTCAATACCGCCGGACTCCTCTTGGCCGAACTATTGGCCCAAAAAGGATATACCGTGCTCTGAGACAAAGAATATGCCTCCATCATCAAGGGAGATAACAACAACTTTTTCCTCTATATCTCTGACTCAGAGGATCAGGTTTTTATTCAGAAAAAGATCGACTATTTCCTCGCTTATGATCCTTATGCGGTGAGTAAAAATGAGAGCATCTACGATCTCCAAAAAGTCTTTATGATCAAAGAAGAGAAGTGTAAATACAAAAACACTTTTACCCTCGGAGCTGCACTCAAAATTTTTGGAATTCCTTTAGCAGAAGGAAAGACTATTCTCCAAAAACAATTTGAAAAAAAAACCTTTAGTACAGAAATTATCGAACAGAATTTTATCGATTTAGCAGCTGGATATCAGTATATTATTGATAACTGCGAAGATGCCTGTGATATCTATCATCTAGAAAAGAGCATAGGTAACTCAAAACAATTTATGTATGGAAATGAACTGATTGCCAAAGGAGCAATGGCTAGTGGACTAGATTTTTATGCAGCTTATCCAATGACTCCTGCATCAAGCATTATCGATGAAGTAATCAAAAATCCTGAGGTGACTTTTTTCCAGGGAGAAGATGAGATTGCAGTCAGTATGGCAATGCTCGGAGCAAAATTCTGAGGGAAAAGATCCATGTGTGGAAGTAGTTGAGGAGGATTTGCTCTCATGTCAGAGTCTCTCTCCTTTTCTCATCAGGCAGAAATCTGAGGAGTTTATGTCCTCTCTCAGAGAGATGGTCCAAGTACCGGAACTCCAACCTTTACTGGTCAAAGTGATCTCAACTATGCACTCAACGCTAGCTTTGGAGATACAAAACCGATTGTATTTGCTCCTTCTAGCTTTGAGGAAGCTTATACTTTTGCAGGGAAAGCACTCA
>CAYIZS010000111.1:0-1714 GCA_964367985.1 uncultured Candidatus Peribacteria bacterium
CTCATAATTTTTTTCATTGCTATAAAATTTAAAGATAAAAAAATATTACATCTAAGTAAAATGCTACTCAGCCAAAAGCTGACTAGGGACTGCTATTTCGCTTTCAATCACCACCTCCTCTCGCTCATCTGATAGAATAGTAGAATCCTCTACTAGTTCCTCATCTGAGAGAGTCGCTGAGTGCTGATCTCCGTCGTACCCATAGAGAGGATGCCCTTTTGGAGCAGGTAGGATCGTGAGCGTGATCACCGTAGTGGCGCTCGTCGACCTCGGCTCAGAATGACTTTCTTCTCCTACGGTATCTGCTTGGATGACTGGAGTGAAATCTGATGCTGTCTCCACAAAATCAGCCCACAAACTCGTCGTCCCTGCGAATCCTATACTTATATGTAGTTTTTCGCTGTCCTTTGTCAAGTCTTTTTTACTAGGTCTATCTAGTGAGTTTTGCTAGTCCTAATCTGAGAAATTTTTGTTTTAGGATTTTTGCTTCACTGTCGAGGTGGAAATGATCGGTCAAAATCATCCCTTCTACTGTCTAATAAGAATCAAATCTGATTTTGTGACGAATGACAAGGATGTGTCATTTTTGTCTTTTAGTCTATTTTCCACCCGGGTGGTAAGCACCCGGGTGGGATAGAGTGGAAAAATCAAAAAAAACTTGACTTTATATATAAAATAATTAAATTTGTCTCCGCAAATAAAAATGAACAATAAACCAGATGGTTTTTGAGAATATTCAATTCCCAGAAATCATCATAAAAACAAACAAAAAATGAAAGAAAAGATGAAACCAGCTTGCCCCAGCTGCGAAAGGGGCGAACTACATTCTACTAAAACTAAAAAATTCGTGGAATTTGGAGTTTCAATGAGACTAGAAGAAACCCAGGTTTTTGAATCTTCTCAATGCCTGAGAGAGTTTAAAGAGGAGGTGAAGGGTAAATTCATCCTACTTCCTCCTCTGCAGGACAAGGAAATTCCGCACTGCTTTCACTGTGGAAAAACCTTAGCTCCACCAAAAACAAAAAAAATAATGGGAATTGATATCCTGGAATATTATTGCAAACACTGTGACATCCAACTCTCTGAGGAGGAAGTGTTGCAGTAAAAGAAGAAAAACCGGACTCTCTTTCTACACCTACAAAAGTGGACAAGAGGGTCACAAAAAACAAAAAAATAATGAATAGATCAAAAAAAAAATCCAATTCAACCCGACGGTTGAAGTTTGGGAAAAAGTAACCACCAAAAAAAAATGCTATATTTTTATTCTATATTACTTAGATAAAAATTTACGTAAAAAGGTGGAAGTGGAATCAAAAAAACCTATTGATAAGAAATTCCTTGAGAAGGAAATCAATAGTTGGATGCGCAAAGAACTAAATAAGTTCCACGAAGAGTGGAACCTTCTCAGGAAAACTAGAGAAGAAGATTTAGAGATTCAGGAGCCACTGTGCGCCTTCTGTGCGCAACAGATAGCCGAAAAAAGCTTTGAAAAAAGTTTTGAAAAAGCAATTTGGGATCTCTTCTAAAAAAGATAAAAAGCGGAGTTTAACTAACCTTCGCTTTTTTATTTTTGGGAAAAATTATTTTCCCACAACTTGTCATTCCGAATAAAGCCGAGGAATCCCAAAACACTCTCGCCAGCCCCGCACAAGCTGCGGGGTCATCGCGAACGCAGTGAAGCGATCCAGGTTTTGAGATTCTATCCTAATGGATT
>CAYIZS010000112.1:0-1695 GCA_964367985.1 uncultured Candidatus Peribacteria bacterium
AAAAAAGTTATACTTATTGGGAGTATTTTTTATTTACTTTGTGTGTACTGATGTATAAACGTCTAAATATGCTTCTTCTCGCTTTGATGATCTCACTGGTTCTGTGGTTTTGAGCTCAAGAAACTCTTGCACAATCCAATTCTACTATTGATAGCAATATCCAAAAAGCTGTAGAGGAGGTAGCAGAGCTCAAAAAGAGTGTTCCTCTCATCGCAGATGAGCTTTTTATTTTAGATAAAAAACAAAAAGAAGAAGGAGATGGAACTCTCCAAGAAAGTTATAGAGAAGTGAGAGCTGAGGTGGTAAAAGTGATCCAAGATCTGGATCGTTCCAGCAAGGAAATTTCTATCAAATTACAAGAATTTTCTTCAATCTTGGTCCAACTTTCTTCTACTATCAAACAGCTAGAACAGACTCAAGATCATCTCCAGGTTGGAAAAAAATATCTTGATCAACTCCTTTTCCTGGTATACAAACTAGAGAGGGAGATCTATGATGAAAATGGAGAACAACCAGATTTTTTGAAATTGTTTATCAAATCAGATAATGTTCCTGCTACCTTGGTAGGACAAGATATTTTAGAATGATTGCTCGTACAAGTGAGAGATCTGGTCAATCAAGCTAGTTATCAACAATCTGAGAAAAAAAAGCATTTGGATAGGATTACCAATCTCAAAGTAAAAGCTCAGCAATCTATTGATCACTATATCACAGAAATTGCCAAACTGCAGGAAAAAAAGGAGTATCTCCTAAATTTTATGGAACTGTACAAAGAAAAGCAGGTGCTGGGAATCACCGCACAGACTAGTGCATTTAAAGTGGTAAATGATGAAGTATTGCAGCTCATGGATGCTATCGTCAAAAAAAACTATCAAAACAAAAGACAAATTGACGCCGCTCTCAAAACCCTCAGAGAAGATGAAAAATCTTTCAGTTTTACTGGATCTGAGCTTGCTTGGCCGGTATATCCAGTAGAGAGAGTCGCAAATGTATTTAATGATCCTGAGTACGAGAGATCTTATGGGATGAAAAATAATTTTCTCCAATTAACTATCGATCAGGGATCTCCAGTCTATGCAATGCACGATGGAGTAGTCTATCATATTGTAGAAAAAAAGAATGCGATCAATCGAGTGATGATTTTGCATAGCAATGGATATGTGACTACTTATGCTTATCTAAATAATATTTCTGTAAAGCTAGGAGATCTGCTCAAAAGAGGGCAATTTATCTGACTCAGTGGAGGAGAACCAGGAACTCATGGTGCAGGATTTGTCTCTGAGGGACAAAATCTGACTTTTCAAATCTTTAAAAATGGAGTAGCATTAGATCCTTTGACCATCCTAGATCTGAGTGTGGTAAAAGATAAATCTACAGTACTACCAGAGGAGTATAGACTAAAATATTTTGCAGATCATTTTGAGAGACCTATAGATGTCAGCAGTTTACAGCTGATGAAAGGAGATACTGTGGATGAGAGGGCAAAAAATTTCCTAGCATCCTATGCAGTAGGCCCTTATAAAACGCTTTCTTTCCGAGATAGTGTAGTGGTGGGGACCAATATTGATAGAGATATGGTGATCTGTGTAGCATTTGCAGAATCTACTCTTGGGCAGTATCTCTCTACCGACAATAATATCTGAAATGTTGGAAATAATGATAGAGGAGATAGAATTGCTTACAATAATCCTTATT
>CAYIZS010000113.1:0-1692 GCA_964367985.1 uncultured Candidatus Peribacteria bacterium
AAAAAACCCTCAAAAAACGAGCTCAAGCTCTAGAAGCTACCAAAAATCAGGTGGTGCTTTATCAGAGTTATTTGCCTATCTTGCCGTATTTCAACTGTTCTGCAGGATTTACCATTTCAGGAAAAGAAAAACGAGGATGGCAAGATACTCCTTATCTCAAATCGATGCTAGATTTTGGTCCTTGTAGTGATTTTAATGGGCATGGAGTAGGATTGGCTGGTCAGGGAGCAGAGGTGCTCTCTCAGTATGGTTGGAGTTATGATGAGATTATAGAGTATTATTATCCGGGAGTAGGAGTGTATGATTTGTAAAGATCCTGACTGAATATTTTTATCTTTTTTTGATCTAGTAGATGAAATTTTATCTTTCTTCTTATGGAATTGGGCAAGAATCAGAAAAACTTAAACAACTTGCTCAGGGCAAAAAAATCTGATTTATTCCTAATGCAATGGATGCAGTAGAACCTGAGGCTCGAGCTGCTAGTAATGAGAAACATATCCAAGGTCTGGTAGAACTAGGTATTGAAGTAGAGATGTTGGATCTAAGAGAGTATTTTGGAAAATCTGAACTTTTAGCAAAAAAACTAGCTACTCTCTGAGGTGTGTGGGTGCGTGGTGGAAATACCTTTATCCTGCGTCAAGCAATGCATCTATCAGGATTTGATTTTTTGATCCAAAGGATGGAAAGAGAGAATTTCCTCTATGCAGGCTTTAGTGCAGGAGTCTGTGTATTGGCTCCTAGTTTAGAAGCACTTCAGCAGGTAGATCAGCCAGAACTCATGCCTTATCCAGAGCTTCAAGAAACTCTTTGGGAGGGATTGGGGATTTTGGATTATATTGTATTGCCGCATTATCAGTCAGATCATCCAGAGTCTGCAGCCATTGATCTAGAAGTGGAATTTTGTAAGGCAAATTATATCCCTTATCAGACTTTGAAAGATGGAGAGGTGATTATTATTGAATAGGGAAAGGAATTCAGAATTGTTTTTATTCTTCAAGTATTTTCTTTATTGTAGGATAGATTTTTCAGTAACTTGTTTTTTGTGCTCAGATTTCTTGTAATCTTTTGAGAGTAATACTTTTTTGATTTCCCACTTTTTTATTTAAGAGCTCAGTTGGTGCTAAATAAAAAATCCATTGATCAAGATCTAGCGGATCAAGAGTTGCTTGATCTTTATGAGCCAGTAAACAAAAAACATAGATATCTGATTGTCTTTTAAGTTCTTGATCAGGTTCTTTAGTTTCTGGGTCGTATCCATAGGTTGGACGAATGGAAAAAGAGATGGATGAGAATTTTTTTTGTTGCCAGCTTTGCAGATAAGATGCAGACTTTATTTCTATTTTGATTTTATCATCAGTGATTAGATCATAGGCATCCCATTCTTCTCTAGGAGTTTGAGTAATGCCAATATCTGATGCAACAATATATTCAGCCAGAATCCCTCTGAGATTATTTGTTACTAATTGTGAAAATCCTCGTCCCCAAAAATCTTTTACTTTGAAATTTAAGTTTTTCCCATTTTGTAAAAAAGATTCTTCTCAGCTCTTTTTTTCTGTAATAATATCTGGAAACATTTCTTTCTCTAAACTAAAAATATATAAATGATCTACTGCTGATATTTAAGCACCTTCTCCACAATCCATTCCTCCAACCTTATAATCGGCTCTAAGGTTCTTTTTTCTATCCAGCGAT
>CAYIZS010000114.1:0-1669 GCA_964367985.1 uncultured Candidatus Peribacteria bacterium
GCCAATTATCAGCCAGCAGGAGACCAACCCCAAGCCATTGCTCAGATCCAGCAATCTTTTGCTGATGGAGATCGTCAGATTACCTTGCTAGGAGCAACCGGGACGGGTAAAACATTTACCATCGCAAATATGATCCAGGATCTCCAGCTCCCAACCTTGGTGATTTCTCACAATAAAACGCTTGCTGCACAATTGGCGACAGAATTTAAATATTTTTTCCCAGATAATGCAGTACATTATTTTGTCTCTTATTTTGACTATTATCAGCCAGAGAGTTATTTACCAACTTCTGGGACCTATATCGAAAAAGAAGCTTTGGTAAATCAGGATATCGAGAGATATAGACTCGCGACGATGGCCTCTCTCCTCAGTAGAAAAGACGTGATCGTGGTGGCTTCAGCTTCTTCGCTTTATGGACTAGGACAGAGTAGATTTTTTGAGGAAAACTGTCTCCAGCTCCAAGTAGGTCAAGAGTATGATTTTTCTGCACTCAAAAAGCAATTGCTCCAGATGCAATATAAACCTATCCAAGGAAAAATAGAAGCCGGAATGTTTGATCTCAAGGGAGAGAGACTAGATATCGTTTCCTCTACAGAAAAGTTTGTATATCGCTGTTTTTTTGATGAGCAGACCCTAGAGAGGATAGAGGTCAGGGATGAACTGAGTTATGAGTTACTGGATGTACAGAAAAAGGCGATCCTCCGACCAGCAACACAGTTTCTCCAGGATACTTCAGATGTGGAGTTGATTCTTTCAAAGATTAACGCAGAAAAGGAACTCAGGATTAAGGAATTTGAAAGAATGGGGATGATGATTGAGGCAGAAAGGATCAAAAAAAGGGTAGAATATGATATCAGGATGATCAGAGAGACTGGGTTTGTAAATGGAATTGAAAACTATTCTCTTTATTTTGATGATAGACTACCGGGAGAGCCACCAAATACCATTTTTGATTATTTCAAGGGAGATTTTTTGATGATTATCGATGAGTCGCATATGACGATTCCTCAGCTGAGAGCGATGGCACAGGGAGATAGAGCAAGGAAAAATAACTTGATCCGTTATGGATTCCGTCTGCCATCTGCTATTGACCATAGGCCTCTGAGATTTGAAGAATTAGAAGCTACTTTGGGATGGAAAGATTTGGATGAGATTGATCTGGACCAGGCTTCAGCAGAACTGGAACTAGTTTCTACCGCTCATGAACAGATCCAAGGAGAGGAGAATCTGACTTCTAAAAATAGCAACTCTTCTCAGCTTCTCAATCGTACTGCGAGGAAAAAAAATCAGAAACTTGCTCTCTGAGCAAAGATACAGAGGTCTGTGCAGTCTATCTTTCTCTCGGCGACTCCTGCAGAGTACGAACTAGAGCTTTCTCAAAAAATTGTAGAGCAGATTATTAGACCAACTGGGCTTTTGGATCCGATCACCTATGTGTACCCAAAATCCGGAAATTATCAACTTTTACTCCAGAGTTTGGATGATCTTTTGCGCAAAAAACCTCATTTAGATCCTTATCTCCATGAGCAAAATTTTTTCAAAAAAGGAGATAAAGTCTGACTTGAAGAAATTTTTGGAGAAAAAGAATAAAACTATTGTAGCAATAGGCTTGGGTCAATTAAATCAAAAAAGATTTACATTAAGGGAGGTATTTATAATATACATATAG
>CAYIZS010000115.1:0-1644 GCA_964367985.1 uncultured Candidatus Peribacteria bacterium
TACTTTTGGCACACTGTGGGCTCTATGTCCCAGCAAAATCAGCCAAAATCTGACTTGTTGATGGGATTTTTGCTCGTGTGGGAAGTGGAGATATTATCGCCAAAAATCAATCTACCTTTATGACTGAAATGATTGAGGTAGCCAACATCCTCAATAATGCTACCGAGAGGAGTTTTATTATTTTTGATGAACTTGGGCGCGGGACTTCTACTTACGATGGACTCGCCTTGACGCAAGCGATTTTGCATCATATCCTCCAGCAACTTCATGCAAAAACCTTGATTGCTACCCATTATCATGAACTCATCGCGATGGAAGAGGAGAGTGAGCAGATCAAAAACTTTTCTCTCAGTGTCTATGAGACAGCCAAGGAAGTGATTTTTACCAAAAAAATTTCTCCCGGAGGAGCCAATAAAAGTTATGGAATCGATGTAGCAAAATTGGCAGGAATCCCAACTACGATCCTTTCTGAGGCAAAATCCTTTCTCCAACATTTAGAACAAGACAAAAAGTCTGATTATCCTCAAAATCAGCAGTCAAATTCAAATGCGGCATTATTTGCTGTAGATCCCAGTCCTTCTCTCGAGCAAGCACAGTATGAAAAAATCAAAACCCTTTTAGGAGATCTGGACCTTAATGGAATTACTCCTTTACAGGCACTCCAGCTTTTGATGAAAATCAAATCTGATCTTGAATAGATTCTTCTGACTTTGAATAAGCTAATTTCCTTCCCAAAGATCTGTTGGATCAACTTTCCCATTAATGATTTGGATTCCTTCTGCTAGGAGTCTTTTTTCTTTTTCGGCTAATCATAGAGCATAACCAGTCAGTTTTCCATCACTTGCTACGACTTTACAGCAAGGATAGCGATCAGGAAATTGATTTTTTCCCATAATCATCCCTACAGTCCTAGGATGGAGTCAGAATTTTTGTAGTATCTTTTTTATAAGCTAGTTCTGGTGTGTTTTCGTGATAATATGAGGCTTCTTTATCCTGAAAACATCATCGCATACAATTTTCTTTTCCTGTTAATGTAGTATAATCAAATCCTGTAAATAAAACTTTATCTTCTCAATAAACATTATTTTTATCTTTTGCAAATATCTTAATATCTCCACAATGGTTGTCTTTATATAAAACAATGAAAGTATCAATATCCGCTCATATAACTTCACTACCTGTTGAATTATAGTATATCTTATTTTTATAAGAAAAATATCAATCTCAAAAATTTTTGTTATCATTTTTTAAACATCAAGAAGTAATAGTGATAATTATAAACAATAATGGTAATAAGAACTTATTCATAGTTAAATATTAAAGTTTAAAAAATAAATTATGTATTATATATATTTTTCGTTCCTTAAAGTAAAGGAGATCTAATAATAGACCTCCTTAATAAATAATATTTAGTTGAAACTCATTGCACAATAGTATTCGTTACCTACTCCAGAAGTTATTTGAACGTTATACCAATTAGAATCTAGAAGGTCAGTATAGCTAAAATATTGTGTGGATGAACTTGATGACCAAACATCTTTTACTCCGATAACTGAACCAGTACCATCTTGAGTTAAGTACATTTCTACAACGTTCGCCTCTAGTCTAATGTCCTGACGTTCCGTTGAAAATTCATATTAGTCA
>CAYIZS010000116.1:0-1619 GCA_964367985.1 uncultured Candidatus Peribacteria bacterium
CTCATAAACTATGTCCTAAAAGAAAAAAATGTTCTGTATAAAAAGCTTGTTTACTACTCCATTCTATTAGATCTTCCAAGTCTTGATGATAATTAGTTAGTGTTGCATCTTCAAAATTTCATTCACTTTCTCAAAAAGTATTACTAGTATCAAACCTAATTACTACAAAATCATGAGCAAGGAATACTTTTGAAACTTCTAAAATATGAAGAGAATCTTTATTGTCTCCCAGTCAATGAGTGATAAATATCAATCAGGATTTTCAGTCTTTATTTTCGATAATAACCGAGAGTTTTTGATCTTTACGATTTTTGATAAAGAGTTTTTGCATCACTATATTTGAAGTAAATTAGCTACCCTGATGCTGTTCATAATAGTTTTTTGCTGCATTTTCCTCTGCTTTTTTCTTATTGCTTCCATAGCCGGTGGCTTTACAGGTTTCTTGTACCCAAAATTCGCTCTTATAGAGTAAGGGGTTATTTTTTTCATCCTGCTCTGCGATGGTATTACGATACTCAGGTAGTTGTTTGTAGGTTCTTTGAACCAATTCTTGGCTGAGAGATTTATACGATTTATTTGGTTTTTCTCTAATTCCTTCTATCTCTGGATAGAGATAGCGGAGGATAAAATCTTGTAATGCTTGATACCCTAGAGTTAAAAAGATTGCACCCATTAGTGCCTCTAGTGCATCAGAAATGATCGCAGCTTTCTCTCTCCCTCCATTATTTTCCTCTCCATTGCTGATAAAAATATATTCAGAAAGTCAGATCTTTTTTGCTACTTTTGCTAGAGTTTCTTCTCTGACTAATGCAATTTTGTATAGTGTCATTGTAGCCTCTGGAATCTCAGGAAAATCTTGATAGAGTTTTTGGGCAATTACTGCTCCTAGCACAGCATCTCAGACAAATTCCAATCTTTCGTTATGAGTATATTCTTCTTTAAAATCTGCAGCATAGGATTTGTGGACAAATGCTGTTAAAAATATTTCATCATTAGAAATTTTTGAGCTCTCTATCCCCAAAAAATCTAGATAAGACCAAAGTTCCGGTTTTTTTATGATAACTTCTGGTGCAAGAGTTTCTGGATTTGGCATTATTTTAAAATAGCTAAAACTTATTTTCTAAACATTCTAAAAAATAGGAGAATTTATTTAATTTCTCTCAAAACTTGAGCAAGATTACTTAATTTTCATTCATCTGCTTCTGGACCATCATTACTAATAAGGTAACCTGGATAACTTTCAAAAAAATCAGATCTTCCGCTCAGCTGTTGTTTCCATTCACCTTGCTTCATATATCCAGTACCATGCATTGGGAAAAGTTTTATATGCGCATGGTTTACCCCAGTTCCTTCCATCATCAATCCTACTCTACCAACATCATCAAAGTGTTGTAATAAGATACTAGATACTTTTTTTGCTGCAAGGATAAAAGCTTGCAAATCTTCATCTGGCATCGCGAGACAATCACTTCCATAATGTTTTTTGGGGGTTAAGACAGTAAATCCAGGAGTATTTGGCCATTTAGATAAAAATGCTATAAAGTTTTCATCTTCCCAAAAGATCCCAGGAGTGCTGATTTCCCCATCAATGATTTTACAAAAAATACAATCTCCTTTTG
>CAYIZS010000117.1:0-1545 GCA_964367985.1 uncultured Candidatus Peribacteria bacterium
ATCCTGTAGATCGAGAGAAAGTGCAATTTTTTGAAGTGCCTCAAAATAAATGGCTCCGATATCTCAAAACAAGCCTGGGAATCAGCCCTCATGCCAGAGATTTTAAAATTTTCTGAGGGGGAGAGGTGCTAGATGAGAGTAGAAATTTTCCGCATGATGGATGGAATCTCCTGCTCCTCTATCCTCGCAGTATCTGGAAAAAAAACTTTGCGCTCTATGGGGGGATCGGAAGCAGTCAAAAAAAGACTAGCAAAATCCTCAAAAAACTCCTCCTTCCCAGAGCCCAAAAAATGTATTTAAGAGATAATAAATCTTTTCAGGAAGCGAAGGAATATCATCAAAAAAGCTTTGCAACTACAGATTTTTCAAAACCTTTATTAGATTATTTTCTCACTCAGCAGAGCACAAAAAAATCCGCAAACTCCAGAATGGTGATCAACCTCAATCCTGAATATCTGCAGAATCCTGATGCAATCAAAGCAATAATAAACAATCCTGATCAAGAAGTGTATTTTTTCCCTGGGGATCTAGGAGTAGATTTGCAGTTTTTCCCTAGCTTGCAGGAACAATTCACTCAAGCAAAAATCTATGACTGGAGTCAGCAAAATATCCCAGAAATTTTACAATTTTTGGCAGAAAGTGAAAAAGGAATCGGCTATAGACTCCATTTTCTCTATCCTCTCAAACAATTTTGAGTCCCTTTCCAGAATCTGAGCCAACACAGTAAAAATCAGTCCCTCTTTTAGTTTTTTTTCTAAATAAAAAAAGCACTTCTCTTTGCTTTTTTCCAATAAAAAAAAGAAGCGTGCTTTGCTTTTTTCCAATAAAAAAAAAGAAGCGTGCTTTTAACCTTTACTTGGTACCTAGTGGAAGCCAGGTAGTCTAGAAAGAGACTTTTGACTAAGATTGGGTTTGTACTTACAAAGATTCAAGACTCTGCAAGGCCTTATCCACAGGCTAACCTGCTAGCGATAAAGCAAACGACTCAGTATTGCTAGAAAGGAGTGAGTCACCTCGATAAGGAAGCAACTATGCACGATCTCAGATCAGATTAGGATCTACCAAATCACCAACCAAATCCACAATAAAGTAATTCCAATATCTCCAAAAAACAAATATACCAGCTAGAGATCCACCATAAGTACCTGAGTGAAAGCAACAAATCTAGCATCTGGTAAGGATGATATATCTACAACTTTCAATAGCTACGGCCAATCAAAACTTAGCATATTTACTGATCAGTGCTAGAAATTTGTCTCTAGAACCTTCTCAAGCTGGACTACAAGAGTCATCACTCAAGGGATCAGTCAGATTCATCTCAAGGGAAAATAAACGATAGTGAGTTTACTCTGCTTTAGCATTGATGTTGTATTCATCAATGTATTTAGAGAAGGATCAAGGATCTTGATCTCTCACCTCAGAAATGAAGCTTTTTTTTGGCAAATGATATTGCACAATCATTAGTAGTAAAGAACAACATCTTCTTTTTATTATCACAGCAAGGAATTTGTTTCGCTTCTTTACTATGACGATATAAGTATAGTC
>CAYIZS010000118.1:0-1545 GCA_964367985.1 uncultured Candidatus Peribacteria bacterium
GTACATTCATACACTGGAGCTACAGTTTTGTTTTTAAAACAACGGAGAGAAGCTCCCATTCAACGAACCATTACTTTCCAGTTAGCAATCCAATTTCCTGCTATAACAAACTGACGAGATCTTGATTCTGTAGACGGAGTAGAAGATCGATAAGAAGTTGCATAGAAACGATCATGTATTGGCAATAAAGGGTCTGAGACAAGTTGTCAATCTGATCGAGTACGATCTACCGTATATGGAAGCTTTAACTCATTTACAAGTAGCGAAACCTTGTCAGTAATTTGATGAAATCCATCAGCAGATTCCACCAAAGTAACATTATTTAAATTAGCCCAAGTAATAAGAAGTTGATCCCACTCCCCTGCACTTGGAACATGATAACCGCTAGGACAAGGACCTTGTCTAGCAATTGCATCTGCTCCTAATGGAATCGTCGTTGGACTATCTGAATCACTACCTCATCGAAGACTTCAATTTCATCCTCACAACCAATAATCATAATTACTATGAGTTCCCACACCTGGGGCAATGACAAAAGAAGAAGAAAGGAATGGATTTGTGGGTCCATAGTTACTAGAATTTGGAATAAGCGTACTACTTGTTACAATATTTCCTATAGATGGGAAACCGTAATTGTTTCACCATTGAAATAACCAACCATAGGACTCTACTCAGGTACCAGCTTTTGTAGCCCCTAAATTACAAGCTTGAATGGCAATACCTCCTATCACAATATCAGGAGTATCACAAACAGTTGGAACATTTACTATTAGCTCACAAGTCTCAGTACTACTATTCCAAGTATAATTTGCATTACATTTAAATCTACATTCTGTTGTACTTGGCGTAGCATTATAAACCCCTACGGTGGTTGGCAACCAAGCACTTCCATTCCAGGTTTGGGTGATACTTGATACAGTATTCCAGGTAGCATTTGATGGTAAAGCGGTACAAGACTGATTGCTTCTTTTATTTGGTTCACAAGTTTTAGTAGCATTATTCCAAGTATAATTGCTGTAACAAGCATTACATGCTACTGTAGCTCCTCCATTAGTTCCTTCACAGTTCCAGGTTGCTCCACCAGTGATAGTGGTTTGATTGATTCCATCTTCTTGTTTGCTTGTAGGTACTTTACATTTAAAGAGTGTATCTGTATCACAGACTCCAGCATTTGGAGTTGGCTTATGGGCATAACAATGATCGATATAACTAGTTTCCCCTACACAGTCCCAGGTCCATTTCTGAGTATAAACCAAAGGATCTGAGTTAGTTTTAAAGTTTGCTACCGTACCTACGGTACAGAGAGCTGGAGAAGCAGAAAGTGTTGATTGGTTAGTATTGTGATAACTGCTACTACATTGTGCATTTTGAGGGATAGCCCTTTGACAAGTAGGAGCATTTATCCCACCATCGATTCCTTCACATCTCCACAAATAATGAGTAGAGCTATCTGCAATATCTACAAATGTACCACTAGTACAAGTATTCAATTGTGTGCTACACTGTCCATTAATTGGAGTTGGGGTAGGAATAACCGGATCTGAC
>CAYIZS010000119.1:0-1545 GCA_964367985.1 uncultured Candidatus Peribacteria bacterium
TGAACTGAAAAAACATACTTACTGTATTTGCTACCTGAGGAGGGAAATCCTTAACTTTTCAGTTACCAGCTCTGATCAATGCAGACAAAACAAACTGCTTAACTCTGGTTATATCACCACTGCAGTCATTGATGAAAGATCAAATAGACAACCTAAATAACAAACATGATGTACAAAATGTGGGATTTTTAAATGGACTACTTAATCCCATAGAAAGGAAACAAGTAATAGAAAAAGTTGAATACTGAGGAATAGATATCCTCTATCTCTCCCCCGAGATGTTGAGAAGTCAAAACACGAAAAACATTCTTTCTGGTAGAATAATAGACAGAATCATTATCGATGAAGCACACTGTTTTAGTAAACGAGGGCATGATTTTAGAATTGATTATATGTTTATTGCTGATTTTATCAAAGAACTGGGAGAAATTAATCCAAGTATCAAAAACATTAATATCTCTTGCTTTACTGCAACAGCAAAACATGAGGTCATAGAAGAGATCAAAAAATATTTTTATGATAATCTAGCAATACAACTAGAAGAGTTCAAATCTACAGTTAAAAGAGATAATCTAAGCTATCATGTAATAACAACACAAAATGAAGAAGATAAAAATCATCAATTTATTGATTTTATTAGAGAAAATACATTAGATAGTTCTTGTATTGTCTTTGTTAGGACCACCTCAAAAGCAAAAACAATATCAGAAAGGATTAACCAAGAATTCTGAGCAGTTTCAAGATATTATCATGGGAAATTAGATAGTACAGAAAAAAGAGAAATCCAAGATCAGTTTATGGCAGGAGAAAAGAGAATCATCGTTGCAACAAATGCTTTTGGTATGGGAATTGACAAAGAAGATGTTAGATATATCATTCACTATGAAGTTCCTACTTCCATAGAAAACTATGTACAAGAAGCATGAAGAGCATGAAGAGATGGAAAAGCCGCAAAATGTATTATCTTTTATAATACAAAAGATTTAGACAAAAACTTTCAACTAATTAAATTAGGAGAAATTAAATCAAAAGAGATTAAATCTTTACTCAAAGTATTACAAGAGAATCTCAGAAAAAGTAATAATGGACAAGTTTGTGTATGAGCCAAAGAATTGGCATATAGGGCATGGATCAATCATAATTATGAAAGACGAATAAACGATAGAGAGAATTTGGAAACAAAAATCAGGACAGCATTATATTTTCTAGAAAAACAAAAATTTATCAAAAGATCTTTTAATAGAACAAGAGTTTTTGCTACCTCTAAAGGATTTAAATCTGTACATGAATGAATTATCCTGATTGATACAATAGGAGAATTTGATGATACTGAAAAACAACAAGCAAAAAAAATTCTCAAAGAAATTATTTCTGGTAGGATCATTAGAGTAGAAGATATCCCTGATACAATAGGGATCAACATGAGATCTGTACTAAAGATTATCAATATACTAAAATTATATAAACTGATTGAACATGACAACGATCTCTCCCTTTATTTGAATATTGATCATAAGTATAAAAACTCCCATGAATATCTAAACT
>CAYIZS010000120.1:0-1540 GCA_964367985.1 uncultured Candidatus Peribacteria bacterium
GTTTTGTTCTTCTTTGCCAAGAGGATAAATCTTTATATTGCTTTTGATAACCAAAAGCATCAATATACTTTCCTTCTTTATTACAATAGCTAATATAACTTTCCAACAAACTTCAAAGATTTTTTAATGCAAGTTCTGATAAATAAGAAAAATCGATATCTCTAATTTGTTCTCAAGAAATATATTTTTGTTTAATACAATAATCCTTATCTCAAGGACCTGTTTTATCTAAAAAAGTATCAGGCATATATTTTCAAAGGTATTGTTTTTTGAGTTCTATTGTTCTTAATTGTTCTTCGTAAGGTAACGGATTTCTTCATACTTTAAAAATTTTTACAACATATCATTCTTTATCTATAAAGATTTTTTTTTCTATTCATTCATCTAAACATTTTTCATAAATTTCCATAGTTTCTTTATCTAAGAATCTAAACTCTTAGATTCTTTTATAAGCATTCACTAATAAATGTCAACTAATTTATAAAAAAATAGAGTTTTAGTCAAACCCATATCTTTTGATCAAAGTCTCAGAATTCATTTCTCTTCCCATAAAATCAAAAAACAACTCCTCAGCAGGTTTGCGAGCTCATTGAGTCAGAATTGTTTTTTTATATAATGTTCCTGACTCAGGATCCAACATCCCTATTGATTTAATCTTAGCAAAAACTTCTGCTTCGAGACGCTCTGCTCGCATATAAGAGTAATATTTGGATGCATAGCCTCCTCCAAAAATATGGAGAAAAGAACAATACATTTTATACTCCTCTCCCCTGGGATAGAGTGAATGACGATTTACCGTTTCCAAGATTTTTTGATCTAAATCTGCAACAGTTGTAGGTATTTGAGTGCCATAAAGCTCTAAATCTAGCAAAGCCAGCTCCGTCTGTCTCATAATCTGTACTCCCTTCATAAAGGTATTGAGCTCCACTAAAGTCTGAATGATCTCCTCTGTCAATCTATTTCCTGTCTGATAATGTTTGGCTAAAGTGGGTAAAGTTTCCTGAGCTACAACCCAATTTTCCATCAATTGACTCGGTAATTCTACAAAATCCCACTCTACTCCAAATCCAGAAAGTTCAAAATAAGGAGAGTCTGAAAGCATTGCATGTAAAGCATGCCCAAATTCATGAAAAAGTGTTTCCACATCTCTGAGAGAAAGCAAGGAGGGATTCGTTGTTGGTCACTGAAAATTACAAACATTGAGGACTAGAGGAAGTTGGCCTTTATTTTTAAGTCTCAGAAAATCTGCCCATGCACCAGGTCTTTTCCCTTTGCGATAAAAGGGATCCAAAAAGAAATAAGCAATCTGTTTTTCCTCATGATAGACCTCAAAAAACTGTTCATGTTTTGGATTCCAATCTCCATGCATCGGATGCATTTGTACTCAGAGGAATTTTTCTACAAACTGAAATAATCGCTCCAAAACCTGATCATAAGCAAAATATTCTTTGAGCTTTTCTTCATCTATCTGATATTTTTCTGCTTTATATTTTCTCGTATAATAAGGGACATCTCGAGGATCTAACTGAGATAAATTAAA
>CAYIZS010000121.1:0-387 GCA_964367985.1 uncultured Candidatus Peribacteria bacterium
TCATTTTTTTGATCAGTGGGATCCAGAGACGATCGATCTGGAGTATGTGATGCAGATGTTTAAAGCATTGCCAAATATTTTTGATGAGCTAGTAGCTTTGGTCAATGAATATTCTCATAGTTTTGGTTTTGAAAAGATGGATTTCTTGGATCAGGCGCTATTACTTTTGGCCTATGGAGAACAAAAAAATCTGAATACTCCCAGATCCGTAATCATCAATGAAGCAGTTGAAATCGCAAAAAGATATGCTGATCCTGGAGCACCCAAACTCCTCAATGGCTTATTGGAAAAAATCTTGATCTCAGAATAATTTTCATTCATAACTAAACACAAATCTTCCCCTTCCCCCTCTTGAGAAAGAGGGGGAATTCTATATAAAATATTTCC
>CAYIZS010000121.1:487-1522 GCA_964367985.1 uncultured Candidatus Peribacteria bacterium
TCCCTTGATAAAGGGAGGATAGGAGGGATTTGTACAATAAAGCACCTGTCATTCCAAGCTTGTCGAGGAATCCCGAAGCAACTAAACACAAATCCACCCCCTGCCCCCCTCTTTCTCAAGAGGGGGAATTCTATATAAAATATTTCCTCCCTTGATAAAGGGAGGATAGGAGGGATTTGTACAATAAAGCACCTGTCATTCCGAGCTTGTCGAGGAATCTCGAAATATTTCATTATCTAGTGCTACGGGATTTCTCCATTCCACTCCGTTCCAGTCGAAATGACAAAAGTATTACAATAGAAAAATAAACTTACTTTCTCTTGCAAAACTAGGAGATATTGCTACTTTATCAGTAAATCTTCTGATATTTTCGTTGATCCACATACTCTTTAAAATTTTTTCAAATAAAATAATGAAAAAAATCTGATTTTTGTGACTCCTTTTAGTGGTATTTTCTTTGACTGCTTGTGGCAAAAAGCCAGATTTGACAGCAGAGTTGGTGGCTTACAATGATGAAATTGTTGCTTTACAAGTTCAGGGAGGGGATGCTTTAGAAAATTATTATGCAGCATTAGAAGAGGATTTTGATGGAACTAATTTGAGAGAGTTTTTTGAACAGGCACAAAAGGACTTGATTTGGTTGATTGGAGAGGCAGAAGCTTTCCCAGCATTTCAAAAAGATAATCATCTGCAGTATGCTTTAGTTTCTTATCTTTCCTGACTTTCCGTTGCATTTGAATACTATGAAACTCCAGTACTCAACTATTTTGATCATTTTACAGGCCAAACTTATGCTTTAGCCAAAGAATATGAAAAAGTGATTGCTCCTTTTGCGATCCAATTGACCCAAGAAATTGAACGTTTAGATAATGAGTTTCTCAAAGCACAAGCAGATTTTGCTGCTCGTTATCACTATCCTCTCAGTACTTTAGAATAGTTGTTTTGTTTATTGTATGGAGTGCTAAATCTTAAAAATCTCGTAAAAAAATTGCAAAATAGAGAATTATCCTTATACTTGTAGTTGAATAAAAAAAT
>CAYIZS010000122.1:0-1503 GCA_964367985.1 uncultured Candidatus Peribacteria bacterium
ATGGGATCGCTTGCTGTGTTTCTTATCAAGAAATCGGAAAGAGAATCCAGCATTTCGGAGCCAGATGTAATCTCGCAAAAACCCTCCTCCTTGCCATCAATGCAGGAAGAGAAGAAGAAGGCGGAGCTCAGGTGATGGAAAATATTGCTCCCCTCTCCAGCGAGGTCCTCAACTATGATGAAGTGATGGCCAATTTCAAAAAAGCCATGGCAGAAGTAGCGAGAGTCTATGCCAAAGCGATGTATGTCATCCACTATATGCATGATAAATATTACTACGAGAAAGCACAGATGGCTTTTGTAGATACCCACTATGGAGTAGATATTGCTTATGGAATCGCAGGAATCTCTATCATAGCAGACTCCCTCTCTGCGATCAAATATGCCAAAGTAACTGCCATCAGAGACGAAAACGGGATCAGCAAAGATTTCCAGATCCAAGGAGAGTATCCAATGTTTGGAAATGATGATAATCGTGTAGATGATATCGCGATTGAGGTCCAAGAATTTTTTATGCAAGAACTCGAAAAACATAGAGCATACAAAAATGCAAAACCGACTCTTTCTCTCCTCACCATTACTTCCAATGTGATGTATGGGAAAGCTACTGGAGCTACTCCAGACGGGAGAAAAGCCGGAGAAGCTTTTGCTCCAGGAGCCAACCCAATGCATGGGAGAGATCACTCAGGAGCGATTGCTTCCCTCAACTCTGTTGCAAAATTTGACTACGAATATGCTCAGGATGGAGTATCCAATACCTTTTCTATCGTGCCTCCTTCCCTCGGAACCACTAAAGCAGAACAAAATGAAAATCTGGTAGGGATGCTCGATGGCTATTTCAAAAAAGGCGCTCACCACCTCAATGTCAATGTCCTCAATAGAGAGCTCCTCATGGATGCTTACGAACATCCAGAAAATTATCCTCAGCTGACGATCAGAGTTTCTGGATATGCTGTAAACTTTGTCAGACTTTCTAAAGCGCATCAGCTCGAGGTGATCGAAAGAACCTTCCACGAGAGAATGTAAAAAAGTTTAAAAAATCAGATCAGAAATCAAGAATCTCCCTTTCTCAGAGGGGGATTTTTTTTATTCTAATTTCCACCCGGGTGCTAAGCACCCGGGTGGGATAGGATAAAGTAACCGAGGAATCCCGTAAAAACCCAATAGTCCTCCTTTTCTAAAGGAGGTGGGCAACCCCATAGCTTGTACGGGGGAACAGGCCGGAGGATTTTCTAAACACAAATCCTCACCTTACTTTAAACACAAATCTCCCCCCTCACCCCCCTCTTTGACAAGAGGGGGATTTTTAAAAAGAAAAATACCTAAAGCATTTCTCCTCTTGATAAAGGGAGGATAGGAGGGATTTGTAGGATAATTCTAGCCATAACACCCGAGAAAAAAAAGCAAGTCCTCCTACCCATCACGAACTTTCCGCAAAGCGCTGGAAAGCTCCCCATCAACTCAGCAATCCCCGTCAAAACAACGCGCCGTCTGTTTTGACTAG
>CAYIZS010000123.1:0-1480 GCA_964367985.1 uncultured Candidatus Peribacteria bacterium
TATTATTTCATCTTTATATTCTATAAGATTTTGGATCAGCTTTGCAAGATCTTTGAGGATAAAACTAGATGCAACCACCATTCTTTGCTACTATATAAAATGATTTCTAAAATATTCAATTGTTTTCAATAATCATTCCCTTAATTCAATAGTTGGCTCCCATCCCAGTCTTTCCTTGGCTAAACGATTGTCTGCTCTCCTTTGTTTCGGATCGTCTCATGGGAGTTCTTGATAAACTATTTTGCTTGTGCATCATGGAATCATGCTAATCACATTGTTGGCTAATTCTTTGATCGTAAATTCATATTCTGTACCAATATTTACTGGTCAGATAAAATTTATCTGATTGTCCATCATTGCAATCATCCCTCTAATCAAATCATCAATATATTGAAAAGATCTAGACTGTTCCCCAGTACCAAAAATTGTAATATCTTTGTTTTCTAGTGCTTGCATAATAAAATTACTGACCACACGGCCATCAGCAGGGTGCATATTGGGACCGTAAGTATTGAATATTCTAATGATTCTAATATCTGTCCCATATTCTCTATGATAATCCATGAATAATGTTTCTGCGGCTCTTTTCCCTTCATCATAGCAAGATCTAGATCATAAGATGTTCACATTGCCCCAATAAGATTCTGGTTGAGGATGAATAAGTGGATCTCCATATACTTCAGAGGTAGATGCCTGTAATATTCTAGCTTTTACTTTTGTTGCTAGATCTAGCATATTGATCGCTCAGAGAATAGAGCTTTTCATCGTTTCTACTGGGTTTTTTTGGTAATGAACGGGAGATGCAGGACAGGCAAGATTATAAATTTGATCTACTTGTACCCAAAAAGGATTAGTTACATCATGTAAAACAAAAGTAAATCTAGGATTATCAAGGAGATCTATGATGTTTTGCTTCCCTCCAGTAAATAGATTATCCAGACAAATAACTTCATTTCCTGTTTCAATTAGTTTTTTGCACAAATGAGAGCCAACAAATCCAGCTCCGCCAGTTACTAGAATTTTTTTCATAATTTGTTTTAAAGTAAATTTATCTACTATTTAATAGTAATGAATGTTTACGGATTATGTCTTTAAATGCAATTTATTCTTAATAATTAAATAGTATCATACCAAGCATACCACTGTCTCAGGATCCCTAGACTTCACTTGGAATGACAGAATTATTGTAGATCCCACCCGGGTGCAACCCGGTGGAAGATGAAGTGCTATCTTTTGTTATATTTGTTAATTGGTCCCTATCATTTCTAGGAAAAGATAGCTTTTCATTCTCTCTCCAAAACTTGATAATCGTGATTGGTTCAGGAAGATGTAGAATCACCTATCTTTTCAAGTACAAATCACCTCACTTTCTCTTGCGATATCTATGACTGACTATATGCTAATACTTCGTTTTTAATCTCCTGCTTTACCTTTTCAAAATGTAAATTCTTATCTTTGAGTACAATCTGCTCATCGAGAA
>CAYIZS010000124.1:0-1460 GCA_964367985.1 uncultured Candidatus Peribacteria bacterium
TGGAGCGGGTGACGGGACTCGAACCCGCAACAGTCTGCTTGGAAGGCAGGCACTCTAGCCAATTGAGTTACACCCGCATCATTTTGATGCATAAAGATATTAATTTTCTATCTTTTTATTTCAAGTGGTATTGGTGGGCCTAGTTGGACTTGAACCAACGACCAATCGGTTATGAGCCGACTGCTCTAACCAGCTGAGCTATAGACCCATGCTGTGACTGAAAAGATAGAATGGTGGGTGATATAGGACTCGAACCTATGACCCCCTGCTTGTAAGGCAGATGCTCTAGCCAACTGAGCTAATCACCCATAAATATGGCGGTCCCACGGGGAATCGAACCCCGACTGGCGGATTGAAAGTCCGCTGTCCTAACCGTTAGACGATGAGACCAGAGAAAGAATGGCGGGATGGAAGGGACTCGAACCCTCGACCTCCTGCGTGACAGGCAGGCGTTCTAGCCAGCTGAACTACCACCCCCCAATCTTCTTTCAATCCATTTCTGGAGCCAGCTATCGGAATTGAACCGATAACCTACCGCTTACAAGGCGGTTGCTCTACCAATTGAGCTAAGCTGGCATATCACTCCAAAATTATTTTACTTTGGAGGCATCAAATGCTTTTGCGATTCTAGATTTTTTTCTAGCTGCGTTCCTTTTTTTGATAATTCCGGATCTTTGTGCTTTGTCGATCGCTTTATAAACTCCTGCTAGGTCTTGTATTGTAAGGTTTTCTTTGGCTTCTGCAGATTTGAGGAATTTTTTCATCGCCATTTTCATCCTAAGTTTAAAACCATAGTTCCTCTTTTCTAGAACCTTTGATCTATTCATAGCTTTTTTTGCAGACTTGGTGATTGGCATGAAACAAACAATATATAACAATTAAATAGCTTGGATAAACTCCGAGGGTGGGACTCGAACCCACGACCAATTGGTTAACAGCCAACTGCTCTACCGACTGAGCTACCTCGGATCAAATCTCTCACAGAGATAAACTGTAAGGAAATCGGACCCATTTTCAAGAGATTTTTCAATGTACTTGGGTATTTGCAGACCCCAGTAAAAAGAATAATACCGGGAACAGGACTTGAACCTGCACACCGTAAGGCACTTGGTTCTAAGCCAAGCGTGTCTACCAGTTCCACCATCCCGGCATGGGATCTTGTAAAGATATTCTCGGGAGATAGGACTCGAACCTATAACCCTCAGATTCAGAGTCTGATGCTCTACCAATTAAGCTACTCCCGAATGTAATGCGATAAGAACAAATTTTGGTTGCGGAGGATGGAATCGAACCACCTATCTTCGGGTTATGAGCCCGACGAGATACCATTTCTCTACTCCGCATTGATCAAATTAAGTACTGGGGAACTAGGATTCGAACCTAGACTGACGGAGTCAAAGTCCGCTGTCCTACCATTAGACGATTCCCCAATGATTTACAAACGATAGGTTTTTAAGCAA
>CAYIZS010000125.1:0-1460 GCA_964367985.1 uncultured Candidatus Peribacteria bacterium
GCGGACTATTTTTTTTCTTTGTTTTTGATTGCAAAAAAAGGTGATAATCCTTAGATTATTTATAGAGCTCGAAATCTCATATATATAATAATGGAAATTATCACCTGAGCCATTTCTATCAAATCAATCTTAAAAAGCAACCGATTTTTTTTCGAAAAAGAAAATCAAGGAAAGATCAGAGAAAGCTCTATTAAAAATGTAGAAAAGATGCTTAATTGTGGAAGTGGCTTGCAATGATTTGCCTCTTACAAGTGTGATTGATGTACAAAAATTAAACATATACCTTTTACCTGTAAATCAAGGTTTTGTAATTCTTGTTCGCAGCCGCAATCTGATTTACGAACGAACAAACTCTTATCACGATTACCAGATAAACTACTTTATAAACATATCACTTTTACTATTCCTTGAGAGTTAGGTATTTTTTTCAAAAACAATCGTAAAGCTCTATCTATTATACCTTACACCGCAGCAAACTCTATTATGTTCTTTCTAAAAAAACAAAAACTTACTCCATGAATTATTGCTGTCATCCACTCTTTCTGAGCCAAACTCAATCGAAACCCACATGCACATATTATAATAACAAATTGAGCTATTCATGATTCATGACAATTCAAAAATAATATTTTTATCCCTTTTGCTGCAGTTAGAGCATCCCGAACCAAGTTTTTAATAAAAAACTTAAAAGATCGATGCTATAAAAACCTATCTTGAGAGAAACTTATCAAAGAAGTTCAATTCCTTAATACGTTTTATAACTATCATAGCAAGATAACAGGAGAAAGGGCAACTTGGCATGTCCATTTTTCTAAAGAAGCTCTTCATTTTTCAAAAATACTTTGATATATTGGACGCTATGTTAAAAGACCCGTGATTGCACAATCTCGTATCCTAGATTATGATTGAGAGAATGTTACTTTTAATTATCTAGATAAAAAAGACAAACTAGTTAAAAAAATTACTTGTCCTGTTCTTGATTTTATAGGTCTACTCATTCAGCACATACCAAATAGATATTTTCATATGGTTTATCATTACGGAATTTTTGCTAATCGCTGTAAAAAAAAATACCTAAACATTATTACTAATTACTTTGGTCAGCAATCTTATAGATTTTTTATTCCTAAATCCTTTTCTGAAAGGATCTTTGCTTTTACAGGGGAAAATCCACTACAGTGTAGTTGTTGAGGGATTTTTCATAAATATAGAACATTCATCCCTTGATATCCTCCAATCTACTTTGATTCATCTTAAACATTAGCAGTTCTTCATACCAAACCTATGTTTGGTTCTTTTTCTTATTATTTCAAAGCATATTTTAGTTAGAAATTTATCGTAAAATATAATTTTCACGTTTATCTTTCCATATCACGAACAAAAAACGATAAAATTATTTTTTTAAATTTCCTAATTATTAAAAAAAATCCTGATCTTTGTCAGGATTCTCTTTGTACCAT
>CAYIZS010000126.1:0-1379 GCA_964367985.1 uncultured Candidatus Peribacteria bacterium
TTTGCTCAAAATACTGCAACTACTGCAAATTCAAAAGGTCAGACAGAAATGTTAGTATCTCCTCCTCAAAAGGTTGTGAGATTGCAAGAAAAAATGGAAATTCCTGCTGGGAGTCCAATGCACTTTATTCAAGAAAATATTCATAAAATCCCTCAAGCACTCCAAGATCATTATCATGAATTGATGAGACTCTATGAGCAAGAATATCAACTTGTACATATCTCAAAAGTCCCTGCGATGAATCAGTATCTAGAGGATATTTTTAGATATGTTGAGGATCCAATACAGAGATTGCGAGCTGGTTTAATTTTTATTGAGGCAATTCCAGGAGATCATAATCAGGATGGTAGAGAAATTCTTGGTAGTTTCCTCGACCAAGCACTAGAAGAGAATATTCTTGATGAAGAGATGCTTTCATTATATGTAGATTCTGCAATAGAGGAAATGTTTGATTGGAGTTATGTGAATTTTTATGATAAAAAGGTTTTGGTATTCAATGCTTTGAAAGAAGAAATAAAAAAAGATAAAGAATATATAGCAGAATCAAGAGAATATATAGAAAAATGAAGAGAAGAGATAGAAAAAGATAAAGAATATATAGCAGAGTTAAATAAGAGAGGAATTGAGTGGTTTAATGAAAAGGAAATTGCTTTAAGAGAATGAACAGTTGATAAAGAAAGACTTCTATGAATAAAAAATACAATCTTGATAAGAAGGGATCAACTCAATTTAGATTTAGAAAAAGACTATCCTCTAATCTGGAAAGTACTATATCAAGAAAAGATTGACTAATTTATTTTAAATTAGTAAGATGACAAATATTGAGAATAATTTGAAAAAATATGAAGTTTCTTCATCTTCTGAAACTATTTTTGACTTTTTAAAAGAATTAAAGAATGAAAGCAATCAAAATTTAGAAAGTTTTGTAATTCCTTCTGATGCACAGTTGGTGATATTAGAAGAAATTTTTGAAGGTTTGACCAAGGAGTTTGGTCCTAGTGTTGATCAACAATTACAACTTCTTTTGAAAGAATTTTTGCAAAACAAAACTCCCTCTAGGATCACTTATTCAGCTCTATATCGTTCATTTAAGTATAAATTGTTGGAAAAAAATGATGCTCTTCCAATTGTTGTTTTAGATACTGCTTTTGTAAAAAAAGAAGAAGTTGATATAGGAAAAGAAGAAATCAATGCTGAAAAAGAAGAAGTTGATATAGGAAAAGAAGAAATCAATGCTGAAAAAGAAAAAATAAAAGAAGCACAAATTATTTTGGATAATTTTGATATTACAGAAGCTGCTTATCAAAATCTCTCTACAGATCTGAAAGCTGAGGTGGAAGCTAAAATCCAAGACTCTCACTACAGCTCCTACAAAAAAA
>CAYIZS010000127.1:0-1350 GCA_964367985.1 uncultured Candidatus Peribacteria bacterium
AGTCTGTAGCATTTCCAACTGTATTTCCATTATCATCTTCTCCTCGTAGAGTAAGGTCATATTGGTAAGTTCCTACATTTGATAAATAGAATTCAGCCTCTAGTTTAACTTTTACAGTTTTACCATCTTTGATTTCTACACCATCAAAATATTCTTCTACATTAAGAGTATCTATAAATGCTACTTCATCTCCATCAACAGATAGGTAGAAGTTAACATAATCTGAGGAAGCACTTCCTCCAGATAAAATATTCTTAACAACAAATTGATTAAGTTCTACTCCATCTCTTCTAGCAGAATAATCTCCATCAAAGATTACTACTCTTGTAGCATCTTCTTTTTTGATTTCTTGTTCCTTAGTGATTTTATTATCAAGAGATCCTCTAGCAGCTTCAGCTCTAAGAGATGATAATTTAAGAGATCCTACAAAACTTCCACTATCAATAGTTTGGTTATGTTCATCATATTTTCCTCCAATAGTTCATAATTGAATAGAATTTGGAGTAAAGGAATAAGTTCCTACTGCATCATCATAAAGATCTGCTTTAATCTTAACATCTCCTGATTTTTCAATGTATACATTGCTAAATCTGAAAGTTTTTTTATCAGACTGTCTTACTCCATCATATTCATCATTACCAAATGCGATTCTCATCTCTTCTATACCAGTTCCACTAGCAACGATATCAAAACTATTAAGTTTAATAGCTTCATTAAGAGTTACAGTTCCTTCAGCGATTACAACATCAGTACTTCCTGCTGCTCCGTATACAGTGCTAGCAAGTTTTCCATTTGTCAAAGTAATCTTATCCCCATTGAATGTATACACTGGGAATACTGGGAATGTAGATGTAGAATTTGTAAATGATACTCTTGCATTAGTTTTTGCTTCTACAGCTCCAAAGTCTCCTCCATTGTCAATTCTAAATTCGATAGTTTGACCGAATCTATCCAATCCAACAAGTTTAACTTTTACAGTATAGAGAGCATTTTTTCTAGCTTCTACAGTATCTTTTGCAAAGTTTACTCTCAATTCTTCATTTTTTACAGAGTAAGTAACATTTTTCATTGCTACATTATCTCTCAATACTACTACATCATCAAGATATCTTCCAAGATCAAGGTTTCCGCTATTTGTCAAAGTAAATCCATTTACTTCGATATTAGCATTACTTGCTTTTACTTGAAGTCTTGCAACTTCGTAAGTTTCTTTTTCACTATAGTAGTAATTTCTAGGAGTTCCTTTCTCATTAAGAGTAATTTCACTTCCGTTATATTCTACCATAGAGTAAAGGTTAGCATTTCCTTTTGGAAGAACCAAGTTTTTAGCAGAAGATTCTGCATCAACAA
>CAYIZS010000128.1:0-1294 GCA_964367985.1 uncultured Candidatus Peribacteria bacterium
ATACGTTTATGTTGCAGATCAAAGACCTTGCTGTCCAAGTCGGAGAAAAATCCATTCTCCAAAATATCACTCTCGATTTTGAAAAAGGTAAAAACTATGCGATTCTTGGGAGAAATGGTTCTGGTAAATCCTCCCTCGCTATGAGCATCATGGGACACCCAAAATATGAATTGAGGGAAGGAGAAATCTTTTTGGAGGGAGAGAATCTCGGAGAAATGGATCCAGATGAGAGAAATAAACGCTGAATTTTTCTGACTTTCCAAAATATTCCTGAGATTCCAGGAGTCAAACTTTTTGAGTTTCTCAAATCTTCCTATGATATCAGACATGAAAAAAACACCAGTTTTATGGAATTTAAGCAAATTGTAGAACCCCATCTCAATGCACTCAATATCGATAGAAACTTTCTCTGGAGAGATCTCAATGTGGGATTTTCTGGAGGAGAAAAAAGAAAAATCGAAGTACTCCAGATCAAACTCCTCCAACCTCATTATATCTTTTTGGATGAGATCGATAGTGGACTGGATGTAAATGCACTCAAAGAAGTTTCCGAACTCCTCAAATCCATCAATACTCCAGAAAATACTTTTGTGATCATCACGCATATTTTTGAGATCCTCAGTTATCTCCCAGTAGATGAAGTGATTGTTCTAGATAAAGGGAAAGTAAGAGAAATCTGAGGATTGGAGATTATCCAAAAAATCAAAGCAGAAGGATTTTAAAACTCTTTATAATACTTGAGTCAGATTTCAGGAAACCTCGTCTAAGAGGTTTTCTTTTTTTTCTGCTTGAGTACTGGAGGAACCAAATCTAATCACGAGAGGAGATCTTTGAGAATAATCTGCAAACTCCGCAGGAGTATTTGCTTCTTGATATCTAGCTACCATTTTTTCAAAATCATCAATTCAGAGTGGAAGCTCTAATTTTTCTGCTAAACTCAAAAGAGTATCAGAATTTTGCAGCTTTTCTGCTGGCAATGAAAGTAAAGCAAGTGACTCTAGATCAACATTATTTCTAGGATTTTGATACCTTCACTGATAAACGCTGATCTCATTATCTCTGATAAAATCAATAATCCTACTAGGCACTAGTGAATCATCTTTGATAAAAAAATGGATACTGATTTGATCCTTTGCTTTCCACTGAATAATTTCACATCCTAGAGCAAGTTTTGAGGGATCAGGATACTCTTTTTGTAGCTCCAATAAAAAAAGCGGAACCATCTCAATGCAGGATCCCATATAAAAAACCTCTCAACTCTCAGAAACTGATTGCAGACTCCTCTGACCAAACT
>CAYIZS010000129.1:0-1289 GCA_964367985.1 uncultured Candidatus Peribacteria bacterium
AGCTAGTTTTGATAAGCAATCAAATAAAGAATACTGAAAAAGACTATCAGAAAATAAAAGTATTTTTATTACAGTAAAACAGAATGCAGCTTGCTTTTATCGATATTGAAGCATCTACCAAAAGAAAAAACAATATAAGAGAAGTGGGAGCTATTGATCACTCAAATAATTTTGTATATCAATGAAAAGATCTTGTTGAATTCAATAAAAAATTAGAAAATTTTGATTATCTCGTTGGACACAATATTCTGGATTATGATTTAAGAGAATTATCTAGATCCAAGGAAATCTCTCTAGAGTTTTTTTCTAAATCAATGATAGATACCCTATGGCTCTCTTCTTTAGTTTTTATAAAGCAACCCTACCACAAATTAGTAAAAGACTATAAAATAGATAAAACTAATGATCCTATTGAAGATGCAAAAATTTGTAAAAAGTTATTTGATGCTTGTATAAAAGAGTTTGCTAAGATAGATAATGAAGTACAAAATATACTTTTTAATCTTTTAGCTGAGAGAGCTGAATTTAAAGAATTTTTTCTTTATTATCAAAAGCTAAAGCAACAAGATTTTCCTATTTTTGATCTAACAACATTAAAAGAAAAAATAAACTGATATCTTACAGATATTGTGCACTCTAGCTTTAATCTATCAAAACATATCAAAGAAAATCCTCTAGAATTTGCCTATGTTTTTAGATTACTAGAAATCAAAAACTCCGCAGATAAAGAGTTCTCAGTATTACCAAAGTGGATTATTCATAGACTTCCAGAAACCTATAGCATCATCCATGAAATATTAAAACACAAAAAATATAACCTTCAAAGTGAATTAAAAAGATTTTTTGGTTATGATCAGTTTAGGACTTTTCAAACAGATGACTGAGAAATAATTTCTCAAGAGGAGGTTGTCAAAGAAACTCTGAACTGAAAAAACATACTTACTGTATTTGCTACCTGAGGAGGGAAATCCTTAACCTTTCAGTTACCAGCGCTGATCAATGCAGATAAAACAAACTGCCTAACTCTAGTCATATCACCACTTCAATCATTAATGAAAGATCAAATAGATAATCTAAACAACAAACATGATGTGCAAAATGTGGGATTTTTAAACGGACTACTTAGTCCAATAGAAAGGAAACAAGTGGTAGAAAAAGTTGAATACTGAGGGATAGATATCCTCTACCTCTCCCCTGAGATGCTGAGAAGCCAAAACATCAAAAATATTCTTTCTGGTAGAATAATAGATAGAATCATTATCGATGAAGCACATTGCTTTAGTAAACGA
>CAYIZS010000130.1:0-1279 GCA_964367985.1 uncultured Candidatus Peribacteria bacterium
CAAGAATTCCAATCAGAGAATACAGAATTGTTTTTTTTAAACTAGTGAGGGTTGCACTATCATCTGGTTTTGCAATCAGTTTAAACGTTTGGATCATAATCATAATCAAAATTACAAAAGAAACCAATGCTAATGCCCGATTTATAATTTGATAAAAAATCGGAATATTTCCTTCTTGTAAGATCGTAGAACCAATATCTCACAGATTACTCGCTGAACCTGCAGTCAAAACTTGTTCCTGTTTCCCATAAATAGCTTCCACAATTTGTTTAGATGCAATAATAAAAAGCATTCCAACTGCTGTCCAAATCACGACCCCTATTGATTTTTTCTTTGCTGCCTCATCTGTGGAGAGAATATAAGAAATCACACGAGCAATCATCAAAACTACCAAAATTCAAAGTGCTAAATAAATAGCAATTTTTACAAAAGGAAACACGACTAAATCATATAACTTGGTTGCAACTGTCAATGCAGAAATCGCTGTTTTCTCTGCCACTCCTCCCAAGAAGATATCATCAAAAATAACCTTTGAAACATAGGAAGCACTAAACATCAATAGGATTCAAACAATTCATCAAACAATCATCGTAACTGCACTAGTGAGTGCTTTGGGGTCTGATGAAGAAAAGTATTTATAAAAACCAATAATTGCGACCAAAACCCCTAAAATAACAATTACTGGAAAAAGCACATCAATAATCTTTTTAACTAAAAACCCTACAACTCATTCATGAGAAAAATCAGTTGGAGAAGCATCAATATGCTTTGAGATAGACTTTGTTGATTGGTCTAGTATCTCTTGATATCTACCACCCTCTGTAAGTTCCTGTGCTTGTACTGGCAATACTCCAAACAAAGTAACTAACAATGGCACAACTAATAATATCAACATACTTTTGGTAAACATTTTTTTCACAAATAACATTCTTATGTTATGATAAAATAAATAAAAGATTTGCTTTAAACAGCAGCAAAACTAGGAACCCAGGAGGTGAATTTTCAAGTAACTAAAAAAGTTATTACAGATCTTAATACTATCAAACTCATTCCAATTATGATCCCCAAGCAATTCCAATTTAGATAAAAAAATAGTATAAAAACTCAACATACTATTATAGCTCCTCCCCAAACTTTAGGGTTAGAAAAGGAATAACGTTTAGCATAAAGTTCTTTTATTTTTTGGAATCAAAGTCATTGTCCATTTTTTTTAGATCTAAAACTAAAAAGTTTACTAAAAATTACTACAAAAGTTTCTTCCGGATTAATTGTATATCGT
>CAYIZS010000131.1:0-1233 GCA_964367985.1 uncultured Candidatus Peribacteria bacterium
CAGTTAGCAATTCAAATTTTGAAATATTTATACAAAAATCCAAATTTTTATTTCCCATTTATTGTAGTGTGTAAAGAATATTCTTCAGAAGATGATGATTTTGTAGAATTAGAAGCTGAAGATTGGAGAAATATCGAACAAGATGAGATATATCAAACCTTTGAATTATGGGAAAATTTACAAGATTTAAGTCTATGAAGTCTAGAATTACTATTAAAATGATTTATAGATAAAATGTCTGAAAATAAGATAAAAAACTATATTTTTATTACTTTTGAGGGATTTACGGAAGATTCCCAGCAAAAAGAAGTAGAAAATATGCAAGTTCTGTGATTTACAAAAGGGAAAAATCCTCAAGATGCTTTTAAAAATCTAAAAAAAGAAAACAAATGGTTGATTGAAACTTCATTTAATGAAACTTATTGCATAGAAATATTAGATAAAAATTTCAATCACTCATTTTCTTTAAAATAGAATTTAAAGAAAAAACATTCCTATGCATAAGAGTATTTATTTGTTTTTTAAAATGTATTTCCTACCTATCAAAAAGTTTATCAATTTCTTTTTTCTCTACCTGCACAAAAAACGGCCTCCCATGCTGACAGACAAATAATCCAGGGATGCTATCAAATCCATCATTCACAAGCTGCTGCATCTGCATCAGCGACAATTTCTGCCCCGCCTTGATCGAAGTCTTGCATGCCCTCGTAGCATAGATCCCATCCAAAAGATGATCAAATTTGATCTCCTCCAGATAGAGGACATGGTTAAATAATTTTTCTAGATCCACTGGATAGCTGAGAAAAACCTGAGGGATTTTGTACACCACAATCGCATTTTCCCCTAACAGCTCAATATCAAATCCAAGCTGATTGAGCTGAGTGAGCTTTTCTGGTAATCCTACGACCTGAGTCACGGTAAATTTGACTGGCTGGAGAAGCGGTTCTGGACTGAGATTTTGAGTTTTTTTCATCTCCTCATAGGCAATCCTCTCCGCCAAAGCATGCTGATCGATGTAGTAGAGCATCTTGTCCGATTGCAAAACGATATAACTATTCCAGAGTTGTCCGATGATCTGAAATGCCCCCAGTTCAGGATGGAAACTTTCAAGCTCTCCAGATCCGATCCCTTCAAAACTGCTGAAATGGGAAAGTTGCGCACTCGCCAATCCTCCCAAAAGTCCTGGTTGCTCCCCTCCCTGACCCAAAGACTGCTCTCTGCTAGTATTTGCAG
>CAYIZS010000132.1:0-1220 GCA_964367985.1 uncultured Candidatus Peribacteria bacterium
TTTAGAGTAGGTGATACCTATGCAAAAGTAGCTAGAGCGAAATAATTTCACTCTATATACTACTAAATAGTACCTAGGTATTCTGTATGAATATATTTTAAAATTAAATTATGCACATGAATAAAATATGATTATCATTTCAAGTACTAGTTATCTTATGAATAGGATATGGACTACATGCACAAAGTAGTATTCTCCTCACTGGTACCCTGTGAAATGATATGAACAGTTCAACTGTTACTGGAAATATTAATAATGATATGAACAACTCAACTGTCACTGGAAATATCAATAATAATATGAATAGCTCAACTGTTACAGGAGATGTTAACACAGAAACTCCTGGAGATTTTACGGTCCTCGTACCTTGTACTCCTGCATCTGTAGCTAATGGATCTGTGAATCCTAGAACTTGTCAGATATCTTGTAATAATGGATATACATTAAATGGAAGTAGTTGTAATGCTACTAACAAATGAAGAGGAAGTCCAGGAGGATGAGGTGGTGGACCAACAACTCCCCCTCCAATCAATACAGGAAATCAGAAAACGATAGAAAAAGAAGACAATAAGGAAGAAGAAACTCCCCAGAAAGAAACAACTTCTCAAATCTCTATTCCAGATACCAATGAAACTTTGATCAAAGAATTTCGTGTCCAGCATCAAAATAATCCAGAGAGACTTGCACAGTTAGAAACTGCATTAGTATCTGTTGCTGACTCTACTGCTACTACTGAGCTCAAACAAGCTTATACCTATGCCTACCTCAGAGGAATTACCACGATGAATACTATCGAAAATGCTAGCTTAGACCGTGGACTCACGAGAGCAGAGATGGCAAAAATGATGGCAGTCTATGCAACCCAGGTATTGGATCAAAAACCTCTCAAAACAGATGTCCCTCTCTATCAGGATATCTCTGATGTCGGAGGAGATTTACCAGGATATATTCAGCTAGCTTATCAGCTCCAAATCATGGGAGTCGATGCAAATGGAAATGCTATCTCCCAGTTTAATCCTCATGGACTAGTAAGCAGAGCTGAGTTTGCTACAGTACTCTCTAGAGTAATGTTTGGAAATAAATATAACCAAGAAGGAGCAGATTATTATTCTGCACACCTGACTGCTCTCAAGAATGCTGGAATATTATCAAATACTGATCCAAATATGGGAGAGCTCAGAGGATGGGTGATGCTTATGCTCATGAGAACTGAAAATAAC
>CAYIZS010000133.1:0-1205 GCA_964367985.1 uncultured Candidatus Peribacteria bacterium
CTTATAGATAGTTTAAAACACTCAAATTGTTAAAAACTTATCAAAAACTTACATCTCTAAACCACAGATGAGACGCAGGATTAATCAAAACACCATAGTTAGATTCATAAAAAAGCTCATTTTTAGTCCAAAAATGTGAAAAAATTGCTAACCAATTGCTATCACAAGACAAAAAAAAAGTCTGATTTTTCTCTTGATTTTTCACACAAATACACTATCTAGTAGTAGATGCAAAAAATCTAACACAATATGTTGTTTTTATCCCTATCTGAGGGGAGCAAGTTATTTATTTTTTTATTACTCCAAAAAGTCATGGCAATCTACAAAATCAGAAAAAGAAATGGGACTATTGTCTCTTTTGAAAAAGAAAAAATTTTTCAAGCACTTGGTGATGCGCGAAATACTGTAGGAGAACCTAAACATCTGGATATTGAAAGTTTAACTAACGAAATAATTCAAAATACCGAATCCCTCATCAAAACTCAGAAAAAAAGTATTCCTGATGTAGAAGATATCCAAGACCAAGTTGAGAAGGTCTTGATCAAATATGGTTATGATGCACTAGCAAAATCCTATATCGTCTATAGAGAAAAGAGAGCTCAAGCTAGGAAAGTAAAAAATGTTGTGATAGAAGTAGATAAGACCATGGATGAATATCTCCATCACCTAGATTGGAGAGTCAATGAAAATGCAAATAGTGGCTACTCTATCGGTGGACTCATTCTCAAGAATTCTGAAAAAATTGTAGCAAATTACTGGCTCTCAAATATCTATCCTGAGAATATTGGGAATGCTCATAGAAACGGAGACTATCATATCCATGATCTGGGGATGTTTGCTCCTTATTGTGCAGGATGGTCACTGAGGCAGCTCTTGGAAGAAGGATTTAATGGAGTACCTGGGAAACTCAACTCTGGACCTCCCAAACATCTCCAGTCTGCAGTCAATCAAATGGTCAACTTTCTTGGAACTTTACAAAATGAATGGGCTGGAGCTCAAGCTTTTAGCTCTTTTGATACCTATCTGGCACCTTTCGTCCACAAATATAGGGCAGAACTAGAGAAAAAACTAGAAAAAACCAATGCCAATTTTGCTACAGAAAAAGAAAAATCTGATTATCTCTATAGAGAAACTTATAAATATACCAAACAACAACTACAAAACTTCATCTTTAACATGAATGTACCCTCTAGATGGGGAACTCA
>CAYIZS010000134.1:0-1189 GCA_964367985.1 uncultured Candidatus Peribacteria bacterium
ATTTTATTATTATCAATATTTTTACTTTTTTCGTTCGATGAAAAGATAAATCTTTAGCTAGAAAACAAAAAAGAAGAATTAGTGAAAAAACTTTACTCAATTATGTTTGGTTAGGATGATCCTTTGGAGCTTTAATTGGATCTAGTTTTTTTCATCATAAAACGATTAAAGGTAGTTTTTTGTGGAAAATGTATTTGATTTGTTTAGTATGGATTATGATTGCATTTTTAGCTCTTTATTATCTTTAAAAAAATGAAAGTTACTTTGATTTGTAATGGAAATGTATTGAATAGTAATAAATCCTCTACAGGATTTTGTAATGATAGACTTTCAGAAAAAGGAGTTTTTCAGTCATTAAAATTAGCTCAGTTACTCAAATGAGAAGAGATTGATTTTATCTTTTGTTCAGATATTGGCTATCGTAGGACCACTACTGATTATATTACCAGGGAGTTAGAAAATCAGAATTTTAAAATCTATGTAGATCCTAGAGTTAGAGAAAAAAATGCAGAAATTTGTTCTCATTTACTTAAAGAATATTTGATGCAAAAAGTAGATCATCCAGATCCAGGAGAAAGGGTTATTCTTAATCGTCTTTTTATCAAATCAGAAGATACCATGGTTACTTCAGAAGGAAGTACAGAAACAGAACAGCAGATAGCTGAGAGAGCCTCTGATTTTATTCTTTATCTACAAAAAACCTATCCTAGTAACAGCCATATTTTGATTGTAGGAAATAAGATGATTAATGCTTATTTGACTAAATTTTTACTCCAAAGTGATCAATCGATCAATGAATTGATGATGGATGAGGGAGCAATTTCTCTTTTTGAAAAAAAAGGAAAAAATTTCATTTTAGAATGATTTAATCTTACTAATCATTTGATAGGAAGTTTATAGTTTTTTTGAGTTTTTTTTCTTTTTTAACCTAACATATTTTCAAAGATGTTGTAAATCTTCTTTTATAAAATCAGTTTGATCAAGATTTGAGAGATTTCAGTTTAAAAGTTCTATTAAAATCTCTTCCTTAGTTTCACATACTTTAGTGATTAAGGGTTTTGGTATTTGAAAATTCTCTTCAGAAAAAGGAATTTCTAATTGTTTATAATTATTCATTATGATTTAAATTTATAAAATTAAATTTTATCAAATCCTTCATCTATTTTTTTATTTACGGTGTCTTTTATAT
>CAYIZS010000135.1:0-1189 GCA_964367985.1 uncultured Candidatus Peribacteria bacterium
GGGTGGTAAGTACCCGGGTGGGACTGAATAACAACAATAAAAAAAACCCAAGCACGAAGCTCAGGTTTCTTTTTTTATTTTGAAAATTTAAAGGATCAAATTATCCATGCTTGATCGCCGCATGTGCCGCTGCCAACCTCGCGATAGGTACTCTAAAAGGACTACAGCTCACATAACTCAAACCTACTCTATGACAAAAATCAATAGAAGCTGGATCTCCTCCATGCTCTCCACAGATTCCCAGTTTGATGTTTGGTCTGGTTGCTCTTCCCTTTTGTACTGCGATCTCTACCAGCTGCCCAATTCCTTCTTGATCTAATGTCTGGAAAGGATCTTTTTCAAAAATCTCTTTTTCCCTATAATCTTTAATAAATTTCCCTGCATCATCTCTAGAGAATCCTAGTCCCATCTGAGTGAGATCATTGGTTCCAAAAGAGAAAAATTCTGCTGTCTCAGCTACTTTGTCTGCAGTAAGCGCCCCCCTTGGTACTTCAATCATAGTTCCAAGTTTGTAGTCAATAGTCACTCCATATTTTTCCATAGTAGTTTGAGCTACTCTTCTCACGATCTCAGTATTGAAATCAAGCTCTGTTTTGAATCCTACCAAAGGAATCATAATCTCTGGCTGTGCATCAATTCCTTCTTTTTTGAGCTCACAAGCAGCAGCAATTACCGCTTCTGTCTGCATCTCAGCAATTTCTGGATAGGTTACAGCGAGTCTACATCCTCTATGTCCAAGCATTGGGTTAAATTCGTGCAAGGAGTGGATTTTGTCTTTGAGTTGTCCTACGCTCACTCCGAGCTCAGTTGCAAGTTCAGCGATCTGTGCTTCTTCGGTAGGGAGGAACTCATGTAAGGGAGGATCCAAAAATCTGATGGTTACTGGTTTTCCTTGGAGTGTTTTCATCAGATCATAAAAGTCTGATTTTTGGAAAGGAAGAATTTTTGCTAAAGCTTTTCTCCTTCCTGCTTCATCTTCTGAGAGGATCATCTCTCTCATAGCTTTGATTCTATCTTCTGCAAAAAACATATGTTCAGTCCTACAAAGCCCAATTCCCTCAGCACCAAATTTTTTAGCTACTGCCGCATCATGAGGAGTATCAGCATTGGTTCTGATTCAGAGTTTTCTGTAACTGTCTGCCAAAAGCATCAGCTTTTCAAAATCTCCACTCAATTCTGGATCCGTTAC
>CAYIZS010000136.1:0-1188 GCA_964367985.1 uncultured Candidatus Peribacteria bacterium
GTAACGGATCCAGAATTGAGTGGAGATTTTGAAAAGCTGATGCTTTTGGCAGACAATTATAGAAAACTCTGAATCAGAACCAATGCCGATACTCCTCAGGATGCACTCGTAGCTAAAAAATTTGGTGCTGAAGGGATCGGACTGTGTAGGACAGAACATATGTTTTTTGCAGAAGATAGAATCAAAGCTGTGAGAGAGATGATCCTCTCAGAAGATGAAGCAGGGAGGAGAAAAGCTTTGGCAAAAATTCTTCCTTTCCAAAAATCAGACTTTTATGATCTGATGAAAACATTGGAGGGTAGTCCAGTAACGATCAGGTTTTTGGATCCTCCTTTACATGAGTTCCTCCCTACAGAAGAGGCACAGATCGCTGAACTAGCAACAGAACTCGGAGTGAGTATAGGACAGCTCAAAGATAAAATCCAATCCTTGCATGAATTCAACCCAATGCTTGGACATAGAGGATGTAGACTCGCTGTAACCTATCCAGAAATCGCTGAGATGCAAACTGAGGCGGTAATCGCTGCTGCTTGTGAGCTCAAAAAAGAAGGAATTGATGCGCAACCAGAGATTATGATTCCTTTGGTAGGATTCAAAACAGAGCTGGATTTCAATACCGAGATCGTGAGAAGAGTAGCTCAAGCTACCATGGAGAAGTATGGAGTAAGCATTGATTACAAACTCGGGACGATGATCGAGGTACCAAGAGGAGCGCTCACGGCAGACAAAGTAGCTGAGACGGCAGAATTTTTCTCTTTTGGAACCAATGATCTCACTCAGATGGGACTAGGATTCTCTAGAGATGATGCAGGAAAATTTATCAAAGATTATATGGATAAAGAGATTTTTGAAAAAGATCCTTTCCAAACGCTAGATCAAGAAGGAGTAGGACAACTCGTAGAGATTGCAGTAGCAAAAGGAAGACAAACTAGACCTGATATCAAGCTTGGAATCTGTGGAGAGCACGGAGGAGATCCTGCTTCTATCGATTTCTGTCATAGAGTAGGTTTGAGTTATGTGAGCTGTAGTCCTTTTAGAGTACCGATTGCAAGGTTGGCGGCGGCACATGCGGCGATCAAGCATGGATAATTTGATTATTTAAAATCTCAAAATAAAAAAGAAACCTGAGCTCTGTGCTTGGGTTTTTTTTATTGTTGTTATTCAGTCCCACCCGGGTACTTACCACCC
>CAYIZS010000137.1:0-1170 GCA_964367985.1 uncultured Candidatus Peribacteria bacterium
TTGATAAAACTTTTTCCTAGATTAAAATGATTTTTTATCCCTTCTATATTTGGAGATATTTTATTTTTAGTATTTTTTTCTTCAATATTTAGATACACTTCATATTCTAAAAAATAATTCCAATTTTTTTGATAAAAGAAAGGATAAACCTGAGCAAGGTATTTTGTAAAATATTTACTTATTTTGGCTATTTTAGGATTATTCAAGAGATACTTTGGGATATCTCAGAGGAGATTTTTAGTATTATCATATTCAAAACTTTGTTGGAGCTGTTGGATGCTAGGATTATTGCTAGTATTAAATAATTGATAGTGATCCACTCTTCCTTTTTGATCTTGGGAAATAAAAGAGGAGGGAGTTATGGTGATTTTTATTTCACTTTGTGGGAAAAATTGCAAAATCTCTCCCTGAGGATGAAGCAAAAAAACCTGAAATAAATCAGAATGATATTGTAATGCAAAGATAAAATGATAATTCCCTTCATTTGAAAGATTGATGGTTTGTTCTCCTTTATTTGAAAAATAATATCTTTTTTTACTAGCGAGATGCTGATCAATAATCTCAAAATATCCTTTATCAGCATTGATATTCTCTTTACTGATGATTTTGATACTAGGAAAATCTAATAATTTAATAGAATCTGTAGGAAGAGGATTTCTATAGACCATCAAAAAACTTGTTGCTAAAAGCTGAAGGATGAGTAAAAAAATAAAAAAACTCAAAATACGATTTTTCAGATTTTTTTGATTACTGATCTGAAAAAGTCCTACTCCTGCTAAAATTAAAATAGCAAATTCTCCTTGAGAAAAATTGATATAAGGTTGAATCAATACCAGTCCTAGTAGATAGATTTCTATAATGATAATGATTTTTTTTAAATATTTGGTATTATGGTCTTTGGTATTCCAGATAATTCCCAAAAGAATCCATAGTAGTGAAAAAATGAAAAGAATAATCCATTGATTGAGAGTGATGGTATTGGGATATTGAGAGATTGAAAAAAACAAAAAAGCTGCTCCTCAGCAAAGGATTCCTATAAAAATTAATAAAGTTTGGATATTTTTGTTCATTTTTTTGAGAATTAAAAGTAATTTAGATGTAATGATTTTGACTACTAAAACAATCTTTTCTTATTTTTGCTTTTTTTGATCTTTTTGAGTATAATAAGAG
>CAYIZS010000138.1:0-1166 GCA_964367985.1 uncultured Candidatus Peribacteria bacterium
GTATGGGATCAATAATCTCGGCAAAACAACGCAAGCAAAGCTACTCGTCTGGTGGCTAAATGGGATTGGGATCCCTGCCAAATATCTAAAATATGCTATTTATGATCTAGAGCCAACAGGCCCGAGACTCAATGCATATCTTAGGGATAAGAACCCAGAAAAGCTAAGTCCACTGCAATTTCAAGAACTGCAAGTAAAAAATCGCGAAGACTTTGAATCAGAATTAAAAAAAATGCTGGAACAAGGTACTTGGATCATCGCAGAAGACTATGTGGGAACTGGTGTTGCTTGGGGAACCGGGAAAGGTGTAGATCAATCGCTTCTGGAGGAAATGAATGCTCATCTTTTGGATGAGGATCTTGCTTTATTTTTTGATGGAGAAAGGTTCAAATCAGGAATCGAATCCATTCATACCCATGAACAGGATGAAATCCTGACCCAGAAAGTGAGAACAATCCATCAAAATTTGGCAAAAAAATATGGATGGACACCCATTCATGCCAACGATCCACTGGAACAAGTCTTCTACAATGTCAAAACTGCTGTAAAAGCTTATTTTGATATTGATGAAGTCAGACAACCAATCAAAGCTATCATGGCCATCTCTGAGAATGGTATTGTTGGGGAAAAGAATGAAAATGAAGAATTCACAATCCCCTGGTCAATCCCGGAGGATATGAGAAACTTCCGTAAGCTCACAACCAATACAATGGTTATAATGGGATGGAACACCTGGCAATCTTTGCCAGAAAAAAACCGTCCACTACCCAACCGGCTTAATGTGGTCCTTTCTACAAAGAAAAGGAATCTGCCTCCTGGAGTAATTCAAAGTAAGAGTATCGATGAAGCACTACAGCTCATTGAGTCTCTAAATCTACCGACCTTTATTATGGGAGGTGCTAAAATCTATGAGGCATTCGAGCCCTATATAGATGAGTGGCATCTAACCATGATTGAAAAGGAGTTTCAAGGCACAGATTTCATCTCCCTCTCTCCAAACTTTCAAGCAAACTTCCTCGAAGAGTTTGGAGGTGCTGGAAACGCGATCAGATGGGAGAAAAGCGAAAAAAATGAATACCCTGCAATGTACGAGGTATTCAAAAAAATTAAATAAAAGTCTAACCAAAAAAAATAAAAAAAATGAAACAGTATCAAAACTTATTACA
>CAYIZS010000139.1:0-1166 GCA_964367985.1 uncultured Candidatus Peribacteria bacterium
ACTAGCTGAATCAATTCAGTATTGTTGATGATAAACTTATCCTCAATACTAAAAGTAGAAGCCAACTCTCGCAAAGATTCTGGTAAAAATTTCTTGATAATTTCACTGATCATTTTCCTATATAATTTATTTAAATAAAAAGTTTTTTATCTTTTGCCACATACCTGGTGAAACATTTTCTTGTACAAGATCCGAAGAAGTCTGGATCTGAGGGCTTGGAATATTTTCTAAATCCTGCATCAAATTTTCTATCTTTCAGTCCTCCTGTATTCAGTATTTTTTCTCTTTTGCTTTGATCGTTGATATCTTTTGCATATTTTCTTTCATCTTTCTCAAGTCTGATGCTGAGAGTTTTTTGGTCCTAGATCCTGAAGAATACTGTTCATAAACCATCTTTATTTCTCAAAAATAAAAAATAAAAGACCTATAAATTAAAAAGTCGCTCTACACTTGCAATATCAATGATATTTCTCTCTGCCAACTTTTCTGCATACTGTTGCAAAGAAATCATTCCAATAGGATTGGATGCTTCCAAAATAGTTTGAATTTGTGCTAAATCCATTTTTTTTAGATTATTTTTTATGGAAGTAGTATTCAAAAGGATTTCAAAAATACCGATTCTTGCATTTGCATCTTTCCTTTTCACCAAAAGCTGAGATTGGATTCAAATTAGGATATTTGACAATCTATCTGCTACTGCCTGATGCATATTGCTTGGAAAAAAGGAAACAAACCTACTCAAAGTATGTGCTGAAGAGCTGGTATGTAAAGTACTAAAAACCAGATGCCCGCTCTCCGCTAGACTCAAAGTTGTTTCCGCTGTTTCAGTATCACGAATCTCTCCAACAAAAATAATATTAGGATCCTCCCTCATCACAGCCCTGAGAGCATTTTTGAAAGACCAAGTATCTTGTCCTACCTGCCTCTGGGAGATGATAGAACGATCTGGTTTGAAAATATGTTCAATCGGATCTTCTATGGTGATAATATTTTCACTTCTGGTTTTATTGACATGATCTAGCATTGCGGTAATAGAAGTAGATTTTCCACTTCCTGTAGGTCCAGTAACTAAAAAGAGACCTCTTTTGGAAGAAAGAATATTTTGCTTGAGCGCTTCTGCTAAATTTGAAAACATCAATTCTTCTAATTTTCTAGCATCATTATTG
>CAYIZS010000140.1:0-1161 GCA_964367985.1 uncultured Candidatus Peribacteria bacterium
TAAAAAAATTGCAAAATAGAGAATTATCCTTATACTTGTAGTTGAATAAAAAAATATTTTAGCATTTGTTTTAGCTACTTCTCTCCACTTCATGAAAAACCAAAAACTAACATCTGTTTTGTTTTCCTTTTGAGGGCTAGTTTTACTATGAGGACTATTTGGAGTCTTGGCTCAGCAGGAGTTCAAGATCGATACCGATGCTTTTTCTGCAATCCAAAAGATCAAAACAACCTTTTTTGTAGAAAAAAATGTTGAAGGTCTAGATACTTATCAGAGGGTAAAGGTAGAACATAATACTCTAGAAGAGGGAGTAATGAATGTAGGACTCTGTACCAGTGCAGATTGTGATCAAGAGCGTCTAAAAAATGAAGTTGTGAAAGGTGGAAGTGCTTTAGGGGGAAGAGGAAATAAAAATCAAATCATCAGCTCTTTGGTTGTAGGTGGAAAAAATAATACTTTATCTGCAGGTACAAATTCTTTGATCGGTGGATCAGATAATGTGAGTATGAATGGAGGAAATGCTGTAGCTCTAGGATCTAGAGATACTCAAATTACTAATGCTAATGTGATTGCGGTAGGTGTTCAGGAAAGTACTTTGCTTGGTAGCAATGTGGTGGCTCTCGGAGCAAATGGAGCAACTGTTTCTCAAAATAATGTTTTTGTAATAGGAAAGGATATTGCAGTAAATAATCAGTGAGTATTTGCTTTTAATGCAAAGAATCAAAATCTGACTGCAGAAAAAGATCATACTTTTTTGATCAATGCAGATCGTGGATTGGTCATCAATACGGATACTCCAGCATCAGATGCTCGTGTAGCTTTGACTATCAAAGGAACCCTCAAACCTGGATATGAAACAAAATCATCAGACAAATCAGGATCTTTGATAAATAAAACTTGTAAAAGTGGAGGAGAGATTTATAGCTGTGTTTGTGCTTATGGTCAGGAAGCTACCCCAAAATCAGTATCTTCTGCTCCTGTATGTGAAAAAGTTTGTGAAACTAGTTTTACAAATAATGCCAATTGTCCAACCATTTCTCCAGTATGTGGAGCTAAAGCTGGGGAATTTCCTGCAGCAGCGGTTATTTGGCCTCATGATGCTAAATACTGTAATGTAGGTAGTCCAAGTATTATGCCAGAATTTCCAGATGCTGGAGAGAC
>CAYIZS010000141.1:0-1132 GCA_964367985.1 uncultured Candidatus Peribacteria bacterium
TTATCACAGCAAGGAATTTGTTTCGCTTCTTTACTATGACGATATAAGTATAGTCAGAAATTTTTAAAAAGCAAATTTTTGAAGACTTTTTTACATCAATTTTTAATAAGGTGAGAACTAGTATTTCTGAGATAGTAAAAAAGAAAGTCAGACTTTTTTCGTTTTTTTTGTTTTTTTAGTATTTTTTTTGGAGGAAAAAAGTCCGTCATCGCGAACGCAGTGAAGCGATCCAGGTTTTGAGATTCTATCCTAATGGATTGTTGAACGAAGTAAAATCCCGTGAAACGGGACAGCGTTGCTAATGCTCCTCGCAATGACAGGACTTTCGTCATCGCGAGCATAGCGAAACGATCCAGATACCTAAAACTCTATTCTAATGGATTACCGCGTCGCTAACGCTCCTTGCAATGACAGGACTTTAGCCATCACTACCGAGAAAAAAACAAGTCTTCCTATCAAGCAATAAAAATACTGAACTCACTCAGAGATTTGAGCTCCTCCTCGGGATGATCACTGGACTCAAGAGTGAGGAAAATAGTAGCTATTGTCTCCAGAGAGGCCTCCTTGCTCTCGCTCCTAGAACTGACCCAAGAACAATACCTGGGGAAAGCAAATACTAGCAAAGCTAGTAGTATTTCACTTCCTCCAAAAAATAACTTGAATAAAACTCAACAGTCAACAGCAGATACCACAACAACAGAAAAAGAAGCAAATATTCATGATGCTGCTCCTGAGCTTGAGAGTCCAGAGGCATTGGAAATCAGATTTTTGGAACATTTATTGAACAAAGATCGTGCTCAGCTCATCGTAGAAAAAGACTATCCTCTCCAAATCATCAGCAATAAACAACATCTCAAAGGACAAGACAAAGTCTTTGCAGTAGCGGCGGAGGCATTGGTGCAGAGTGAGATCGCTCAGATGATCAGTAAAGGGATCTTGGACAACTCAGATCTCAAAATCCTAAATCAAAAAATCGAGCTCAACTATGTCTCACAATGTGGGAATGTGAAAGGAAAGTTTCATCTCCTCAGAAAAGTAGATGGAAGTGATAAAAAAGTCAAAAAGATTGACCTCAATATCAATCTCTGCTATGATAAAAGCTATCTCAATAACTTTGGGCTCTATATCAGGC
>CAYIZS010000142.1:0-1111 GCA_964367985.1 uncultured Candidatus Peribacteria bacterium
AAATCGAAGTACTCCAGATCAAACTCCTCCAACCTCATTATATCTTTTTGGATGAAATCGATAGTGGATTGGATGTAAATGCACTCAAAGAAGTTTCTGAGCTTCTCAAATCCATCGACACTCCAGAAAATACTTTTGTGATCATCACGCATATTTTTGAGATCCTCAGCTATCTTCCTGTAGATGAAGTAATCGTCCTAGACAAAGGAAAGGTAAGAGAAACCTGAGACATGGGTATTATCCAAAAAATCAAAACAGAAGGGTTTTAAAGATTTTTAGAGCATTTGAGTCAAATATCAGGAAACCTCATCAGAGAGTTTTTCCTTCTTTTTTGCTTGGGTACTCTCAGAGACAAATCTAATCTTTAGAGGAGATCTTTGAGTATAATCTGCAAATTCCTCAGGAGTGTTTGCTTTTTGATATCTAGCAATCATTTTTTTAAAATCATCGATCCCGAGTGGAAGCTGTAATTTTTCTGCTAAAGTTAAAAGAGTATCAGAGTTTTGCAGCTTTTCTGCCGACAATGTAAGCGAAGCAAGTGAGTCAAGATCTGTTGTATTTCTAGGGTTTTGATACTCTCAGGAATAAACGCTGATCTCATTATCTCTGATAAAATCAATAATTTTATTAGGAATGACTGACTCATCTTTGATAAAAAAGTGAATACTGAGTTGGTTATTTGCTTTCCACTGGATAATTTCACATCCTAGAGTAAGCTTTGAGGGATCAGGATGCTCTTTTTGTAGCTCTAATAAAAAAAGTGGCACCATTTCGATACAAGATCCCATATAAAAAACCTCTCAGCTCTCCCAGACTGATTGCAAACTCCTCTGCCCAAACTCTGCTGCAATTTGCTCATTTTCCCATCTGACTTTTTTGATCCTTTGCATAAAATTTTCCAATTTTTGTTGCAAATTATTCTCAAGGTTATTCCTCCCTTCTCTCACTATTCAAACACCACTCTGCATAATCATAAAAAAAATAAATAAAATAAACCATTACCATCAATCACAGCAGGTAAATTTGTTTTATTTTCCCAGACTACTATATTACTGCTTTGCATCTAAAACTTAACCTCATTTTTATTACAACAACAAGTATATAATAACAC
>CAYIZS010000143.1:0-1090 GCA_964367985.1 uncultured Candidatus Peribacteria bacterium
TATTTAGACTCAGTTATAAAAATCTGAAAAGAATAGGTTAAATAAATACTAAAACATTCTAGATTCATAGTGACTTATCTCCTTTATCTCCTTTCTATCTATGAAAAAAATAATCATTACTCTCTGTATTTGTGTAAGTATTTTCTCTTTTGGATGCTCAGAAAAAGAAGACTATATCTTTATTCATCATAAAAATGATCTTTATCTGGAATGTAATAGATATTTTAAAGATAATAAACTCTATCTCCAACCACATAAAAAAGATTTTATAGCAGAGATACAGTATTTATCTACTCCAGGTAGGTGAGTGATTGACTATGAACGAGAGGGAATCGATATTGATTCTCTACAAGTAGTATTTTATGATGAAGGAGCCTTTTCACGGCATACATGTTATTATAAAGATAAGAACTATCTTTACTGAGAAAGTCTTCAAGATGATCGAATACTACTTTTCTCTTGATTTGATTATGAGTCTATAGAAATTATTACTGGTATCATCCACCTTCCTGAAAAAGAAAATATTCTCACTACTTGCCCAATGGGAGGATGTTTCAAAGACAAAGATGCTAGCTATTATCGACCTGGTGGAACTTCGACAAATTCAGATTTTTTTGTTTTACCTTTTCTTAGAGATTTTTCAAAACAACTTCCTATAGAATCTAACTATGATCCTTTTAGAATAAATTTGGAAACTGAATAATGTTCTAATTCTCTACCTTATTATGATACAATAGAAAATAAGTTATTGAGAATGTAGGAAAACTCATTCTTTTTTTAGAGGGAAGTAAAAGAATTTTGTATAGAATTTTTTTTATTCTTTTGAAAGCTGCAAAAGTAAGAGATATACTACACTATCGATTCAGGTATCTTTATTGTGTCGTACAACCCTTTGAAATACTTCAGCTTTAGTGATAGTAAATCCTTTGTTGAGATACTTTTCTTGTAAGTTTTGGTAAAAGGCTTTAGACAATTGTTGTATCATTTTCCCTTTATATACCACTTGGTTCTGATATACTTCTAAAGTTTCTCCGATTTTGAGAAAGTTATTTTTACTTTCATCATAAGGTAAAATATTATATCCTAATCT
>CAYIZS010000144.1:0-1059 GCA_964367985.1 uncultured Candidatus Peribacteria bacterium
TAGTAAGTTTTTCTACTAATTTAAATATTGGTTGGATAAAAATATTTAATAGGATTGGCGGTTCCTCTCTTTTTTTCAATTGTTTTATGTAAATATAAATCAAGAATTTCTTTATCTACTACTTCTATTCCCTCGAATCATCGTCTAGTTTTTATATGAAAAGGAGATTTTACCCAAGGTTTTGTTGTTTTAAAGATTGCTCTAGTCACTCATCTATATTCACTGATAATATAATCCACTTTATTAGCCCTCTCTGGACCTACAACCCATCGTTTTCTTGTTGCTTCATAGATTGATTCCTCTTCAAGATATGTTTTGTTTATATTAATAACTAAGAGTTTGTGCTTAATTTTTTGGGGGTCTAATGGTTCTGCTGCATATATTGATTCAATATTTTCAGTTTTTTCTATTCATTCTAAGCTAAAATGACCAGATACAATATTTGTTAAATCAACTCATAATCAAAACTCATCATATTTTAAAACATCTATAATAGAAGCTTCCACTTTTAGTGCTTCTATTTCTGTTAGATTATGTCTAATGATATAATGCTTTACCTCATCTCCGCTAGCAATAATTTTTTTGATTTGGATCAGTTTGTCAGATTCTTTAGCATCTTTCAAGAGTCATTTAACATGTTCAAAAACTCTATTGTCTTTTCCTTTACCTACATAAAAAATATGATTAGATCTAGGATCTTGTAAGCAATAAACATAATAATTTAGTGCCTCGCGAGTTTTTTGTGAAAATTCTTGCATTATTAATCTAGTATTTTTTAAAATCATTAGTATTTCAAAAAAATTATAGATAAAATATTCTTTGATGCAAGTGGAGTTAGCATAAATCACATACTACTGAATCCTTTTCTATCTCCCATTTTCTCCAAAAGAGTTGCATCTTCCTCAGTTTTGAGTATAAGACACTATCTATTTTCTTCTCTTTCTTCGATGCAGCAAAAAATTCCTCCTCAGTATCTCAGAGCTTTGATCCTCATCCGGATTCTAATTTTTTTGAGTTGGGGATATTATTTTACCAGGGCGTGGATAGCAAAAAATCCTG
>CAYIZS010000145.1:0-1057 GCA_964367985.1 uncultured Candidatus Peribacteria bacterium
GTAACTACTATCTGGAGTTTTCCATAGAAATACTTCTTGAAGCTCTGCAGCCTCAATTGCTAGAGCAGTAGCCAAATCTTTGGGATTATGAAATTGTTCCCAATCCCTTTCTTCTCTAAATTTTAAAACCTTTTCTTTGATTTTTTCAAAATTCATAATTTATTATTTAAGTATAATAAAAAAATTAATGACCCTCAAAAATCTTCTTTGCTAACTCATATTCCTTCTCATAAGCCAATCATAAATCCTCATTTGGAGCTACTAATTTAAATCCCACATACATATAGGATAAAAACTGTAGTCATGTAAAAACTTTCCCTGGAATAGATGATATTTCATACTTTTTTTCTGTATCTGAATAATCAATTCCAGAAGCTCCTTTCATTGCCAATTCAAAAGAAATTTCTCTAACCCTTGATAAAGGTAGTTTGTTATAATATTGTAATGCTCAAACACAGTACATTACAACAGCCATATTTAGCTCATCTTCATTAAACTTTCAATTATCTTGCTCTTCTTTTAAAATACTATAAAAGTCTTTTTTGAATAATTGTGAATCTTGGTATTTTTCAAAATTTAGATTATCAGAATCGATTTTTTGAGTAGGTTTGGTATCTACTTTTGTAATAAATTTATTTTCATCTTGAAAAGAAAAGTATTTCTCTAAATTTAGTTTTTTTCACCAAGATTCTACTATATCATACTCATCACCTGATTGAATTTTTTTCTGTTTTTCAACAAAATCATTGTATAGATTATTTCCTATATCAAGGAGTTTTTTTTGTTTATATTCTTCTAAAAGATCTATATGATATAAATCTTTTAATTGGTTTGTTAATACTATATTGAGGATAGTATTTGTGTCAAAAATGATTTTAGGAGTACTTTTTTCTGTAGGTTTATCATTAGAAATAATTGCTCCTTGCTTTGCCATCATCAATAAATTCAGAAACTGAACTGCCTGCAAATCAGCATAAGTCTCATACAAGTATTTTTCTATTAGTAAATCAATTGGAGAATTAAATAATTGTGAACCAATACTTGTACACATAAAATC
>CAYIZS010000146.1:0-1027 GCA_964367985.1 uncultured Candidatus Peribacteria bacterium
GGCTTAATATGTAAAAATGTGTTGCTAAAGAATAAGAGATTATTAGATAATAAGTAATTTATCTAGTAATTGAAAAAAGATGAGGATAAAAAAGTGTAAGAAATGTAGCTTCCTTTCATGTAAAAAAAATTGAAAAAGAAATGGAGTACAAAGATATAAATGTGGGAATTGTTGATATATCCGAGAAAACAGAAGACACACAAAAGATCATACAAAACTTTATCAAGAATATAGCACAGGGAAACAAACCTATGCTCAATTAGCTGTAAGATATAAAAAACATATTACAACGATCAAAAGATATATAGAATCTTATGAACTCGCTAAAAAAAAGTAGAACCATGTGCGACTGTATTAATAGTAGATGTAGTGTTTTTTAGACCAGGAATCGCATATATTGTTGGTAAATCAGTACATCTAAAGAAATGTATCTATTGGAAAAGGGTATTAAAAGAAGATATTTGATGCTATAAAGAACTCTATCAGGACCTAGTCTTGAAATGACGAGAAATAGTAGGGATAGTATGTGATGGGAGAAGATGAGTGCTGGAATATTTTAGCTCTCTAGGAATTCCTGCCCAGAAATGTCATTTTCATCAATCTCAAACAGGGAGATTGTATCTAGGAAAGAAAACAAAAAATAAGCATCCCTGTATCCTTGAATTGAAGTATATCTATGAACATCTAGGGAGATTGGATTACGAATGATTAAGATTATTGTTATTTGATCGAAAAGAAAGATGGGAAGAATATCTATGAGAGAGAAATATTTATTGAAGAAGACTCCATAAAAAACCACTGAAAGCATATAGATCACTGCTAAGAAATATCAAGTATCTAGAAATCCATGAAGTATATTTCTACTTAGAGATCCCAACAACAACGAATGGATTAGATTGATGAGTATTTAGCTGGTTAAAGAGCTGGATATCTATTCATAGGGGACTGAATGATAAAAATCTCTGTAAGTTAATTGAATACTATTTTTTTCTCCATTAATTAGCAACACAAAAATACATATTAAGTC
>CAYIZS010000147.1:0-1009 GCA_964367985.1 uncultured Candidatus Peribacteria bacterium
CACTTTGTGACATCCCCTTTACAAAGGGGAACAGAACTCTACGGGATTTCCCCATTCCAGTCACCCTCGCACAAACTGCGGGGCTTCGTTCCAGTCGAAATGACAAAAATATTTTCCTTCTCCTTGAACTCTTCTTCAGTTTTTTTATACTTATTGCTAGCAATATTTTATCCTTATTTACGATAGAGACAGACGATGAGAGCCATCTATATCATGCGACTCAGACAACTCAAAAGATATCGAAGATCCAAAGCCAGACTGATCGGATCACTTGGACAGCCAATCCTTTTCCTGGTAGCACTAGGATTTGGGATGGGACCCATGTATGAAAAGGCAGGAGGAGGAGATTATATTTCCTTCCTAGCTCCAGGGATTATTGGGATGACGATCCTTTTTACCGCAATGTTCAACGGGATCGAAGTGATCTGGGATAGGCAGTTTGGTTTCCTCAAAGAAACGCTCGTAGCTCCCGTTTCCAGATACAAACTCATGATCGGGAGGACACTGGGAGGAGCAACGGTTGCGGTCCTCCAAGGAATCTTGGTTTTTTTCATCTCCTTTGCGGTAGGATTTAGACCAGAACAATGGGGCATGGTGCCTCTGGCTTTTGTCTTTATGTTTTTGATCGCCTTGCTTTTTACGGCATTTGGGACTGCCGTTGCCTCCAAACTAGAAGATATGCAGGGATTTCAGCTGATTATGAATTTCGTCAATATGCCGATGTTTTTCCTCTCTGGAGCATTATTTCCTCTAGAGTGATTGCCGAGAGTCATGACTTGGATCACAAAATTCAATCCCTTGACCTATGGGATCGATGCTTTGAGAGGGACTTTGACTCAGGCACATCATTTTAGTCTGGGATTAGATTTTCTCGTGATTGCTGGTTTGACCTTGATCATGACCTTGCTTGGAGCTTATCTCTTCTCCAAAATCGAAATTTAGTTCCAATCTTCCAATCTTTTCACGATAACATCGCAGTATTTCGGGTCCAATTCCATCAATCTTGCGA
>CAYIZS010000148.1:0-1006 GCA_964367985.1 uncultured Candidatus Peribacteria bacterium
ATCTAACTATAATTATTTGGTGGTGCTTTTTGAATTTTAATTAATCAAATCTAAATCTCTTGACTTTGTTATTTGAAAATTTAGACTGAAATCAGTTTTTTTATCTTTATAAATCTAACGATGGCTAGCAAAAGCAAAGGACTAAAATGGACAATTATTATTGTTATAGCTATTTTCTTGGCAAGTACTTTTTTGATGACGCTTCCTTTTATGAACAAAACTCCTGGTGTGGGAGATGAACTATTACCAGTAAATCCTGAATGGTTGCTTGAAGATTCTGAGGATGATACTTTGGATTTGGAGATAGAGGATGAATGAACTGAAATAGCTTTGGAGGAATGATCAGATGTTGAGGATAGTGATGTGGCTGAAGATGTAGATAACTTGATTCAAGAATGAGATCTAGAACCTCAAGAGTCAGAATCTGAATTAAGTGATGTAGAAGGATACCTCGTAGAAGAATTTTAAGTTTTTTTGCTTTAAATTAATGAAAAAGGTACTAAGCTTATTATTAATGCTATTCTTTTTTGGCGGGATTTGGATAGGATTTGCCAATAATATGGGGATTTCTATAGATACCCAAAGTCCAGTTAAGAGTAGTTTTGATATCAAAAAAGCTTTATGAATCAAAAAATGAGATACTTCCGAGACTAAAGTTTTTCCTTTTTTTCAAGATATTATTTTGGGAGCTACGATGTTTATCGGAACAGTGGTTTCTATTGCATTGATTGCATCTGGATTGATGTATATATTTTCAAGTGTTGATAGTGGATTAAAGGCCAAAGCAAAAAAATGAATTATCTCTTCTATTATCGGATTGGTATTGGTTTCTAGTGCACTTTTGATTATTAGATTAGTACAATTCCTCGCAATGGGAGGAAGTTAGAAAAATACCATATTTTAGTGAAAATGATGTGATTAAAAGATTTATTCTTTTTTTATTATTTTGAGAAAGATGCAAACAGCACAGCAAGAACAAATGATGACCATTATCTCCAATCTGGAG